>JAKANS010000032.1 GCA_021823625.1 bacterium | reverse complement strand
GCCGAAGCTGCGGGCGCTCGACGCCGACTGGGTCGCGCGCAACACGGTCAAGGCGGCGGCGGTGGGCGTGGGCCTGCTCTGGAACTTCGCCGGCTACCGCGCCTGGGTGTATGCGTGAAGCGGATGCCCGGCTCGCGCATGGCAGCCTCCGGCGGCTGCGAATTCAGACCGGAACTTGCCGCGTTCGATCGATTGCTGTGCGTCGGCGGGAAGCGATTCCGCGCCCCGGCAAACGCGCCAAGCCAGCGCCACGCCCGGAAGGATCGCGCGAACGCAACTGCTACCACTCAGGCCACGCTAGCCGCGAATGTGGATGGCCAGGGAGGTAAGGTGCCCGTGCGCTGGCGTGAACGTGAGATCGGAGATCCGCCGGTGCCGGGCAAAGCAGAACTTGAGTCGCTTCCAGGTTCGATTACCCTCGTCCCATGACACTTCAAGCCATCGTGCATGAGGCTGAAGAGGGCGGCTTTTGGACCGAGGTGCCCGCCCTGCCTGGCTGTGTGACCCAGGGCGATAGTCTGGAAGAGGTCGAAGCCAATTTGCGCGAGGCTATCCAAGGCTGGCTCTCGGTTGCGGTCCCCCCCGCTGTCACGGGCGAAAAAACGCGGACGATTCAACTCGCCCTGTAGCGCAGCTTCGCCAGCCACGCCGCTCATTGGCGGTTGGAGTAAGTCGAAAAAAACTGCCAGGCGTTCTTGGCCTGGTCCACGCCCACGCCCCAGAGGAACAAGGTCAGGTAGTCGCCGGCGGTGCCAAAGGCCGGCGCGTTGAAAAACTTGGCGGACAGGCCGCTGACCAGTGCCAGCAGCAGCGCGATGACGGTGGACCAGACCTCGATTTCCTCGAACCCCTGCAAAATGCCGAACTCACGCGAATCGGACACTGCGACCTTGGGACTGTCGATCTTCAGTTCCTCGCCACCGCGACGCACCTTGACGCGGGCGGCAAGCGTCCCGGCCCCGGCCGCGAATTGAACCAGCCACGGGCCCTGCGTGGTTTCCTGGCGATCCTCCGCGGCTGGACCGCCGGTCATGGCGCGGCGCATCCGGTCGATCGCTGCCACTGCCGGCGCGGTGCCCGCGTCTGCGGTCGGCACAGCGCCTCGAAAATTCCAGTTCCATTCCCAGGTGAGGCCGTGTTGGAAAAGGAAGGTGCTCTCCAAGTCCGCGTCGCCCGTCGTGACTTGGAAGCGGATGTCTTCGTACGCCTGCGGCTCGGCCGGCGCCTTCAGAGTCAACCGGTGGCTGGCGTCGGCTTGTTTCAGGCGCTGCCACGCGGCGTCGTCCGCGAGCTGGAAGAACTCCTCTCTGTTGCCGGTGTGCGGCCAGAGCGTGGCGAACTCGGGCGACTGGCGCCGCTCCCAGATCACCTTCAACCGCGCGTAAGCTTCCTCGCGCTGGAGCAACTTCTTCAGATCGTCGCCGGGTTGCAGTTCGCAATCTTGCCGCAACGCTTCGATCCGGGCTCGCGCCGGTGCGTCGGTCACCAGTTCCGGCTCGACGCGGTTGGCGAGGCGCTTCACGTCGCGCCCCAGGTCGGCGCGGTATTGCTCGACGAACAGCGAGTCCTGAAGCCACACCTTCAATGCCTCGAGTTCCTGCGCGGTTTGCTGGCGCGAGGCGTCGTCCAACTGCCGGTTGTTGAGCCCACCGAGGACGTTGTCGATCTTCGCCCGGACCCGGAAGGCGATGAAGCGGGGCAGGCCCGCCGCATCGAGCTGTTTGCGGAGCTCACTGGCCTTCGCGAGCAATTCAAGGAAGGCGGTGGCTTGCTTGAGCTTGGCGTCGATGGCGTCGTAGCCGGACAGCCAGAGCCGCTCGGTCAACCGCCGCGCCTGGGCCACCAGGGCGCGCGACCACACTGCGGCCGGGTGGTTCGCGTAAGCGGGATGGCAGGCGAACGTGATCGCTTCGAGGCGTTGGCGGAGCGTCAGCCGCTTTTGGGTGAACGCCAGAAACTTGGTCAGGAACCACGACAAGCCCAGCGCGAGCGTCAACGTCAGCACCGGGCGAACCCAGCCGTGGCGCACCTGGAAATGCAGTGTCAGTTTCTGGGCTTCGTCATCGGCGGAGTTGGTGGCCTGAAAACGGAGCGTGACCTGGTATTCGCCAGGGCGGAGGTCCCGCCATTCGCCTTCGATCACCGCCTGGCCGCCCGCCGGGATCGTGCGTTCGCCTTCCTTGGCGGCAGGCGTCTCTGGAGGCCAGGAGGCGAGGTCTTTGACCGGCACGTCATTGACCCGAAACGCGAGGCAGCGCTGCAAATCGAAACCCGTGGCGGGCGCCTTGGCGACCTGTTCGAGGCGGACGCTGAGTCCTTCCAGCGGCCAGGTCCCGCTCTTTTCGCGCACGCGCACGGTGAACTTGCCCAACGGCGTATCGTCCTTTGCACCCCACGGGCGGACGAGCGCGGCGTCGATTGTGCTCTGATCCAATACCAGCACCGCCGGCTTTGGGACCGCGCGGCGGCGCAGGCTGAGCGGGTGGCGGGTCCAGGCGCCGCCGTTCTGCCGCAACAACAGCGCGCCCTCGAATGCGTTGGTGGAAGCCGGTTCGGTGGTGAGCAAGACCAGGTCCAGGCGCGCGATTGTGGGTGCCACCGGGACGTTGCTCAACGTCAGCGCGGGGGGCGCTTCGACAACGCCCGGCAAGGCCATCTGCACCGGCAGCGTGTCGCCGGTCAGCGCGTCGCGGAACGGCATCAACTGGAGGTCCAGTGTTTCATTGGTGGCGGCCGCGGCCGGCGGGCTGGCACGCAACAGCGGCACCAGCACCCGGCCGTTCGCCGGCACGGCCTGGACGCGATTGGTCAGGCTGGGGTCCGGCGCGAAGTCGGCGGCGGCCAGGCTGAGCGGCAGCAACCAAGCGGCCACGATTCCGAGGCGCCAGCGTGGGCCAACCCGCACTTTGCCGCGACCAAGATAAGTCGGTCGTAACATGAAACGCCCTCCGATGGTTAGGAGCCTTTCCGATCCGCGATCAGTCGCGGCAACCGGCAGTCAGGGTTGGAAAATGAGCAACAAGTCCGTGCCAAACACGAACGTCGCCACCAGCTTCAGGCCGGCCGCGAGCTTGATGTCGCATGTGTCTTGGATTGCCTTTTTCAGATCGAGCCCCGGCGCGGCGAGGTCGATGCGCTCAACTTGGGTTGTCATGGGGGTGAGTTGCGGCTTCGGTTCATTTCACGGCGATGCCCCGGTTCTTCAAAGACTCGGTAAGCACCTTGAGGCGGGCAACGGCAGCGGAGCGCTTGCCCGCGTTGTCGCTCTTGAAGTCATCGTCGAGCAGGAATTGCTGGAATGGCGTCGGCGTAGCGGCAGTGTAGCCAGCTTCCTTGGCCGCTTCATCGAAGGGAGTCTTGTCGTCGGCGGCCATGAAAGCCCTGGCCAGATCACCCCGTTGGGAGAGCGTATCCGTGGGTTCTTGCGGCACGGCCTTGACCGCCGCGGTGGCCTTCTCGACGGCCGTCGCGGCATCGGCACTCAGTTCGCCCTTCTTGTCCCGCGCGAACATCAGGGAGGCGCCCGGTTGTTGGACCGCGGTCTTGCCGACGGCCAGGCGCTGGTACAAGCCGGCATCGTGGATGCCGTTGAACAGGATGCCGCCCTGCATCCGGATTTCCATGAGCACTTCGGCGGTGTCCACCGCGCCGCCGTCTTTGATGTTCTTGAGCACCTCCGGGGTGAGTTGACAAAGCACCTTCTGGCATTTCTCCGGACTGGTGCAGCTTTCCTCGCCTTTCGCACAATGCTCACAAAGGAGCGATGCGAGTCGCGAGCCGGGGTCTTTCTCCGCGGAACGATTGGAGGGTACCAACGCCAACTCGGCGCGATTGTAACCCACCTTCATCCGTGGCGACTGGGTGGCCTGGTCCTGGGACAACTCGACGCCGAGCGTCGTGCCGGTGGAGGCGATGACGGTGTGTTTGTCGATGTTGCAGGCCGGGAGGACCAGGCACCCGGCAGCAGCCAGGAGCCCGGCCCAAGGACGGGGGCAGGACGGTTGCGGAGTGGGGTTCATTAGGGTTTGGGGGTGAGGTTTTCGGACTCTTGAGTTTGGTTGGTTGGCGAACTGAGAGTTGCGTTCTGCACTGTGACCGTCAGGGGGCCAAAGGGGCATTGCGAAATCTCGGCGCGCACGTCTTCCGCGCCGTCGCTCACCGTTGTCACCACGCCGGAGGCGTAACCCAGGCCGAACTTGAGTCCGGGCCGGTCGCTGACCTGCATGCCTAGCACATGCGTGCTCGTAGCAACGAGCGCCTGGTTGGTCCGGTCATTGACGCTGACCACGCCGATGCCGACGACCAGCACGTGGCCGGTGCCGGTCTTGGACGGAATGTAGATGCAGCCGCTCAGCAGCGAAGTGAGGGCGACGCAAGTCAACCCCCACCCGGACAGGCTCCTCGCGGTTGTCCCGGCCACCGGCGAACCGCCCCGGGAGCGCGCAGTGCTGACTCGCGGATTATGGCTGCAGGGTTTCAAGCGATTTGCGGGAACATCCGCCATATCGGAGATTCCGCAAGCGAAAAGGGTCAAGTAGGCATGGTTGTAGCAAAAGCGCTTGTGAGCGAATCGGCCCTGACCTGCGGCCACCCACTGGCCACCCATCCTGGCCAGACCTCAAGGCGCGCCCACGACGCGCAGCAACAGGGTGGTACCGGGCTCGAGGTTCACGTTCCACCCCCGGCCACTCGGCGCCAAACTGCGTCCAGACAGCAATTCCTTGGCGGGGCTTGGGGGGCCGGTCTTGCCGGCGGTTGGCGTCAGCTCCAGCGCGCCGGTTTGGAGATGCGCCGTGTCGTTTCTCAGCGTGAAGAACGTGGCACCCGCGGCGTCCGGTCCGAAGCGTTCGACAAGGATGTCCGCGTTGTCGCATTTCGCGGCAGTCACCGGCTGCCAGCCGGCCTCGGCTACTTGTTTGATCAATGGGAGGTACTTTTTGAAGAGCGGGCGGTCGCGGTTATACCACTTTGGGTTCTGCCAGTACGGATTCTCCGCGGCGTTGTGACTGAACATCGACGGGAACAAACCGTAGAAAAGACTCTGCTGGAAATAACGCTCCACCATGTCGGAGGCGAACTTGTCATAGTCGGTGTTCATCAGCAGGAGGTAGGGCTTGCGGCCGGCCAGCGTTCGCCAGTAGCAGAGTTGCGAATCGGATACGGGGCGGTAACGGTCCCCGGCCAGCCAGTCGGTTTCGGTGCCCAGCACGTCCAGCCAGGGACAGAGGAAGCCGAAGCGGTACGGCACGCCGTTGGCGAACATCAGTGCGCCGAGGCGGTGCACGTCCTCGCTCAGCCAGCGGGTGAACTCATAAACCGCCAGACCCTTGAAGAGCGCGGGCCGAAAGGTGTCGGCCGCGAATGTGAGCGGCACGCTGGTGTAGCGGAAATGCTCGCGGCGGAAGTTGAGATCGGTGGTGACGTAACCTTCGAGCGAATCGAGATACTCGCCATCCAGACGCGCGGTGGCGCCGGCGCCGTAGAGCCGCGTCTTGATCGCCGGACTCCAATGCACTGTCGCCGCGTTGGGCGACGCCGGCAGGAATGGATTGGGGTTGAGGCTCCAGACCGCGCCGTTCGCCCACGGCTCGTTGCGGTACAACAGCGCCGGGTGGCCTGTTTCATCGAACATGGCCGCCGATCGCGACACATTGGCCATCTGCTGCGAATTGCCCGTCGATCCGGTGGCAAGCTCGTCCCGCACCCGCAGGGCCTCGGCTTCGGTGCGGGGCAGCTCGGGCTTCATCGACATCCACCACGTCATCGGTTCGGTGTAGCGGAAGCTCAGCACGCCGTGCTCGTCGTCCCAGCGCACGTTGTTGTTGCCTTCGTGGTAGCGGAAGCCGAAGTCCTCCCAACCCTGCACGGTGCTGACGTCCGTGAACGGCATCCAAATGCCCTGATCGCGCGAGCGCACGCGGAAGTAATCCGGGAAAATCTCCGTGAACTTCTGGTACGCGGCGCGGAAGCCCCACGCCGGATCGAAGTGATAGATCGTGAACCGAAATCTTGCCGCGCTCGGAAAACGCTCGGTGTCGGCCACCAGTCCGAAGTCGTAAGCGATGAACAATTGCCGCGTGCCCGCGTGGTAAACCAGCCGGTATTGCGCCGCCTGGCCCATGTCCAGACCCAGCGCGAGCCCCGTCTTGTCGTCGTGGATCGCCGCCAGCGGGTACAAGGACAACGTGCCGGTGGTGCCGCAACCGACGGCTGTGACGTTCGCGAATTCGCCGTGTCCGCCGATGGTGCGCTGGCGGCGGATGTCGTCGCCCCAAATCCAGCCGCGGGCGTCGATCGGCAGCGCGAACAGCAGCATCACCGCGCGGTCTTTCGCGGTGGTGTCGGTCACCGTGCCTTCGATGACGAGGTGATCTGCGCGAGGTAGGACGTTGGCTTCGAGCTTCAGGCCAAGCTCAGGGCAAACGCCGGCGGTGAAGCCGAAGATGTCTGAGTTAGCCGCGACGTCGCGTGCGAAGAAACCACCCGGCGAATCAGCCGCCAGTTCGCGACCCGCCACCTGCAACGAAGCGACGCGCTGCCCGCTGAGCGCCAGCTTCAGGCCGTCGCCCGTCTGGAATTCGTGCGGCGTTTCGGTCGGCGGCGGGTTGGCAGGAACCCTTTGCATCGGTGTTCCTTGAAAGACGAAGGCGTCACCCGCGGCCGCGACTTCGGTCACCGCCACGTCATCGAACCAGACGCGTCCGGCATGGCTGCGGACCAGGCAGTTCAACGTGAGCGAGCGGACCGGCTTTGCGGGGAAAATGATCACCTGCCGGCGTTCCCAATCATGCGTGCCGGTGGCGAAATTCGCCGTCTGACCCCACAGCGGCGTGCCGTCCTGATACACCAGGTCGGCGTAAAGGGAATATCCGCTGTCGCGTCCGCCGGTGACGTTCTCCGCCTTGCTCCAGCCGCTGACGATCAATGGCGCCACGTTGGTGCGGTCCAGGACCACGGTTTGACTGGCCCCGCGCCAGCCGGTCTCGTTGGGGGCTTCACACGCCAGCGCCTGTGAACCGCCACGGCCCTCGCCGGTCGCCACGCGGAAGCCGTCGGGCGCCGCCTGCCAGGCAGCGAGGGTGGCAGACTGGTTGAGTTCGAAAGCGCCGTTGCGCAGGAGGTTCGTGCCGGCGTCGGCGCCGCCCACGACGTGCAGCACGGGACCGCCGCGGAGGTTGAAGCAAAGCGGCGTGACCAAGGCCAGGCCGGCGACAAAGAAAGGGCGGAGCATAACGGCGGAGGTATAACAGCATTGTGCCCGCTCGACCAGCCTGTCGCACTGCCAACCACGCCGCGCGCGGGTCTGTGGTGCGTTTCACGAGACGTCTTCGATGAACGGCCACGCCCCGCTGTCTCTGCCCGCTTGGCGACACCGCCACGGGATGTACAAGCCGATCACAGACCCCGACTCAGACAACGCTGGAACGCGCCGACGGAAGGCGACTCCCGGCCGGTTCGCTTAACGGGGCGACATGTTGACAGAGGAAAGAGGAGGATGCACATTTTTCACATGAAATCTACGGTTCTCATTTCGGAACTGGCGGCCAATCCGTCCCGCGTCATTGCCCGCGCGGAAGCTGATGGACTGGTTCCCATCGCCCGCGCGGGGCGCACGGTGGCTTTTGTCATTGGTTGCGAGAAGCTGGCCGCGCTGCTGGAAACCTTGGAACTGCAAAAAGACACCGAACTGATGAAGCTCGTGCGAGCTGATCGGGCCGGCGAGGTGGAGTTCAAGGACGTGGCATGAAGACGCGCGTGCGGATGTCGGACCAAGTGGAGGCTTATCTGGCAGCGCGGGCGCTGGAAGTGCGCCGGAGGCTGCGGACCGCCGTCAAGGGACTGGCCACCTGGTCTGGACGCGCGGAGCCGCCGCGGGTGCGCTCCCTGGAGGATGAACTGAACGGCTACATCCGGCTGCGAGTGGACCGGCACCGGATCATCTTCCGGGAGTCAGTCCGGGCCGGGGAACGGCAAATCCTGTGCCTGTACGCCGCCCCGCGGTCAACGGTCTATGAGGCGTTCAGCCAATTGCTGATTGACGAGTTATCCGCGCTCAAGGGCTGATGGTGCCCGCAGTTCGCCCCCGGTCTTGCGCCGGGCAACCCGTCGGAATTGCGACAGCCGGCGCAGTTCGTCCCCATTAAAGCCCCATTCCTCTTCCAAAAAGGAGATTGCCGGCACTCCGATGGTGTTGAAGGCGACGACTTCGGTGGCCTGGTTGCGGATCTCCGGGTGCACCATGTTCGGCGCGATGTTGATGAATGCCGCATCTAGTTCATGCACCCAGCCGGTTTGCAGGAGGACCGCGAAAACCGGCGGGAACGTGCGCGAAGGCACAGACTGTTGCAGCTCGTCACCGGCGTGAAGCTCCCGGCCGCACACGCCCTTGGCGCAGTTAAAGACGTAGCGGGGATAAAACTCGCAGGCGTCCGCCTTGGGCTCACGCGTGCAAGCACCGCAATGCACGGGTGGGAGTGCCGGGTTCGATCCTGCGCCCGGCACGACTCCTCCGGTGGCGCCGGATCAGTGCCTCCCAGCGAGCGGTGCGGAGCAAGCTCACTCTCACCGGTCGGGTCAGGGTCCCCGAAGCCATTCCCATCGGCGAACTGCCATTGACGGACCTGGCGGCCGGATTACCGTCTGGGCGATGAGGCTTCCCATGCGCCCCCGGTTGGTTTCGTTGCTGTGGATTTCCTCGATGCTCGCTCTCAGCACTTCTGCCGGTCGCGCGGCCGACGCCGCGACCGCTCCAGGCCCCGGCGGAGCAGCGTCAGGTCCGCTCGCGCGCTCCAGGCCGGCGGCGGCCCAGCCGGAGGCATTGCGTCCCGACCAAGTGTTGTCGGCTCGTTTTCAAGCGACGGTGTTCGAAGTTCAGGCGCCGGAGGATCGGTTGAAAGGCTTGGATGCGAAGGCGCTGACAGCGAAGGCCGCAACCGTCGAAAAGCTGCTGAGTGCTCTGTCCGCGGTGGGCACGGTGCGCGTCCTCCATCGGGTCGATCAGCCGGTCAACGTGTGCTCCGAACAGATTACGCTGGGCGGCAGCGAGCCAGTCGTGATGGGAGCGCGAATCAGCCCAGCCGGGCAGGTCATCAAATCGGTGACTTACCACGAGGTCGGTTTCATCGTCCGGTTGAAGGCACCGCCACCGGCGAAGCCGGCAGACCCCAAAGGAACCGTCGTGACGATGGCCGTGCAACTCGCGGCCTTGGCCCCCAGCGAAACTGAGATCGCGCCCGGCGTGAAGGCGGCTGCGACCCGGAACGTGTCGTTGAACCACAGCGAACCGCTGACCTTCGGCCGGCCGGTGGTGATGGTGTCTGCCAGCGCGACGGCGGTGGGAGCGGAGGCTCCATCGGCGGCGTACGTGATTCGCTACGTCTTCAGTCCGCCGGTGGGCAAATAGCCGGCCCGCTGGCCGCCTCATGGTTGCAGTTGAACCGGGCGGAGAACTCCAACCCGCGGCGCGCGGCATCAGCCTCCGGTGGTGACTACCCTGCGCTGGTGGCGGTCAAGCCCGCGATTACTTTGATCTGGTGCTGCAAAGGCACGACCAGCCGCTACCAACGCACATATCCGTTGCCTGCCGACCGGCGCGTGGCTGGCGTGGTGGAAAACACCACCGGTGCCGCCTCAACCCCGGGCTCGAAGAGGTACCCCCAAGCCCGGAGCGATTACGTCGCGGCGGGCTTTACGAACGTGCCGACCTACCAGGTCATCGAAACCCAATCTGCTCCGGCGCGGCTGATCTACGCCGCCTATGACCGCCAGGGCCGCGAGCGCGACCGGTTGGTCATCGAAAAAGGGGCTGACAAGCCGGGCGCAGAGCGTCACCGGTGAGCCAGGCCAGCAGCGAACGAGCAACGGATCCAAGTGTCTGGCGAACCTCGGCCAGCACTTGCTCGCCTGGAATGGTCTGAACTCGACCGGAATGGACCTCGTCGCGCCGCCGTGCGGCTTCGGGCGCCTACGCCTGCCGGTGGTCGTCAGCCTCGGAGAAGTCCAGACTCTCGCCGAGCTTCTCTGCAGGCTCAGCCCGGCATGAAACCGGGAACTGCATCGGCGCGGTGGTGATTGGGTCAAGGTCAGCGGCATGGACAAAGCGTGATCGGTTCAATCAATGCTTCAGCGGCTTCAGCGTGTGCGCCGGAGTGCCGGACGCGGAGGTCAGCGACGGGAGCCAGCCGCCGATGCCGCTCGATCTGCTTCCTGAGCTGAACTGCTGGCTCCCGTTCGCTGGACCGCCTGGTTGGCCGTTTCTCAGTACGTGCTCCGCACATACACTCCTGGGTATATCCGCTTAGTAGTCTGCTGCTCTCCCGCGTGCTCCTCATAATCGGGAGGGCCAACGACGACTCCAACCGACTCAAAACCACCGAGTGATCTCAGATGCACAATCCGCTCATCCTCGACCAGGACCTCCCAATGACGATGAGGTGCGGCGAGACGCTGCACAAACTCGGGCCACTCTGATCTGGGTATTGGCGAAGAATTTGTTTTGTAGCGTTCCAACACTTGTGCAGCCCATCCCCGCCACTGCTCCCCAGTTGCGACGCGTCCAACGTCTTTACGGAGCTGGTCAACGTCTCTGAAGCCACATGATGTCAGCAAGCACAGCGCGAGAAAGGTCCCGATTATTGTTAGCGATTTGGCTGGTGACGCTGGCATGGCGTTAGTGCGGCCAACGTCCAGCGACCGCCGCCGGAAACGCCCGGTCGGCTGCAACAATCGCTGACAAATTATCCGAACCGCTCGACTGCCCAGCGGGGCTGGCGCTGCAGCGCCCTGGTTAGCCGACGGAATCATCGTCCTGGCAATGTCCGCAGAATCTTGCCGTCAATGCTGACAACGTAGGTAGAAAAACCTCCGGGCACAAAACGACTGTCTCCTTTGTTGCTTGGATACCAGATGTGCCACGCCGTGACCCACCAATCACCATCCATCTTCTTGGCTGAACACTCCTCTCTTTTCGGATCACCACCTCGGCGCTGAATATCTGCGAGCACGACTGCGATAGCGTCCGCCTCCGTGGACACCTGCTTGCTGACTGGTGGTGTGGACGATGTAGGAGGCTGAGCATCCTGCCGGTGCGCACAACCCGCGACGAGCAGCGTCAACAAGGCCAGAGACTGGAGTATTGCTTTCACGCGCGCGAAGTCAGCTAACAGTATTATTCGGACAAAGTCAGCGGCGATCACCAAAGTTGCATCTGACTTGTTCTTTGGCGCTCAGCTCGCGCAGGAAGAACCCGCGTGACAAGGCTGTTTTCAACGACTCGCAGCGCCAGCCGGGATCAATAGCGTGATGAGGCAGCTTGTTGGCTTAAGCGCGTTCACTCCGTTGGCTTCACGCATAAACCAGCCGTCCGCGCGGGGCCGGGATTTCCAGGCCGTCGTCCTTGGCGGTTTTGAGCCAGAGCCGGATGGCGTCCTCGGCGTTGCATATTGCTTCTTGCCGGGTCGGGCCGTGGGCCATGCAGCCGGGAAGCTCCGGTACTTTCACGACGTAGGCTTCGTCCTCGGCGCTCCACCAGATGATCATTTCGTAGTTCTCACCATTCATAACAGCTTGTAAATTGCCAGAATCCGACGGACTTGGCGAACCTGATACGGTTTAGCCTGCGAGCCTTCGCGTTGAAGATTGACCCGCTCCCATACGCCGGCGCGTGTGAAAATGTGGTGGCTTCCCTAGGTCCGCATCCAGAAGCCTTTCACTTGAAGCAAGTGACAAAGCTCGTCGAAACGAATGTTCGCGTCCGAGTCTCCGCGCAGCAGTTTTTCAATGGACTTTTCGACGCTCATCCGCACAAACCGCTGACGCACGATTGCCCATAAGCCAGTTTCTTCCGAAAAGTCCCCATCGCTTTGATCCGGCTGCGCTGCGCCGTCAAGGACGAATATTCATGGTTTTCAAGGACGCGCGCATCTCAGTTTGTTGAGAGGTTGAAGGCGGGGCGCTGAAGGACGAAGCGAGGTTGAAGGAAGTGTATTTGTGAGTTGATTGCCCGGCAGCCAGTCAACCTGCTGGGTGGGTAGTTCCTCTTTCAGGGCTTAGCCGCCCGCGGGTCGAGCGGCTCGCCGGAGCAGGCCCTTTTCGTCTTTGCCCAACGGCGGCCAGACACGCAAGCCGGCCGCGGCCGCAAGCGGCCGCTGGCGTGAATGCCGGTCGAACGACAGAAACCAGGTGGCTCCCATGACCACGGCTGCCGCCACCAGCACGAGATCGTGTCCGCCCGGACGGAGCGCGGGCGAATAGCGCCAGGCCAGGCTTTCGGCCTGCTGAAAGGCGTCGGGCCAGTCCACGGTTTCCCTCCGCAGCCGAACCCCTTCGTCCAGGTCTTCCTGAAATCGGGCGGCGGCATCCAGGCGCGGATCCCGCAGCAGGACATTCAGCACTTCGACCCGCGCCAACTCGGAAACACTGAGGACTTTGGCGTCGTCGGCCAGGAATCGTTCCGTGGCGTCCGCGTCCTCCGCGGCCAGGTAAAGGCGGACCAGAACACTGGAGTCGGCGGCGAATCTCATGGCCGGTTCCCCAGCGCCTGTTCGCGGGCGCGCAAGCGGCGGCGTCCCTCCTCAAATTCAACCAGCAACATCTGGCCGCGGGCCTTCGGCTGCCGCCGCAACCACTCAAAGTGGGCCTTCCAATCCGGTTTCCGTTCCGGGGAAGGCGTCGTGCGCGTCAGGTAGCCGACGGCCTTGCCGTTCCGGTGCAGTTCGAAGGTTTCGCCCCGTTCCAGGGCGTCCAGCACGCTGGCGGTTTTGCGGTTCAGGTCCCGCATCGTGAGCGTCTTCATGTCTGACACACTATGCCTGACGTTTTAGGGCGACAAGCGGGATGTTCGCCAGTGACGGCCCAATTGGTTCACCCTGCCTGGCTCGATTCCTCATTGGACCGCTTCCGGGAAGCAGAGGGCATGGAGAAGGTCGTCGAGGTTCTGGCGGTGCTGCATGGAGCGCGTCAGCCGGGGGTGGCGCGCAGCCGGGCGCGGCAGCCGGGCCAAGCATGAGCTGGCCAGGGCGCACGCTGGTGCCAGCGCAGGCAGATCGCGGTCGCACCGCCGCTACTTCTCAAACGCCTCCAGTTCGCCGCAGGAAGCGAAGGCTTGGGCGGGATTGTCGCCGCTGGCGGGTTTGCCGATGACGCGCACGCCGAAAACCTCGACTGGCGCGGCCAGCGTGAGCGCAAACTTGTCGCCGGGTTTCAGGCCCGCGTTGGCGGTGGCGGTCGTCGCCGGGTAATCGCCGAGTTCGCCCACGTCTTCCCAGCCGCCGTCCTTTGTCCGCTTGATCTGGACCCGCGGCTTGCCCGCGCTGGCGTCGAACCACCCGCCGTCGTGGAAAACCTCCCCGTGCGTGAAGACGACGCGGCCGACGCGCACCGCTTGGTCGGCCTGTACGGCGAACCACGCCTCGCGTTGCGAGCGGCCGTTGAAGGTCACGACGTAGGTGCCGGGGTCGCCGTCGGTGATCGAACCCGCCACGTTGCCGGGGTCGTTTCGACTCTCCGCCGCGAACGCGAACAGCGATTCGTTCTTCGGGAACGCAGCGCCCGGCGCGCGCAACCAGACCGCGTACCGCCCGCCGTCGGCGCCCGCGTCGGCGAACGGCACAAACACGGCGCGTTGCGGCGCGGATGATTTCGCGGTGACGACTTCCACGGCGAATTTCGGCGCGCTGTCCGGCGAGGTGATGCGCTGGCAGAGCGGGTGGTCCTCAGGTTCGGCGAAGCCCACCAGCGAAGGCGCCGGCAGGCCTGGATTCCGGTTTTGATCGTAAGCCAAGACCAACGGCCCCCACTCGAGCGCAGCCTTGCCTTTGTTGCCGTACTTCCCCGTAACCAGTCGCGGCGCGAGCGTGTAAGTCAGTTCGATCTCCTCGCCGGGCTGCCACTCGCGAGGCGTGATTTCGTACCAGCCGTCTCTCAGGCTGACCACCGCGCTGCTGTTCAGCCGGGCGCTCAGAGTGCCAGCCCAGGCAGGCACGCGGAACTTCAGCGCGAAGCGCACGGGCTTGGCGGTTTCGACGGTGACGATGGCGCGACCTGAGCGCGGAAACTGGGTGGCCACTTTTATCTGCACCGGCTGGCCGGCGATGGTGGTCGTGAAAGAGGCCAGCTCGAACGAGTTCACGGCAATGCCAACGGCGCCGTTGTCCTGGTAAGTGAACGCCGCCGCGGGCGGAATCAACGCGATGCCGCGCGGGCCGCTGGAATGGCAGCAGTTGATGTCCTTCAAATAATTCTTCCGGCCTTCGAGCGGCGTGAAGTAGCACCAGTCGCTGCCGGCCGGATTCTGCGCCGCGGCGAGGTGGTTGTAGAACGTGCGCTCGAGTTCGTTGCCGAAGCGCGCCTCGCCGGTGAGCCGGAGCAATTGTTCGTTCAACTGGATCCACGTCGTGGTCACGCACGTTTCCGCGACGTGGGCCGAATCGCCGTTCGGCAGTTCGTGGTCGCCGTGAAAATGCTCGCCCTGGCTGGCGCTGCCGGTGAGGTAAAGCCGGTTCGCCACCACGTCCTGCCAGGCGTTCTGCACGGCTTGCAGGTAATCCTTTTCGCCGGTCGCGCGATAGAGTTCGCAGAGCCCGACCAGGTTCGAGAGCATCTCGTACGCCTTGCCGTTGGCGGTCTTTTGCACGCTCTTGGCCGTGAGCAGCGTCTGGAGGATGTGCGGTCCGTTGGGCTCGGCCCACGACTGGACGAGGTAGTGCGCGAAGTCGAGGTAACGCGAATCGCCGGTGAAGCGGTAAAGAATCACGATCGGTTCCAGCACGCTCGTCGCGGCCATGCCGACGTGGGTGCCAGCGGCGAGAATGCTCTTTTTGCCAGGGCCGAAGGTGGCGATCAGGAGGTCGGCGGCTTTGCGGCAGGCGTCGAGCGCGGCGGTGTTGCCGGTGAACTGGTAGTAGGTCAGCAGGCCGATCAGGCAGTATTTGTGCGACCACACGTCCCAGTCCGCGCCGGGGTAAAGGCCGAAGCGCTTGTCCGGCGTGTAAGTGCCGAGGTAGCCATTCGGCTCCTGGGCCTTGATGAGTTCGGCGGCGGCGTAGTCGAGCCGCGCGCGCAAGGCGGGGTCGCCGTTGTGTGCCCAGGCCAGCGTGGCGGCGTGCATCCATTTGCCGATGTGCTCGCCGATCCACGGATGCACCCCCGGCTTGTGACGATAACCGGCAAGCAGCGGCTCGAGATCCACTTCCATCAAACGCTTCCGTTCGTTCACCGCCACGCGCTCACCGAGGAAGCCCTGGAGCTGCACGTCGCCTGGGGAGGCCAAGGTTGCGACATCCGGCGCTTTCGCGGCGACGCGGTACGGCACCGGCTCGGGTGCGGCGGTGAGGTTCATGGCAAGGAGGGTCGAGCCGGCTGCGGCCAACAGAGAGGCGAGGCGAAACGCATTCATAACAGACATTGAGTACCCGTCATGTGTGGCAGAGGATCGCCTCGGACGCAAACGCGAAGCCGATCGGGGTTGGGGAAAGTGCGGTAGCCTCTGCCAGCGACTGCACCGGTTGGACATCGGCGCTCCAAGTCCGCGTCGCAGCAGCCGATGCCCGTCGGATCCCGGCGCTCCGAATCGATTTGCGACTTTCCACTTGTGTGGGCGCCGCCGTCCCCACCACTCTGCGCGGCGAACAGCAAACTCAGGTGATTCATGGCGTTAAAGCAGCTTGACGCGGAGCAGGTCCGCACCTGGACGCTCGAACAAAAGGACCGGTGGTGGTTCGAGAACGTCTGGAAGGGCGACATGCCCCAGCTCACCCTCCGCTCCGCGCTGACCGGGATGTTGCTCGGCGGCGTGCTATCGCTGACCAATCTCTACGTCGGAGCCAAAACCGGCTGGACGCTCGGCGTGGGCATCACTTCGGTCATTCTCGCCTTCGGCCTGTTCAAGGTGCTCGAAGGCGTCGGCTTGGGACGCGAGTTCACCATCCTCGAAAACAACGCGATGCAATCCATCGCCACCGCCGCGGGCTACATGACCTCGCCGATGATCTCCAGCCTGGCGGCGTACATGCTCGTGACCGGCAAGACCGTTCCGATGGCGCAAACGTTTTGCTGGATCATGTCGCTCGCCGTCCTCGGTGTGCTGTTCGCGTTTCCGCTCAAACGGCGGTTCATCAACGACGAGCAGCACCCGTTCCCGGAAGGCCGCGCGGCGGGCATTGTGATGGACGCGCTCCACACCGGCGACGCGAAGGTGGGCCTGTTCAAGGCGAAAATCTTGTTGGTGTCCGGCGGACTCGCGGCGGTGCTGAAGGTTTTCCAAAGCCAAGCCATTCTTGAGAAACTCAAGCTGTCCGCGTTGACCATTCCCGACTACCTCGACGCCTGGATCTACAAGTTCGCCACCGTCAGCGTGCGCGGCGTGGATCTGCGCGAACTCACCGTGCGTCTGGACTCGGACTTCGTACTGATGGCGACCGGCGGCCTGATGGGCATCCGCACCGGCGTGTCGCTCGTGATCGGCGCCGTGTTGAATTACCTGATCCTGGTACCCTGGGCGATTTCGCACGGCGACATTGCCGGCGTGGTGACCGACGGGGTGCGGCACTTCGGCTTTCGCGAAATCACGAAATGGGCGCTCTGGGGTGGGGTGGCGATGATGACCGCCTCCTCGCTGTTCGCGTTTTTCTCGAAGCCGAAGGTCGTGTTTGGCGCCTTCCGGGGGCTCACGCGCAAAGGCCGGGCGAAGGCGGACAGCGATCCGCTGCGCGACATCGAGCTGCCGATGAAGGTGTTCGTGATTGGCATTCCGCTGGTCGGCACGGTGGTGGTCCTGCTGGCCCATTGGTTCTTCGACGTCTCCTTGGGGCTGGGCTTCCTGGCGATTCCCTTGGTGTTCGTCTTCGCGCTGATCGGCGTGAATTCGACCGCGCTGACCTCGATCACACCCAGCGGCGCGCTGGGAAAGCTCACGCAGCTCACCTTTGGCGCGCTCGCGCCCGGCAACATCAAGACCAACCTCATGACCGCCGGCATCACCGGCGAGGTGGCGTTGCACGCGTCGAATCTGCTCATGGACATCAAGCCCGGCTACATGCTTGGCGCCAAACCGCGCCAGCAGGCGGTCGGCCACGTGCTGGGCATCTTCGCCGGCGCGCTCGTTTCGGTGCCGGTGTTTTACCTGGCCTTTATGCACGGCGGCGTGAACGAGTTGTTCAAAGAGCAGCCCATGCCGGCCGCCTCGGTCTGGCACGCGGTGGCCCAGTTGCTCACCCAGGGCCTGTCGAACCTGCAGCAATCCGCCCGCTGGGCCGCACTGTTTGGGGCGCTGCTTGGCCTCGCGCTGGAGGGGTTGCGGCTGGCGACCAAAGGCCGGTTCTGGCTTTCCGGCGTGGGCATCGGCCTGGCGTCGGTCATTCCGTTCAACACCTGCCTGTCGATGTTCCTGGGCGCACTGATCTTCTGGATCGCCGGGAAGGTCTTTCGCAAACCGGAATCCACCGCGAACAAGCTCATCGTGCAAAACCAGGAGCCGATCTGTGGAGGCGTCATCGCCGGCGGGGCCATCATGGGCATCGTGGTGATCCTGCTGGAAAATCTGGTGCTCGCCGGCGGGCAGTGAGACGTTGAGGCCAACGCATGACCGGCCCGACGCAGCCCGATTCCCGCGAATCCGCCGCCCCCGAATCCGAGGCGCGGCAGGTGGACCCGCTGGCGCGCATCCGCCACGATCTGCGCACGCCGGCTTCGCACATCCTCGGCTACGCGGAGATGCTGCAGGAACAGGCCCTCGAGCGCGGCCGGCCGCAGTTTCTCCCCGACCTCAAACGTATCCACACCGCCGGCGCGCAACTCGTGGACGCGATCCGCGAGGAACTGGCCCCCGAGAAACTGACGGCCGGGCGGATCGACCTCCGCCATTTGCACGCGGAACTGCGCACGCCGCTCAACCACGTCACCGGCTACAGCGAAATGTTGATGGAACTCGCCGAGCACGACGCGGCGATGGAATTCCTGCCCGACCTCGAAAAAATTCACGGCGCGGCGGCGACGTTTCTGCGGCTCCTGCCCGAATTGCTCACCGTCGAAGCCCTCGCGGCGGCCGAGCAGGCGAAACCCGCCGTGACGCCCGCCGCGCACCCGGACGCCCTCGCGCTCGCCCGGCCGTCGGCCCAGCAACCCGCCTCGCCGGACGCGGCGCTGGGCGGGAATCTCCTCGTGGTCGATGACGACCCCGGCAACCGCGAACTGCTGGCCCGTCGCCTGCGCCAGCAAGGCTTCACCGTGGAGGCCGCCGAGAACGGCGCCGCCGCGCTGGGCCGGCTGCACGAAAAGCCGTTCGACCTGGTGCTGCTGGACATGCTCATGCCGCCGTTCGACGGCGACCAGGTCCTGGCGCGGCTCAAGGCCGATCCCGCGCTGCGGCACCTGCCGGTGATCATGCTTTCCGCGCTCGACGAAATGGACAGCGTGGTCCGGTGCATCTTGATGGGCGCGGAGGATTACCTGGCCAAACCGTTCAACGCCGTCCTGCTGCGCGCCCGCATCGGCGCGTGTCTCGAAAAAAGCCGGCTGAGGCAGCAGGAAACGGCCTACCTTGCGGCGCTTGAAAGCGAGCGGCACAAGTCCGAGTCGCTTTTGTTGAACGTGTTGCCCCGGCCGATCGCAGACCGGTTGAAGCGCGGCGAAACCACCATTGTGGACAGCCTGCCCGAAGTTACCGTGTTGTTCGCGGACTTGGTGGGGTTCACCGCGTTGTCCGCCCAGGTCGAGTCGGTCGCGGTGGTGCGGCTCTTGGACGACATCTTCTCGGCGTTCGACGGGCTGGCGGAGGCGCAAGGGCTCGAGAAGATCAAGACCATCGGAGACGCGTACATGGTGGTGGGTGGGTTGCCCACGCCGCGTCCCGACCACGCCGAGGCGGTGGCGGAGGTGGCGCTCAACATGGTCGAAACCATCGAGCGCAGCTTTGCGGCGGTCCGCCCGCCCATCCGCATTCGCGTGGGCATCAGCACCGGGCCGGTCATTGCGGGCATCATCGGCCGGCACAAGTTCAACTACGATCTCTGGGGCGACACGGTGAACACCGCGAGCCGGATGGAAAGCCACAGCCTGCCGGGGCGTATCCAGGTGGCGCCGGCCACCTACGAGCGGCTGCGCGAGACATACACGTTCGAGTGTCGGGGCGAGACCGAGATCAAAGGCAAGGGCCGGATGACCACCTGGTTTTTGACCGGGCGAAAGTGAGCTGGCGGTGACGGCACGACGGTGGTTAGTCGGTGCCCAACCGGCGGAGGCGCGAAAAACTTGCGGGCTCGGCGCCTGACCTTGACATGGTGTTCTGCCGTCGCGGAGACTCGCCCGCAAATCCCGGTCGTTTTGCCGGTCCGACGTTGAACCGAGCCTGAGCGCCACCATCATGCATACCGCCTCGCCTGCCACCTCACCTGGCAAAACCAGCGTCTTTGCCGGCGTCACCTCTTACCATTGGCTGGTCGTCCTTATCGCGTCGGCAGGCTGGCTGTTCGATTGCATGGACCAACGCATTTTCGCGCTGGCCCGCGAACCGGCGTTGCGCGAAGTCCTGGGCCGCGCCGCTTCCGCCACCGATGTCAAGGACTGGGGCGGGCTGGCCACCGCCTCGATGATGATCGGCTGGGCCACTGGTGGCATCATTTTCGGCATGATGAGCGACCGGTGGGGGCGCGTGAAAACGATGGTCGTCACGCTCCTGGTGTATTCCGGCTTCACCGGCTTGTCGGGCCTGGCGCAGTCCGGCTACGATTTTCTGGCGTACCGGTTCCTGGTGGGGTTGGGCGTGGGCGGGATGTTCGGGGCGGCCACGACGCTGGTGGCCGAAAGCGTGCCGGCGGGATTCCGATCGCTGGCGCTGGGTTCGCTCCAGGCGCTGTCGGCGAGCGGGAACATCATCGGCTCGCTGTTGAGCACGCGCATCCAGCCGGGGCAGGCGGACTTCCTGTTCGGGTTCAGCGGCTGGCGCGTGATCTTTTTCGTGGGAGTGCTGCCGGCGTTGTTGATCGTGCCCATCATGTTTCTGTTGAAGGAACCGCTGGCCTGGCAACAGGCCAAGGCGCAAACGCGCGCCGGCGCCGATCCGTCGAAACACCTCGGCTCGATCCCCGACCTGTTTCGCCATCCCCGCTGGCGGCGCAACACGCTCGTCGGCGTGGGCCTGGGTCTGGCCGGTATGGCCGGGCTGTGGGGCATCGGCTTTTTCTCGCCGGAACTGATCTCGACGGCTTTGCAGGGCGAACCGCAAAAGGTCGTGGACTTGGTGCGTGGCTACGGGACCGCGTTGCAGGACGTGGGGTCGTTCCTGGGCATGATGACGTTCACCCTGGTGGCCACCTTCGCGGGCCGGCGGCTGGCGTTCTTCGGCGCCTTCATTTTGTGCCTGTTCGCCACCATTTTCGTTTTCCGCAACCTGCGCAGCGGCATGGACGCGTACTGGATGCTGCCCATGATGGGGTTCGCGCAACTGTCGGTTTTCGGCGGGTACTCGATTTATTTCCCCGAGTTGTTCCCGACCCGGCTGCGCGGCACGGGGGTGGGTTTCTGCTACAACACCGTGCGCTACCTGGCCGCGGCGTTTCCACCCGCGTTGATGTATATCAACCGAGCTTTGTCCGACCACGGCGTGGCCGAACCGTTCCGGATGGCGGCCACCATCCTGTCCTTCATCTTCGTGCTCGGTCTGGTGACCCTGATCTGGGCGCCGGAAACCAAAGGCCAGCCGTTGCCGGAAGACTGAGCCACCTCCGCCGGGCGCCGGCTTCAACCCGAAAACCGAAGTGGACTGGGGAGCGCCCGCGCTCCGCATGCAGTTTTCGGCGCCCTCGCCGAAAACGGCTCGCGCCGGAAACCAGGCGGCCAACGGCCAGGCCGGCGCGTGGCCCAGGCGCTGGACGCGAAGCACGTCCAGCCACACCCGAGGGCGGGTGTGCTCCCCAACTTCGGAATTCGGGTTCAACGCTTCGGTTCCGCGCGCTACGCCGCGTCGTCGGGCAGGCCGCGGCCTTTGGTCTCCGGCGCGAACGGCAGCGCCGCCAGGCCGATCAGAAAGACCACGCACAGCGAGATGCCCGCGTACCGCAACGGCAACAGGCCCGGCAGGTGCCCGAACACTTTGCTGGTCAGCAGACCCAAGGTGAGCGGTCCCAAAGCGGCGAGGAACCGGCCGACGTTGTAGCAGAACGAAACCCCGGTGCTGCGCAGGCGGGTCGGGAACAGTTCCGGCAGGTAGATCGCATAGCCGGCAAACAGCCCGAATTGCCCGAAGCTCATCAACGGCACCAGCCAGAAGATGTCCGCGCGCGTGCGAATGAACGCGAACCCCAGCGCGGTGCAGACCAGCGCCAGCCCGAACGCCAGCGCAAACGACGCCCGCCGGCCGATCCGCTCGTTCAGCACGCTGAACGTCCACATCCCGGCGAACGCGCCCACGTTGATCAAGATGCTGGCGATGCCGGCCCAGAGATTGAGCCGACCGGCCAGCACCGCGGGTTCCAGGTTTTCCCCGGCGAAGGCCTGCCGCAGCACGGCGCGGATAAGGTCGATGCTGAAAAATAGGATGCCCCACAACCCCACCACGCCCGCGAACGCCAGCAAAAAGCCAACGATTGCGTTCCGGCGCCAACGCGGGTTTCCGAACAGTTCCGCGTAAGATCCCGCCCGCTTCTGGGCAGCGCCCGTGGCCACCGCGTGTTGCCATCGCTCCGGTTCCTTGAGCCGCCGGCGGATGAAAACCGTGAGCAAGGCCGGCACGGCGCCGATCAAAAACATCAGCCGCCACACATCCAGCCTGCCCATCTGGCCGCTTTGTTCGAGCCAACCCAGCCCCATCGCGATCAGCGCCGCGGTCACGTTGCCGACGGTGGACAACGTTTGCAGCAAGCCCAGCGCCTGCGGCCGGGCGCGCTCGGGCATGGTTTCCGCGACCAGGGCCACGCCCACCGCCCATTCGCCGCCCACGCCCAGCCCGGTGAGAAACCGGTACAGCGCGAAATCCCAGAAGCCGGTGGCCAACGCGCTCAGCCCGGTGCACAGCGAGTAAAGCAGGATCGTGAGCACCATGGTCCGCGCGCGGCCAATGCGGTCGCCAAGGATGCCGAAGCCCAGGCCGCCGGCCGCCCAACCAACCAGGAAGATCGACGTGGCATAACCGCCGTACTCGGTCACCACGCGCATGTCGGCCGTGCCCAGCAAGTCCTTCATGGCTGGTACGCGGGCGATGTTGAAGAGTTGCTGGTCCAGGCAGTCGAACAGCCAGCCCAAGGCCGCCACGGCGAGCACGAACCAATGATACCGGCTCAGCCCGCGCCACCAGGGCGGGCCACCGCGGGTGCCCGGTGCGACCGGGTCAGACAGGCGCGACAAGTTCAATGCCCGCCATCGTAGCGCAGGTTTGGCGGGTGAGCATATTTGGGGTTCTGCGCCCGGTTCCGGGGCTGCCATTCCAGCAAGCGACGGCGGTTCGCCGGGAAGCACGCCTTCGCGGAAAAGTCCGGGGGGGCGGAAATGCTTTCGGCGCCGCAATCCAGACGCGGTCCCAAGGTGCTGGCTGCGAGGGCGCGTCCCGCGACGCCCGGGAGCGGGCGTGCTTCAAAATTCGGGCTGAAGCAACATTTGCTTGAAGCCGCCCGGCCCAACTCCCACTCTACGCCAGCCTATGCCGGGCCAGAGTAAAGCAGGTCGCTCCGCCTCCTCAACCCGACCGACCCAGCGCACCAATCGCGGGCGCCAGTCGGAGGGCCGTGTTGTCCAGCGCCGCCCCCGCCGGCGTCCCACTCCGCCGCCGCCCGCGCCACCTGCCTCGGTCGCTGCCCCGGTGCCGCCGCCCCCCGCACCCGTGGCCGTGCCGCGTGACGAGGCGGCGATCGAGGCGAATGCGCGCGAGCGCGGCAGTTACGACGCCGATTCGGCGATCAAGCTCTACCTGCGCGAGATCGGGCAGGTGAAGTTGCTCACCGTCCAGGAGGAGATCGAGCTGGCGGCGCGGATCAAGCGGGGCGACCGCAAGGCGCGCGAGCACATGATCAAGGCCAACCTGCGGCTGGTCGTGAAAATCGCCCACGACTACGACGGCCTCGGCCTGCCGCTGCTCGACCTGATCAACGAGGGCAACCTCGGCCTGATGAAGGCGGTCGAGCGCTTCGATCCCGCCAAAGGCGGCAAGCTCTCGACCTACGCGGCGTGGTGGATCAAGCAATCCATCAAGCGCGCCCTCGCCAACCAGGCCAAGACCATCCGCCTCCCCGTCCACCTCGTGGACAAGATTTCGCGGATGCGCCGCATCGCGATGAAACTCCAGGAGGTGTTCGGCCGCGAACCCACCGACGAAGAGCTGGCCGAGGAGCTGGGCGTTTCGCCGGGGAAGGTCACCCAGTTGCGCCTGGCGTCCTTCCGGCCTACCTCGCTGGACGCCCCGATCGGCGACGACGAATCGGACACTTACGCCGAAGTGGTCGAGGACGAGCGCGCCGCGGATCCGTACGCGATGCTCGAAGGCAAGACCGTCACGCTCATGCTGGGCGAGATGATCGAGCGGTTGGACGAGCGGGAAAAGCGGATCCTGCGCTACCGGTTCGGCCTCGATGGCGGCGGCGAGAAAACGCTTGAGGCGGTCGGCACGGTTTTTGGCGTCACCCGCGAGCGCATCCGCCAGATTCAAAACCTCGCGCTGAGCAAGCTGCGGCGCATGATCGCCAAGCTGGAAAAACAAGACGATTGAGCGCTGCGCGCGCGCCCGCACTTTGACGATGAGCCAACCGCCCCCCACCCTCGCCGAGATCACTCGCGCGATCCGCAACGTGCCGGACTTTCCCCAGCCGGGCATCCAGTTCAAAGACATCACGCCCGTCCTGGGCGACGGCCGCCTGTTCGCCGCCACCGTGGATGCGCTGATCGGGCGGTTCGCGCCGGGCCAGGTCGATGCCGTGGCCGGGATCGATGCGCGCGGATTCATTTTCGCCGCCGCCGCGGCGGTAAAGCTCCAGGCCGGGCTCGTGCCGGTGCGCAAGAAAGGGAAGCTGCCTTACCAGACGATCGAGGAAAGCTACGAACTCGAGTACGGCTCGAACACGCTGGCGATTCACGCGGACGCGGTGAAGCCGGGCAACCGCGTGTTGTTGCTGGACGACCTCCTGGCTACCGGCGGCACCGCGCGGGCGGCAGCCACGTTGCTGCGCCGGTTGGGTGCCGAGATTCTCGAAGTCGGGTTCGTGATCGAACTGAGCTTTCTCCAGGGCCGCGCGAAGTTGCGCGAGTTTCCGGTCCGCTCCCTGATCGCCTTCTGACCATGCCGGGCCTTTCTCGAAGCCCGACCTGGCCTGGCACCACCCGCCGGTCGCCGGCTTTGCGCAACGCCAGGCGGGCCGGTACGCTGTGCCGCCGAGCATGAGTTGGCTGCAATCCATCGACACGGCGGGCTTCCGCTTCGTCAACCACACGTTGGCGAACCCCGTGTTCGACGTGCTGATGCCGTGGCTGAGCGGCAATCCGTTCTTCCTGCCCGTGCTGCTGATCGGCGCCGGCCTGCTGGTTTGGAAAGGCGGCGCGCGCGGCCGCCTCTGCGTGGCGATGCTCGCCTTGCTGCTGGCCGCGGGCAACGGCGTCTTTGAAGAGTTGAAACACGCGTGTGCGCGACCGCGGCCGTTCGTGGACCTGGCGGACGCGCGGTTGCTGGTCGGTCGAGGCGGGAGTTTCAGTATGCCATCGTCGCATGCCGGCAACTGGTTTCTGAGCGCGGCGGTCCTGTTCGTCTATTACCGGCGAAGTGGGTGGGCCATGCTGCCGCTGGCGCTGGCGGTCAGCTTTTCGCGCGTCTATAACGGCGTGCATTACCCGACCGACGTGCTGGCCGGCGCGGCGCTCGGGGCCGGGATCGGTTTCGGAGGTGTGTGGTTCCTGGACGCGCTTTGGCGCTCGCTGGGCCGACGGTGGTTTCCGCTTTGGTGGCGCCAATTGCCGTCGTGGCGGGCGCCGGTGTTTCACCCCGATCCGCTGGCGTGGCAGCCGGACACCCCGCCGATCCGCGACGCCGCGGCGGTGGCGGACCGGCAGTGGGTCCGGCTTGGCTACCTGTTCATCGCGGTGATGCTGGTGGTGCGCGTGGCCTACATCGCCTCGGGCACGATTCAGTTGAGCAAGGACGAGGCGTATCAATGGCTGTGGTCCAAACACCTCGCGCTGTCGTATTACAGCAAGCCTCCGTTGATCGCGTGGCTGCAATGGACGGGCACGCATTTGTGGGGCGACACCGAACTGGGCGTGCGTTTCTTCTCGCCGGTGTGCGCGACGGTGATCGCCTGGCTGGTTCTGCGGTTCATGGCCGCGCAAGTCAATGGCCGGGCGGCCTTCGTGCTGGTGCTCATGCTGAGCGCCACGCCGCTAATGGCGCTCGGTTCGATCCTGATGACCATCGACCCGCCGCTGGTGCTGTTCTGGACGGCGGCAATGATTGCCGGCTGGCGCGCGGTGCAACCGCACGGCCGCACGCGCGACTGGGTCTGGGCGGGGCTTTGGATGGGCCTGGGCTTTCTCAGCAAGTACCTCGCGCTCGGACAATGGCTCTCGTTCTTGCTTTTCATGGCGCTGTGGCCGCCGGCACGCCGCCACCTTGCCAAGCCGGGGCCGTACCTCGCGCTGCTGGTCAACCTGGCCTGCACGCTGCCCGTGGTGATCTGGAACGCACAGCACCACTGGGTGACGGTTTCGCACCTCGAAGACCGCGCCCACATGACCGGCTCGTGGCACCTGACCACGCGGTTCTTCGCCGACTTCACCGGCGCGATGTTTGGCTTGATGAACCCGATCTTCTTCGTCGCTGTCATCTGGGCCTGCGTCCAGGTCTGGCGCAAACGCCAGGCGCACCCGTTCTGGCTTTATCTTTTTCTGATGGGCGTGCCGGTGTTCGTCGGACACTGGCTGTTCAGCTTCAAGGAACGTGTGCTGCCGAACTGGGTGGCCACGTCGGTCGTGCCGCTGTTCGCCTTGCTGGTCGCGTACGGCGACGCGCGCTGGCGGGCAGGCGTCGGCGCGGTGAAACGCTGGCTCATCGCCGGCCTCGCGCTGGGCCTGCCGGTGGTCGTGCTCATGCACGAAAGCAACTGGATCGCCAAGATCATCGGCCGGCCGTTGCCGCCGCGCGCAGACCCGCTGCGCCGCGTCCGCAACTGGGACGCCTTCGCCCGCATCGTTGGCGAGGCGCGGGACCAACTGGAGCGCGAAGGCAAACCGGCCTTCGTCATCGGCGACCATTACGGCATCACTTCGCTGGTGACGTTTTACCTGCCCGCGGCCAAGCAGGCGGCGGTTGCCGGCCGGCCGTTCGTGTTCTATCAACACACCGACCACCCGGACTCGCAGTTCTATTTCTGGCCGGGCTACCGCGACCGCAAAGGACAGAACGCGATCTTCATGACCGAGGTGGATGGGCCGGTGCAACCACCGACGAACATCGTGCAGGAATTCGAGTCGGTGACCGACCTGGGCGTGCGCGAGACGCTGGATCGCGGCCGGGTAATGCGCCGGGTGCAACTTTTCGCCTGCCGTGGCCAGCGCTGAACTGCCCCGCCCGGCGCCCGGCGCTGCGGCCCGCGCCGCCTGGCCGGTCAGCGATTACGACCTCGCCGCCACGCTCGATTCCGGCCAGGCCTTTCGCTGGCAACGCGTCGGCGCCGGCTGGGAAGGCGTGGTCGCCGGACGCTGGGTGCGGTTGACCGCCGCGCCGGAACGGATCGAGGCGGAAACCGCGGTGCCGCAAACGAGTTGGGACTGGCTCGCCGATTACCTCCAAATCCGGGTCGAACTCGCGCCCATCCAGGCCAGTTTTCCCGACGATGCGCCGCTGCGGAGCGCCGTCGCCGCCTGCCGCGGACTACGTTTGTTGCGCCAGGAACCCTGGGAATGCCTGGCGTCGTTCATCCTGTCCTCGACCAAGCAGATCGTGCACATCCGCCAGATTGTAGAGACACTCTGCCAACGTTACGGCGAACCGGTGGCGGTGCCGGCCGGCCAAGCCGCGGCGTTTGCGTTTCCCACGGCCGCGCGGCTGGCGGCTGGCACCGAGGCGGAGCTGCGCGCTTGCCGGATGGGTTTCCGCGCGCCTTACCTGCTCGCAGCCGCACAACGCCTTGCCGCCGGCGACCTCGATCTTGCCGGGCTCGCTGGCCGTCCGTTGGCGGAAGCGCGAGCGGAGTTGATGCGTCTGGACGGCGTGGGGCGAAAGATCGCGGACTGCGTTCTCTTGTTCGCGGTAGGTTTTCAGCAGGCGTTTCCGGTGGACGTGTGGGTGGCGAAGGCGCTGCGCGAACTGTATTTCCGCGGGCGTCGCGTCGCGCCGCGGAAATTGTTGGTATTCAGTGAAAGCCATTTCGGGCCCCATGCCGGCTACGCCCAGCAATACCTCTTTCATTACAGGCGCACCCAGGCCACCCGCACCGTGCGGCCGTGAGCGGCGCGCGCAGCAGTGGCCTTGGCCGACTCTCGCGGCTGAGGCGCACTCGAGGGCGGGTCAGCGCTGCTCTGACCTTCTCCTCAAGTTTCTGGGGACAAAGCCCGAATCCCGAAGGCCGAAACCCGAAAGAAATCCGAAATCCGAACCCCGAAACGCAACGCCGCTCGCCGAGCGGTCTGGTCTTCGGATTTCGGGTTTCGGGCTGTTTTCGGCGTTCGGATTTCAACTGCATCAACAACTTGCCACTTTGTTTAGAGCGCCCCCGAGGGCGGGGCCAGGCACCGGTTTCGAGGGTTGAAGCGCTCGATTCTGGTCTGTAACTTGCTCGCCATACACACATGCGAATCCCCAAGTTTTGCTGGTTCCTTGGTTTCGTGGCGTTGCTGGCCGCAGCGTCGGCGCTCGGCCAGCCGCAACTCACGATCACGGAATTCATGGCCGCCAATGGCAAGACGCTGGCGGATGAGGATCGTGAGTATCCGGACTGGATCGAGATCTACAATCCCGGCCCGGACCTCAATCTCGCGGGTTGGTCGCTCACCGATTCATCGGCCAACCTCACCAAATGGGTCTTTCCGTCCACGAACCTCGTGGCGGGCGGCTATCTGGTGGTCTTTGCGTCCGGCAAGGACCGGGCGGTGCCGGGGCAGTTGCTCCACACCAGTTTCAGCCTGAACGCCGACGGCGAGTACCTGGGCCTGGTCAGCCCGGAGGGCGAGGTGGTTTCCGAGTTTGCACCCACTTTTCCACCCCAGCACACCGACGTGTCTTACGGAACCTATCTGGGGCGCCAGTACTACTTTCCCAAACCGACGCCGCGGGTGGCCAACACCGAGGGCGTAAACGACTTCGTGGCCGACACGAAGTTCAGTCACGATCGCGGGTTTTACGATCAACCGTTCGATCTGACCCTTTCCACGGCCACGGAAGGCGCCGCGATTTATTACGCGACGAACGGCGTGGCGCCTGAAGCCAGTACGCTCACTTCGACGAATGTCTTTCTTTACACCGGGCCAATCCGCCTCGCCGGGACCACGGTGGTGCGCGCCGCGGCGTTCAAGGACGGCCTGCAGCCCTCGAACGTGGACACCGAGACGTACGTCTTCACGGCGGACGTAATCCACCAGGCCGCCGACGGCCGGCCGCCTGCGGGCTGGCCAACTTCGTGGGGCTCGAATGTCCGCGATTACGGCATGGACCCGGACGTGGTGAACAACCCGCGGTGGAAGGACGAAATCCTGGACGACCTCAAGAGCCTGCCGTCCTTCTCGATTGTGATGAACTCGAGGGACCTGTTCGACCCGTCCAGCGGCATCTACGCGAACGCCGGCCAGGACGGGCGGGCGTGGGAGCGGAAGGCGTCGGTCGAATTGATCAATCCGGACGGCAGCCGCGGCTTCCAGATCGATTGCGGCATCCGCATCCGCGGCGGGTTCAGTCGCAGCACCGACAACCCCAAACACGCCTTCCGCTTGTTCTTCCGCGAGATTTATGGCGCGCCAAAATTGCGATTCCCGCTGTTCGGCGACGCAGGGGCGGACAGTTTCGACTGCATCGACCTGCGCACGTTCCAGAATTATTCCTGGAGCTTCCAGGGCGACAACCGCGGCGTCTTCGTGCGCGACCAGATCAACCGCGACCTGCAACTGGCGATGGGCGACCAGGGCGAGCGCGGCCGCTTTTATCATCTTTACATCAACGGCCTGTACTGGGGCCTTTACAACACCTGCGAGCGACCCGAGGCCTCGTACGGCGAGACTTATTACGGCGGCAACAAGGCCGATTACGACGTTATCAAGGTCTCGCCGGACAACGGTTACACCAGCGGCGCCACCGACGGGAACATGCAGGCCTGGACGCGCCTCTACAACGCCTGCAAGGCCGGGCTCAGCAGCGACGCGGCATACGAGAAAATCCTCGGCAACAACCCCGACGGCACGCGCAATCCGGATTACGAGGTGCTGGTGGACGTGGACAACCTGATCGACTACATGCTGATCATCCTTTACGGGGGCAACCTCGACGCCCCGATCTCGAACTTCCTGGGCAACACCAGCCCCAACAACTGGTACGGCATCCGCAATCGCACCGGCGAGTTTGGCGGCTTCCGCTTCTTCGTGCACGACGCCGAACACACGCTGTTGGATGTAAACCAAAACCGGATTGGCCCGTGGCCGGCCGGCAATTCCTCGGTGACGGCCAGCAGCCCGCAATGGGTCTGGCAGAAGATGTGGGACAACGCCGAATTCCGCCTGCACTGCGCGGACCTCGTCCACAAATGGTTCTTCAACGGCGGCGTTCTCACGCCGGCGGCGGTCGCCGCGCGGTTCCAGAAACGCACCGCCGAGATCGCCAGTGCCGTCGTTTGCGAGTCCGCCCGGTGGGGCGATGCCAAGCGCAGCCAGCCGCTCACCAAGGTGGACTGGCAGAACGAGGTGAACCGCATTCTCAACAGTTACCTCCCGCAGCGCAGCGCCATCGTGCTGAACCAGCTTCGCTCGAAAAAACTTTACCCGTCGGTTGTCGCGCCTTTCTTCAACCAGCACGGCGGACCGTTCGACGCCGGCTTCCACCTGTCCCTGAGCGCGCCCGCCGGGACGCTTTACTACAGCTTGGATGGTTCGGACCCGCGCTTGCGGGGCGGTGCCGTTTCGCCCGCGGCGAAAAGTTATACGGCCTCGATCGAGTTGCCGGAATCGACCTGGGTCAAGGCCCGCGCGTTGGTGGGCACGAACTGGAGCGCCTTGAACGAGGCGAGCTTCATCCTGAAGCAGTCGTTCACGAATGTCCTCGTCACCGAAGTGATGTATCACCCGCCGGACCGGGAGAACGTGGATGGGGACGAATTCGAGTTCCTCGAACTCAAGAACGTCAACGCGTTCCCCGTGGATTTGAGCGGTGTGTATTTCACCAACGGCATCCAGTACACCTTTCCGCTGGGCATGAGGCTCGACGCCGGCCAGTTCGCGGTGTTGGTCCGCAGCGCCACGAACTTCGCCGCACGGTACCCCGGCGTGCGTATCGACGGCGTGTTCACCGGCAATCTCGCCAACTCCGGCGAAACGCTCACGCTCGTCCATGCCACCGGCGCGCCGCTGTTTTCGATGAACTACGGCGATACGCCGCCTTGGCCCGTCACCACGGACGGCGAAGGTTTCTCGCTGGTTTCGCGCGATCCCAACCGCAACCCCGATCCGACCGAGCCCGCCAACTGGCGCGCCAGCGCCTTCGTCGGCGGCTCGCCCGGTGCCGACGATCCGCCGCTCGATCTGCCGCCGGTCCTCGTCAACGAGGTGCTCACCCACACCGACCCGCCGCAGTTGGACGCCATCGAGCTTTTCAACCCCTCGACCCAGCCGGCCGCGGTGTCGGGCTGGTATCTGACCGACGCCCGCAACGTGCCGCAGAAGTTCAAGCTCCCGGCCGGCTCCACCATTCCTGCGGGAGGCTACCTGGTGTTCGATTCGTCCGCCTTCGACCCGAATCCTGGCGTCGATCCGAGCTTCAACCTCAGCTCGCACGGCGAGGAGGTGTACCTGTTTTCGGCCGATGCGGCCGGCAAGCTCACCGGCTACAGCGATGGCTTCGGCTTCGGTGCCGCCGCGAACGGCGTCACGTTCGGTCGCTACACCAACAGCGTGGGCGAGATCCAATACCCTCCGCAGATCGCGAATACCTTGGGCGGTCCGAACTCCGGCCCCCGCGTTGGCCCGGTGGTGATCAATGAAATCCGTTACGCGCCCGCCCCCGGCGATGCCGAGTTCATCGAACTCAAGAATCTCACGGCCGAGCCGGTGGCGCTCTTCGATCCGCAACTCCCGACGAACACTTGGCGGCTGAACGGCATCGGCTTCGCGTTCCCGGAGGGCAGCGCGATTCCCGCGCACGGCCTGGCCGTGGTGGCGGCATCCGATCCGACTGCCTTCCGCGAGCGGAACAGCCTGCTCGCGGGCGTGCCGGTGTTCGGCCCGTTTGTCGGTGCCCTCCAGGACAACGGCGAATTAATCGAGCTCCAACGACCCGACAGTCCCGACTTGGTGACGAACAAAACCGGCGAAGTCAGCGTGCTGGTGCCGTTTGTGACCGTGGACGCGGTGCGCTACAACGACAAGGCTCCGTGGCCCACCAACGCCGCCGGGCTGGGACCGTCGCTGGAGCGCGTCACCGCCAACGCTTACGGCAACGATCCGGTGAACTGGCGGGCCAGTTTCGGCAGCGCCTCGCCGGGGCTGGAGAACGACGGCAACCGCCGGCCCGTCGTCGTGGCCGGCCCCGACCAGCAAACCGAAGCCGCGTCCTTCCCGGTCGCGATCTCGCTGGCCGGCTCCGCCACGGACGATGGCCTGCCTTTGTCGTTCGGTGGTTTAACCTACGTGTGGTCGCAACTTAGCGGCCCCGGCACGGCCGTGTTCGGCGATCCGCAGAAAGCGGTCACCACGGCGTACCTGCCGGGTGTGGGCGAGTACATCTTGCGTCTGACTGCCAGCGACGGCGAACTGCAGTCCGTGGACGACGTAGCGATCGCGGTCACGCGGCCGACCGCGCTGCAAACGCTCGTGGCTGCCGGATCGGACTGGGGCTATCTCGACGACGGCTCGGACCAGGGCACGGCCTGGCGCGAGCCGGACTTTGATGACTCGGGCTGGAAACACGGTCCGGCCCAGCTCGGTTACGGCGACGGCGACGTGGCGACGGTCGTCGGTTACGGTCCGAACGCGAACGACAAGTACGTGACCACTTATTTTCGCCGGCACTTCAACGTGGTCGGCGCCGCCGCCACCACGTCTGCAACGCTCCGCTTCGTGCGCGATGACGGCATCGTGATTTACTTGAACGGCCGCGAAATGGCCCGCGACAACTTCACCCTCGGTGACTACAACTACCGCACCTACGCCGGCACGGCCGTTGGCGGCACTGATGAATCGACCTTCTTCGAACGCCCGCTCGACCCCGCCGCTTTGCGCGAAGGCGACAACGTGCTCGCGGTGGAACTCCACCAGGCGAACGCGAGCAGTTCGGACCTCAGCTTCGACCTCGAAGTGACCGCCAACCAATTCCCGAGCGATCAACCGCCGGCCGTGGACGCCGGCAACGACCTGGCGGTCAATCTGCCGGGGGTCGCCTCGCTCATCGGCACCGTCAGTGACGACGCGCTGCCGAACCCGCCGGGCTTCGTGGCTGTGACTTGGTCGAAAGTCAGCGGGCCGGGTGCGGTCAGCTTCGGCGAACCGACCGCCTGGGACACCACGGCTGCGTTCGACGCACCCGGCGAATACGTCCTCAAACTCACCGCCGACGATGGCGCCACCGCGAACAGCGATACGGTCCGAGTCACCGTTGGTGGCCACCGCCAACCGCAAATCCAGAGCGTGGAATTGACCGGCGGCGACAACCCCGCCGTGAAACTTCAGTTCCTGACCGAGCCGGGTGCGAACTACCAGGTGCAGGCGCGCGACTCTTTGTCGGCCGGGGCTTGGACGACGATGCAAACCGTTGCCGGCGGGGCGGGTGGCCTGGCGGAGGTGTCCGATCCCATCCCGCCTGGCGAGGCAACGCGCTTCTACCGCATCGTCGTCCAGTAAGGCGGTCGGTAGCTTCAAGTCCAACCACCAGCGGTCGCGGCCTCGCGGTGACGCGCGGGTGCCGTGTCCGTTTCTTTGGATCGCTTCCTGCCGGCGACCCTTGCCATCGTCTTTGACGCTGCTAAGGTGCTAATGCACATGGCCAGTCCGTCTAAACCATCGGGAGCCGGCGCGCCTCCGCAGAACGCCGCTGTCCGCTGGGCCTGCCTGGCGTCCGCGCTGGTCTGGCAGGCCGTGCTCTTCGCTGCGCCTGCGGCGCCGGTGGACTTCAATTTCCAGATCCGCCCGCTGCTCGCCGACCGTTGCTTCCCTTGCCACGGACCGGACGCGAAGAGCCGGAAGGCGAAGTTGCGTCTCGACCTGCGCGAAGGCGCCTTGGGCACCGACAAGGCCGGCAAGGCGATCATCAAGGCCGGCGACCCTGCCGCGAGCGAAGTGGTGCGCCGCATCTTCGCGACCGATCCCGACGACCTCATGCCGCCGCCAGAGTCAAAGCGGTCGCTCTCGGACGAGGAGAGGGAGTTGCTCCGGACCTGGATCGCGCAAGGCGCCGAGTTCAAGCAGCACTGGGCGTTTCTCCCCGTCGAACGCGTCGCTGTGCCGGCGGTCAGCGACCGCACCTGGGCGCGGAATGAGATCGACGCGTTCGTTCTGAACCGTCTCGAGCGCGAGGGCCTCAAGCCGTCGCCGGAAGCTTCGCGTGAGACGCTGATTCGCCGCCTCAGCTTCGACCTGACCGGCCTCCCGCCAACCATCGCCGAAATCGACGCCTTCCTTGGGGATACATCGCCGAACGCTTACGAAAAGGTCGTGGACCGGCTGCTGGCGTCGCCGCGCTACGGCGAGTGGATGGCGGTCGAGTGGATGGACTTGGCGCGGTTCGCGGACACCTTCGGTTACCAGGCGGACGTGGATTGCGACTTGTCGCCGTGGCGCGACTGGGTGATCCAAGCGTTCAACGAAAACCTGCCTTACGACCAGTTCCTGACCTGGCAGCTCGCCGGCGACCTGTTGCCGAACGCGACGCGCGACCAGATTCTCGCCACCGCCTTCAACCGCCTGCACCGCCAGACGAACGAAGGCGGCAGCATCGAGGAGGAATTCCGCACCGAGTACGTGGTGGACCGCGTGAACACGTTCGGCACGGCGATGCTGGGCCTGACCGTCCAATGCGCCCGGTGCCACGATCACAAGTTCGATCCGATCAGCCAGCGCGATTACTACAGCCTCGCGGCGTTCTTCAACTCGATCGACGAGTCCGGCCTGTACTCGCACTTCACCCGCGCGATGCCCACGCCGGTGATGCTGCTTTGGCAGGGCGATGCCGAGCAGCGGCACGCCGCCTTGCTGGACCAGATCGCGGCGGCGGAGGCGAAGCTTAAGCAAATCGCCGCGGACGCCCAGCCGCGCTTCGATACTTGGTTGAAGACCAATGCCGACGCCTCGCCAGTTTTGCCGCGCCCGGTCATGAAACTGGCCTTCGAAACCATCGACGGCAGCAAGACCCCCAACGCCGTCAGCACCAATGCGGTTGACCTCATCGACGGGCCAGTGCTCGTGGAAGGGCGCGTGGGCCAGGCCCTGAAGTTCAGTGGCGACAACTCGGCGGTCGTCAAGGATGCCGGCGTGTTCCGGCGGACCGATCCGTTCAGTTTCGATTTGTGGCTGAAGCCGAACGAGAAACAAGCGCGCGCGGTGGTCTTCCATTGCTCGCGTGCGTGGACCGACTCGGGCAGCCGCGGCTACGAACTGGTGCTCGACGAAGGCCGGCCGTTCTTTGCGCTGATCCACTTCTGGCCTGGCAACGCGTTGGCGGTCCGCGCAAAGGAAGCTTTGCCACTGGGCGCGTGGTCGCACCTGGCGGTGACCTATGACGGTTCGAGCCGCGCCGCGGGCGTGCGCCTTTACCTCAACGGCTCGCGGCTCGCCACCGAGGGGGTGCGGGACAACCTGTACAAAGACATCCTGCACCAGGTCGAGTGGGGCGACGCGGAGGCGGGCAACATTCACCTCACGCTGGCGGGCCGGTTTCGCGACAGCGGATTCAAGGACGGCTTGATCGACGAGTTCCAGGCGTTCGACACCGAACTCACCGCGAGCGAAGTGGCGGCGCTCGCCGCCGCCAACGATCCCGCGCGAGTCCCGCCGCAGGCGTCATGGTTCGATTACTACCTGGCGCGGCACGATGCCAAATACCGCGCGGCCGCGGCGGAGTTGAAGCGGCTTCGCAACGCCGAAAACGATCTCATTACTCCGGTCCGCGAAATCATGGTGATGAAGGAACTGCCGCAGCCGCGACCCACGTATCTCCTGAAACGCGGCGCGTACGACGCGCCAGGCGAGCGGGTGACACGGGATGTGCCGGAGCGGATCTTTCCGTTCGCGGCCAACTATCCGCGGAACCGCCTGGGCCTCGCCCAATGGGTCAGCGACCCGCGCAACCCGCTGACCGCCCGCGTGGCGGTGAACCGGATGTGGAAGTTGCATTTCGGCCGCGGGATCGTGGCGACGACCTGGGACTTTGGCGCTCAAGGCGAGTTGCCTATGCATCCACAATTGCTCGACTGGTTGGCAAAGCGCTTCGTGGATTCTGGCTGGGACTCCAAAGCGCTTCACAAACTGATCGTGATGTCGGCGACCTACCGCCAGTCCTCGCAAGCTGGCAAGGAACTGCTCGCCCGCGATCCGGAGAACCCGTTGCTAGCGCGGGGGCCAAAACATCGCCTCGCGGCGGAGCAAATCCGCGATGCCGCGCTCGCCGCGAGCGGACTGCTCAACGCGACCATCGGCGGGCCGAGCGTGAAGCCGTACCAGCCGCCGGGCGTGTGGGAGGAATCCGGCACCGGCAAGACATATACGCAAGACCACGGGGACAAGTTGTACCGGCGCAGCCTGTACACCTTTTGGCGCCGCACCGCACCGCCGCCGGCGATGCTCACTTTCGACGCCACCTCGCGCGAGGTTTGCACGGCGAAACGCGAGATCACCACCACGCCGCTGCAGGCCCTGGTGCTGCTCAACGACACTCAGTTCGTCGAAGCCGCGCGCGCGCTGGCGGCGCGATTGGCAAGAAGGCATCCCGATAACTTGGACGCGCGGGGCGTGGAGGCGTTCCGCACCTTGATCGGCCGTTCGCCCGATGACCGCGAGCGCGCCATATTGCGCCGCTTGTTCGACGAGCAAAGAGCGCTGTTCGCGCGCGACCCGGCGGCCGCCGCCGGTTTCCTGGCGACCGGTGAGTCGCCGCGGGATGCCACCCTGCCCGCCGCCGACCTCGCCGCCACCACGGTACTGGTGAGCGCCGTGATGAACGGCGACGAGTTTGTGATGGAGCGATGAGACATTGAACTTCGCGCTTGCGAGTGGCCTGAATCAGACATGAACGTGGCACAGATACGCAACCGACGCCGGAACGGATTCCAACCGTTCGCCCTGGTCACCACCGACGGGCGCCGTTTTGAAGTGGCGCGCCCGGAGTTCATCGCGGTCGGCAAGAGCGTGGTCGGGGTGTTGGGAAGCGACGATCTCTCGACCAAAATCGACGCCCTCCACATCGTTTCCCTCGAAGATCCGCCGACCCGAAAAAAGAGATGAACCGCCTTTGCGTTGGACCTGTTCCCGCCGCCGGCCTCGGCGGCATTACGCGGGCTGACCGCTTGAATCGGGTCGCTCTGCCTTGAGGGCTTCCAACAGCGTGCGCCAGGGCAGCAACGCGCAATTGATTCGCGCCGGGAACCCATGCACGGCGGCCAGCGCCAGCAGTTCTCCTTCACCCAGGCTGCTGGCTTTGCCCTCCGCCACCATCACCTCGGCCGCCTTGGCCAATTCAGCCGCCTCCTTCAAGGGCAGCCCCTCACCGCCTCGGTCAACAGCGAAGCCGAAGCGCGACAGAGGGCGCAACCGAACGCTTCGAACGCCGCCTCCCGGATCGCGTCGCCCTCGACTCGAAGCTGGACGGTCACGCAATCTCCGCAGAGCGGATTCTTCCCCGCCGCGCGTCGATTCGCCTGGGGCAACCGTTGACGATTGCGGGGTTGATTCACATGGTCGCGAATCACGGGGGAGTAGAGTCGATCAAGGTCGTCAGCCATTGTGGAACCCCGGTCAATCCCTCGGCGTGGCGCCATAGCGCTGACGGAAGTAATCCCGCACCGGCACTCCATCCATCTTTGCCTCACGTTGCTTCTGTCGCCGTTCCTCGTGGTTTGATCCAGTAGTAGCAGACCGGCGCCTTCGTGGTCGCAAACGCAGACAGCCCATAACGCTCGTGCAGGCGAAACCACAAGTCCCAGTCTTCCTCCTGATCGAGCCGCTCGTCAAAATGGCCCACTTCGAGCAAGGCCAGGCACCGCACAAACACCGCGCTCGGCAGCATGGGGGTCGCTTCCTTGATCCGCAGCAAACTGGCGTCCGTATCGCAGAGGTAGTCATGGTAGCGGTGGTCCACGATGCGGTGGCACCCGCCGGCCACCACCTGGATGTGCTCGGCGATCGGTGGCTGCGCCCGCCGCACCAAATCGAGTGCAAACGGAGCCAACACATCGGCGGCGTCCAGGAACTTGATCCACTCCGCCCGGGAGCGACGAATCCCCAAGTTCCGGCTGTAGGAGACCCCACGGCGGGTCGGGTTCCTCAACCAGAGCACGCGCTTTTTGAAGTCGTACACCGGGGCGGTAGCAGGGAGATCGGTTGAGGCGTCAACGATGACGACGATCTCAGCCTGCGGGCCCGCCTGCCAAACGGCGCTGGCCAGAGCGCGAAAGAGATAATCCGCCTGGTGGTGCACCGGGATGAGCACGCAGATCGTAGGCGGATTCGCAGTCGTTTGTTCCGCGGTTGACATGGTATTTCGCCGAATTGGGGAACCCCCTTCCTCGGCGGTGTGCCGTTCAGCGCGTGGCCACCGCGCGAACGAACCGCTGCGACCCGACGGCCGGCCCCGAGTCCACGAACATGAACGGCGCTCGATTCGTGAAAACAGCAGACCACGCGGTCAGATCCGCGGATGCCTCGACCATGTAGAGGCTGTTCGCGGTCCCTTCGACCTGGGCCTCGAACCGTCCCGAAGGCTGTCTTCGCATGCCAGAGAAACGCGCTGGCGCGCCTACAAACCGGCTCGCCGGGATAGGGCGTTCGAACTTGCCATCCGGCAAACGCCACCCCCCTGCTCCCTGATTGGGACTGCCATCGCCTCTGATCAGCGCCTCCAAATAGTACCGCCGTCCTGCTTGAAGGTAGATCGGCAAGGACACTTGCGAAGGGTAAAAGTCCCAGTCGCGCCCAGCCACCCAGTAGTAAGACTCCGCCACCAACTCCTTGTTGGCTGGGTTATCATCGGTGCTGAGCCAAAGTTCGCCGCGATCGTCGGCGGCGATGTAAAAGGTGTAGTCGCCAGTTAGGGGCGCGGTGAGATAGCCTCTCAGTCGGGCACCCGTTTCATCGCCCAAGCCCGAAACCTCGAAAAGGCTCGGCCGGTTTACGGATACCGGCGCGGCGGGGTAATTAGTCGCGTTCACCATGTATTGCACCAGCCGCCCGGAGATGCGCGCGTAACGCTCCAGCAAAATCCCATCGAACGGCTGCCCTGCCGGCTCAATTTCGAGCAGACCCGCCCAGCTCAGGACTTCCCCCGCTTCGTTGCGGACCAGGCACGTGAACTTGCTCCCGTCGCTCTCCGGTGTGGCAACCACCGCGTGGGTCGGGTTTGTCGCCCCGTCGATGGGTACGCCGTCCACGTACCACTGGTATTCAAGTGTCTCCTGGCCGATGGCGACCACGCTGAAGGCCACCTCTGCACCTGGATTGGCGATGACGGAGACAGGCTGGGAAAGAATCGCCGGGGCGACCGGAGGACCGTGGACCAGATTCACATCGCGAAACTGGGCCGTGGCCTTGGTCGCGCCGCTATCGGGATGATTGCTCACCGCCAATCCCACATAGGCTGCGGCGGGCAGTTGCTCGATCTCCAGGTCACCGGTCTGCGTCCAAGCCACGCCATTGGTGCTGTGCATCGGGATGACCCGGTCTCCCACCCGCACCAGGCGCACCCAGGCATCCGGGTAACGCACGCGCTCAAACGAAGCGGCAAAATAGGAATAAGTGGCGTAAAACGCCGCCAGTCGCGCCGTGAAGAAGTAGCGTCCCCAGCCGCCGCTCCGGGTCGCGATCATGAAGCCGTTGGCGCCGAACTCGGTCAGGTCTTCCCGGACCATCAGCCCGGCCTTGGTCCAGTAGGCCACGCCAGCCAGACTGGCGATCCGCGTGCGGATGTCGAAGTCGCCGCTGACCTGCTGATAGACGAAACGGAAGTTGTCGAAGAGGTCCCACACGTCGCCCGTGGCGGAGGACACGTCGAAGCCGCCGTTGGTGATCACCGTCTGGCCTGCGGGGCTTTGGCGCCCGATATCAATGCTCAAGAGCGCCGGCTGGCCATACGCTGACCGGCCTATGGCAGCCGCCAGGACCGCCCCAACGATGAAGGACTTGGTGTTCATCTACCGCCGACAGAATCGTTCAACTCGCATCGGCTGTCCAGTTTTGATACGGCGTCAGCCGACCTCCGAGCGCGCTCGATCCACTCCGAGGGCAGGTACGCCGCCAATTCCGGATGTTCCGCCACGAACTCGCGGACGATGCCCAAGAACCACGGATAGCACCGGTCCTTGCGATACCAATCGAGACTGAAACAGAGATGCAGCATTTCGGGATCGTCGCTCTTGGAGCTCCCGAACACGACCTTGTATTCGAGTTCCTTTGGGGCGACGCCGATTCGCAACCCGGACAGGTACGCTGCTGCCAGCCGGTAATGCATGTCGTCAAAGTAGCGGAACGGGACGTTTCGTTCGAGAAGGCGCTGCAGACTCGCGACGTATGACGGCCTCTCATGCCCCTTCACGTACACGCACGAGCCGCAGTAGTCGCGGTTCCAGAGAAAGCCGACACCCACGCGGCCGCAAAATCCCGGAAAGGATTGCGGTGCCCGTTCCCGGGCCGACTCGCGGCTGCCGAAAACGACATCACCTTCCACCCACGCCCACGTCGGGGGTCGGCGGGACTATACAGTCGCGCACAAATAAAAGGACATACGACTCAAAGGAAAGGGTTCAAGTAGCCCTGGATCGGCTGCGGGTTGCGCGCCAGGGAGCATCGTGTGCCCTCCCAGCGCTGCACGAACTCGCCTTCGGTCGCATAGGATCGGTTGTGCGTGGCCTGGATCCGCACATAGTGCCCGAGCGGTTCCACCGCATTGAACGGCGGACTATACTTGGGCAGCGGACAGCGGTGAAAGCGATGGCCGTGGCCCCCCCGCCACGCGCGGACCTCGGGAGCCCGGTGGTAAGCCGCGTTGTCGTGGATCCAGAAGACCTCCTGCTGCGCGTACCGTTGTGCCACCCCGTCGAGAAAGGCCGTGTAGCTTCGGCCTTCAAAGGCGTCGCCCCGGTCGTAGTGGAAGCGCGGCCGGTACAGGTCGAGCGCCCCAAAGACCTGCTGCGTGCTGCGCTGGCCCGTCGTGGGAATCAGCGGTTGGTGTCCGCGGCGGGTCCACGTTTGGTAGCGGCTTGGGGCCTGACGGAAGCTGGCCCGACTTGGCGGATTCGAGGGGGTTGGACTGCGGAAATAACTGCAAATCAAGAGGGCGATTGCCTAGGTCTTCACTACAGAACCCACTTGGCCGGTCACCTTTGAGCCGGTGATTCTGGGCGGCGGTTGGGCGGGCAGCTCCAGCTTCAGGCGTTGCAGGAGCAGTTGGACAGCGGTCTCTGGCTGGGGGGAGCGGCTCAAGATCACCGTGCGCTCGTCCGTGGTCGGCAGGTGCCCATCGAGCATTTGCATCGTGGCCAACTTCTCCAGCACAGACCGTGGGGGCAGGCCGGGCGCCCGATCGCGCAAGCGTCGGCGCAAAGTCACCTGCAGACAATAGGCCAGGAAGGAGATGAAGATGGGGGCTTGGATGCGCTGCTCCAGTTGGTGATGGATGGGCCGCAACGCCAAATCGGCCTTGAGGCTCTTGAAGGCGGCCTGAGGTGGTCCGTGCAAGCAGTCTTTCGAGAATAGTGTCATCGCTCAGGCGGTCAGGGCGTTGGGACTTTGGCGGTGGCGCAGTGGCGCAGATAGCGGCCTTCGTCGTAGGGCGTGCGGGTCTGCCAGCACTTCCAGAGGATGCGCACCCATTTGAAGGCCAGCGCCCGGAGGCGGGCCCAGTGGCCCTGGCCTTTGGCTTTCATCCGCT
>JAKANS010000031.1 GCA_021823625.1 bacterium | reverse complement strand
CCCGCCGCACCGCGATAAGCCGCAGCGTTTCCAATGATTGATGATCGAGTTTCCGTCCGTCCTGCTTCGCCAGGCCCAACCCTAACACTTCCCATTCGTGTAGTCTATCCTAAAGACTTGTCAGTAACTGTTATTTTGGCCGTCGCTGAACTGCGAGGACCCGAGGCTATCGCGGCTATTGAGCGGCAACTCTGGCCCGCAAAGGTGACCGACGCCGAAGTGCCGACCTTCATCGTTTCGATTCGCCCGCAGTGGGCGCAGCACTTCTTCGACGTCGAACTTGGTTCTCAATTGCTTTTTGGCCTGCGCGAGGACCTGCACCTCGGAGTCGAGGGCGCTTACTACCGTAGCGCGAAGAACAACAATCTTACCTCTCCGGGAAGAGTCCTCTGGTACGTGAGCCAGGGGGACGGTGCTGGCTCCATGACAATCAAGGCCTGCTCCCAGTTGGAGGATGTTGTCGTTGGCAAACCGAAAGACTTGCTTCGCCGGTTCCAGCGGCTCGGTGTTTACCAATGGCCGGATGTTTACGCCGCCGCAGACCGCGATGTGTCGAATGACATCGTTGCGTTTCGTTTTCGGATGACCGAGCGATTCACGACGCCGGTCGGCATGGATAAACTTAAAGCAATGGGCATTCGCGGCCCATTCATGTCGCCACGCAGAATTTCCGATTCACAGTTCGCCGCGATCTACAAACACGGATGTGCTCTCACCTGATATGGCCACCAATCACGCTCTCCTCCTCTCAATTCGTCCACGATTCGCTGACTCCATCTTCGCCGGAACCAAGACGGTGGAACTGCGACGCGTGAAACCGCGGCTCCAACGCGGAGACTTGGTGGTGGTTTACGCTTCGGGAAACACGCAAGGCATCGTTGGCGCATTTGAAGTCGCAGGCTTGACAGCGGCGGCTCCGAGTTCCTTGTGGAGAAAGTTCAATAGAGGCAGCGGTCTCACAAAGCCCGAGTTCGACATCTATTTCGCCGGACTGATCATGGGATACGCCATTCAAGTTGGACGGCGCTGGCAACTGCCGGAACCAGTCCCGCTCAAATCGCTTCGCAAACGCCGCACGGGCTTTCGCCCGCCGCAAAGTTACCACTACTGGAACTTAGATGAGTTGTTTCTCGTCGGAGGGGAGGCGTTTTCAGAGCGGATTGGAGGGTGCCATCGACTCATTTCAGCCGGCAGAAACTGAATTCTCGTTGTTGTCTGCAATCCGGCGCGGGTTCTAAGGCCTGGCAGCCAAAGTATTTGGAGAACCGACGGGCGTTGAAATTTAACAGCATCCAGATCAGCGCGGTCTGCTTCGCCACGCCGGGGATGGCGGCGCTGATTGGCGAAGCGTTCACCGACGGCGACTCGCCAAGCCGGTCGCGGGCTATTGGGACAAGGTGGACTGGACCGGGCGCGGGTTCGTCGTGGTGCTACCGCGACAATCCGGGTGCTCGTGGTCTAGAGAGCGGGCTGCTGATGCAGAACCCCAGCCTGCGGACTCACCGACTAAACCAAATACAAACGTGAATCCCATCTCCCCCAATCCTCTGCTCGGCGTGCTCTTGCACGGCATCGGCGCGTTCTTCGCCGCGACCTGCTACACGCCGCAGAAGCGGGTCAAGCGCTGGTCGTGGCAGACCTACTGGCTCACGCAGGCGGCGTTCTGCTGGTTCCTGCTGCCCCTCCTCGGCGCGCTGGTGACCATCCCCGACCTCCTGGCGGTCCTCCGCGAGGCGCCCCGCAGTGCCATGCGCGATTCGTTCCTGCTCGGCGCGGCCTACGGCATCGGCGGGACGGCGTTTGGCATTTCGATTCGCTATATTGGTTTCTCCCTCACCTACGCCATCGCCGTCGGGCTTTCGAGTGTGCTGGGCACGCTCATTCCGCCGCTGGTGAAGGGCACGCTCGGGGCCACGCTGCACAAGACCGGCGCGGATTGGATCGTGGCCGGCATCGTCGTCGGCACGGTGGGCATCGCGCTGGCCGGGGCGGCGGGACGAATGAAGGAGCGCGACCTGAGCGATCAGTCGGCGGCGGGCGAGTTTTCGCTGCCCAAGGGCCTGCTGCTGTCGTTGCTCGCCGGCGTGCTCTCGGCGGTCTATGGCTTCGCGCTCGAAGCCGGCGAACCGATCGCCGATGTGGCGACCGCCCACGGCGCCGGCATCTGGCGCGGGAACGTCGTCTATATCTTCTCGAACACCGGCGCCTTTCTGACGACGACGGCGTATTGCCTGTGGCTGCATGCGCGGCACAAAACGCTGGGTGAACTCGTCGAACTGCCGGCCGGACTGGAGCGGGCCAGCCTGCCTTTGAACTGGGCGTTGGCCGTCGTCACCGGGCTGTTCTGGTACGGCCAGTTCTTCTTCTATAACCTCGGCCACGTGCGGATGGGCGCCTACAAGCTCACGAGCTGGGCGATTCACATGATCATGCTGGTGTTGTTCAGCAACGTCGTCGGCGTGATCCTGCGCGAGTGGCGCGCCTGCCGGCGGGCGACGCACCGAACGGTCGCCCTGGCCCTGCTGGTGCTGGTGAGCGCGGTGCTGCTGCTCACTTACGGGAATTATCTCGGCGATCTCGCCGCCAAATGAAGGGGGGAACGCGTATCGACGCCGCCTCCGGAGGCGGCGGTGCGAAGCGACTTTCGGCCTTCTCAAACGTCGAGGTTGACCATAGGATCGTGGTTGTTCGAGATGGACACAATTGAAATTCCAACGCCACCACCGATTGCGATAGGTGGCTCGATGGTCATCGAGGGTGATGCGCGTGCGATTCTACCGCGTATGCCGGCGGATTTTGCACAGTGTGTGGTGACTTCTCCGCCCTACTGGGGTCTTCGGGACTATGGGATTTCGGGGCAGATAGGATTGGAGGACACGCTGGCCGGCTTTATCACCACACTGACGGGCCTGTTTGGCGAGGTGCGCCGCGTATTGCGTCCCGACGGAGTCCTTTGGCTGAATATCGGCGACGGGTTCACCAGCGGAAATCGCGGTTGGCGCGCTCCCGACAAGAAAAACCCCAACCGGGCCATGAGCGTTCGTCCGGACAATCCTCCCGGCCTTAAGGACAAGGACCTGCTCGGCGTACCCTGGCGTCTGGCGTTCGCGCTACAGGCCGATGGTTGGTATCTCCGCAGCGAGGTGATCTGGCATAAACCGAATGCGATGCCCGAGAGCGTAAAGGACCGTCCAACTCGCGCGCACGAACATTTGTTCATGTTTTCAAAGTCGGAACGCTATGCCTACTACCCGGACGCCGTCCGGGAGCGGGCAGAGGATGGCTCCTGGCGGAATCGCCGTTCGGTATGGAGCATCAATACCTCGGCCATGGGCGGTTCGCACATCGCGTCCTTTCCAGAAGAGTTGGTCGTGCCTTGTGTGCTGGGTTCGACCAAGCCAAAAGATGTAGTGTTCGACCCGTTCTTCGGCTCAGGCACCGTCGGCGTGGTTGCCCGACACTTAGGCCGACGTTACGTCGGGATCGAATTGAACCCTGCGTATGTGCGCGAAGCGGAGCGCGCGTTGAGCATGCCCGGCAACGGGCGGCGACGGAGCGGTTACCGCTACCCTGAACACGAGCATGAAGATACACTTACCCTCCTCGAAACTGCAGGCGAACATCGCCAGCGGTCTGGACACCTACCGGAGGCTCTGCTTTCAACAGGCGCTGTCAGCCACCATCCGAAACTTGGACCTTCGAACGATCAACGCCGATCTCGACACACTCGCGGACGCGGGTGATTTGAAGGAACTGGCAAGCCGGGGCATTCGCGGTGATTTTGTTTTTGCAGTCCCCTCATTACTCACGGCAAATCCGCGTCTCCTCGGCTACTATCGGTTGCTTCTCGGTTTCAGCCAAAAGGAGTTCTACAACAAGGGGAAGCTGGGGCGCTTCAAGGTCATGGAGGAAGACAACCGCTTGTCGCAGTCGGCCTCCGGGGAGGTCAGACCGTTATGCGCCGCACTGATCGAGCGAGCGTCGGAGTTGATCCGCGAGATCGGCATAGGCGGGCTCAGCCTCGACCTTCTGGAGGATCTAGCACTGCTAACCCTCGGTCCCCAGTTGCGGGGCGGAATCAACACCCAGATCGGGAGGTTGGCAAACCGGGCCGTCTTCGAGCTCATCGAGTCGATCGTTAATCACGCGATCGGCTCGTCCAGCGCGAAGCGAATCGAATTGCTGAACGCTTCGAGCCGGAAAGTCGTCATCACATTTTCGAGCGATCCGGACATCAGTGTGGTGGAAGAGGTTTCACCGCGAACGCTGAGGAGAATCGTCGCCATTGAAATCAAAGGTGGCAGCGACAAGTCGAACATTTGGAACCGTCTGGGAGAAGCAGAGAAGAGCCACCAGACCGCCAAGCGGCAGGGCTTCGTCGAGTTCTGGACCATATACAACGTTCTCAATCTGGATCTCAGGAAGGCACGCGAAAAGTCGCCAACCACCCTCCGTTTCTTCAGTCTGCCCGAGTTGCTCACGCCGAATTCAAAAGCATTCAAAGATTTCCGCGACCAGCTTGTGTCACTGGTTGGGATCCGGACAACCGGGACGTAGTCCGCCGGCGTACTTTGGGCGTTGGACTTCAATCGTTTTGCGCCAGATGTATACGGATGCGGGTACAGAGGCGTTAGCCAGCATTGGCCTGCCGGCGGGCGACGCATCGAACGGTCGCCCTCGCCCTGCTGGTGCTGGTGAGCGCGGTGCTGCTCCTGACTTACGGCAACTATCTCGGCGACCTCGCCGCCAAATGAAAGGCAACGCGTGAAACGCTACGGAATGGTCATCGGCCTCAACGCCGACAAACTCGACGAATACAAGCAACTCCACGCCGCCGTCTGGCCGGACGTGTTGAAGATGATCAAGCAGTGCCAGATCCAGAACTACTCGATCTACCTTCGCCAACTCGACGACGGCCGGCACTACCTCTTCAGCTACTTCGAATACACCGGCGGCGACTTCGCCGCCGACATGGCGAAGATGGCCGCCGACCCGACCACGCAGCGCTGGTGGTCGTTCTGCATTCCTTGCCAGAAGCCGCTGGAAAACCGCGCCGCGGGCGAGTGGTGGGCGAACATGGAAGAAGTCTTTCACTGCGATTGAATCCGGCGGGCTGCGCCAGGCCCGCGGTGCGCTGGCGTGGTTTTCCTCACCCGGCCGAACCAACTTCGGAGTCGCACGCGGATCTCGCGCGGTGCGGGTGGACATAGTAGCTTCGCCGCCATGCATACCCCCGTTCGCTCACCGCTTCGTGCGCTGGTTCGCCTGCGAGGTTGGTCAGTCCGCGACCGGCTGATCGTAGTGCTTGTGGGTGGCGCCCTCACGTGCCTGGGCGGTCACGCTTCAGCCGCCGAGAGCGCGACGCCCGCCCCCCTGACCGGTACCCAACCCCTGACCGCCTCCGGCGACCTCGCTGCCGAGATGGTCGGCGGCATCGACCGCTACCTGGACCGCGAACTGGCGGCCTTGCCGGCCAGGCGCGCGGAAGCGTGGCGTCGCACGGCCGAGGCGTTGCGAGTTCGTGTCGAAGCCAGGGAGGGCAACTCAGCGGACGCGCTGCTTGATTGGCTTTTCGCGTCAGCCAAAACGAACCGCGCGCGGCTGCGCGAAATTCTCGGTGTTGTGGACGCGCGCGAGCCGGTGCAAATGCGTTTCGTCGCGAACGTCACGCCGGCTTCCGACCTTTCCGCGAATCCAGCGGAAGTCGGCCGCGGTCCCGGCTACCGCATCTACGCTGTTGCCTGGACCGTGTTTCGCGGCGTCGAGGGCGAAGGCTTGCTGCTCATGCCCGACGGCCAGCCGAAGGCGGATGTCATTGCCATCCCGGATTGCGACTGGACGCCCGAGCAACTGGCCGGCCTTCAGCCCGGCGTCCCGGACAAATGGCAATTCGCGCGACGGCTGGCCGAGTACGGTTGTCGCGTGATCGTGCCGGCGCTGAACGGCCGCGCCGGGAGCAGTGCGGGAAGTCCCGGCGGGCCGACGGTTCAGCATGGTCCGCGGGAGACGCTCTGGCGGGCCAGTTACGAAATGGGGCGAACGCCCGCCGGTTACGAAGTCCAAAAGGTGTTGGCCGCCGCCGATTGGCTGGTAGCCACGCGTCAGGGGCTCGCGGAACCAGACGACCTCAAGGCCTGGTTCAAGCTGCGTTCGACCGCACCCAAAGGGCTGCAGAGTCTGGGCGTGGTCGGCTACGGCGAAGGTGGCATGATCGCTTTCTACACCGCCGCACTTGACCCGCGCATCCGCTCCAGCGCGGTGTCCGGCTACTTCGGACCCCGCGAGCGGCTTTGGGAGGAGCCGATTTATCGCAACGTGTGGTCGTTGGTGCGCGACTTCGGCGACGCGGAGATCGCGCGCCTGATCGTGCCGCGCGGACTGTGGGTGGAGTTCGGGAAGTACCCCGAAGTCGTGCATACGGACGCGAACGGCGGGGCGCCGGGCCGGCTTTGGCAGCCGACGTTCGACGAAGTTTATAACGAGACCGAGCGCGGACGCTTGGGCGACACGCCGCCGAGTTTCATCAACGCTGGCGCCGGCGCCATCGGCGAATGGGCTACGCTGGTTCGTTTCTGCCGGGAATTGCAGCCACACGGAGACGGACTTGACCAGCGCCTCGGTGAACCACCGCACGAGACCGGGCCACTCCCGGACGCCGTCGCCCGCGAGCGGCGCCAGTACGCGCAAATCCTCGAAGACACCCAGCATCTCATGCGCGAGTCGGAATACACGCGCCGCGCGTTTTGGAAGCAAGCCGACTTGAGCAGCGCCGCGGCGTTCACCAACAGCGTCGTTTCGTATCGCGACTACTTCCGCCGCGAGGTCGTCGGTGAAATCCCGCACGCGTCGCTCCCGCCGAATCCGCGCAGCCGCCTGCTTTACGAAACCAACGGCATTCGCGGTTATGAAGTGATGCTGGACGTGCATCCGGATGTGTTCGCGTACGGCACCCTGGTGCTGCCGGCGGGCATGAAGGCGGGCGAGCGGCGGCCCGTGGTCGTTTGCCAGCACGGCTTGGAAGGACGGCCAACGGATGTCGCCGATCCGCGGGTTCAGAACGCGGCTTACCACCAGTTCGCCTACCGGCTGGCGGAGCGGGGCTTGGTCACGTTCGCCCCGCAGAATCCGTACCTTGGCGGCACGCGGTTCCGCCAGGTTTTGCGCAAAGCCCAGCCGCTGGGGCTGACGCTGTGGTCCTTCATCGTCCGGCAGCACGAAGTCATCACCGACTGGCTGGCGGCGCAGGACTTCGTCGATTCCCAGCGGATCGCCTTTTACGGCCTAAGCTACGGCGGCAAGACGGCGATGCGCGTGCCGGTGCTGGTGGATCGCTATTGCCTGAGCATTTGCTCCGCGGACTACAACGAGTGGATCTGGAAAAACGTCTCCGCGCGCTCGCCGTATTCCTATCTCTGGACAATGGAGTACGACATGCCGGAATGGAATCTCGGCAACACGTTCAACTACGCCGAGCTGAGCTGGCTGATCTGCCCGCGGCCGTTCATGGTCGAGCGCGGCCACGACGACGGCGTGGCGCCCGACGAATGGGTGGCGTACGAGTTCGCGAAGACGCGCCGGCTGTACGACAAACTCGGTTTGGGTGACCGGACGGAAATCGAGTTCTTCAACGGCCCGCACTCGATCCACGGCGTGGGAACGTTCGACTTTCTGCACCGGCACCTGAACTGGCCGAAGCCGTGAGGCCGGCGCAACCCGGCACGTCGGCGCGCGGAATCGCTCGCCATCTTTTGGCCGGCTGGCAGACTTGCGGCGTGTGTTTGGGACGAACAATTCGGCTACCGCTGGCGTTCTTCGTCGCCGCTTGGACCTGCCTGGGTGGTGGAAGCGTCGGCGTTGAGGCGCAGACGCCGCGTTGGTCGCTGGACGACGCGGTGCTGGTGGGCGATGACGCGTACCAAGTCGGCAGCCTCGCCGCCGACGCGGGCACGGAGACCTCTGGCATTGTCATGAGCCGCTCGCGGGTGAACCGGTTCTGGGTTCACAGCGACGGCGATCGGAACAAGGTGTACGCCGTGGACGCCGCGGGGTGTGCTTGCCACGGTGAAAGTCTCCGGCTTCACGCCGGTCGATATCGAGGACATCGCCGCCGATTCAGACGGCAATCTTTACCTGGCCAACACCGGCGATAACACCGAGGTACGCGACGAGGTCGAGGTTGTTCGGTTGCCCGAACCGGCGCCAGGCGCGACCAAGGCGACGGTCACCGCGAGCTGGCGTTTGCGCTGGCCCGACACGCCGCGCGATGCCGAATCGCTGGTGATTCACGGCGGCTACGGGTGGTTGGTCGCACGCATCCGCAACGATGGCGAGGCCAGCAGCCTGGTCCGGTTTCGCCTGGACGCGCCCGGCACCGTGCAAACGCTCGAATACCTGGGCGACCTGCCGGTGTTCGATCCGGTGGCAGGTGCGGACTTGACGCCGGACGGCGCGCAGTTTGCGGTCACAACCAAGAAAGGCGCCTACGTTTGGCGGGTGGACGGCGACCTGACCCGGGCGCTCACCGACTGGCCAACCTTTAACAGCAATTCCACAGACACACAGAAGGAAGGGGCGTGTTTTGTGCCGCAGGGCCTGCTCGTTGTCGCCGAGACGCACGAAATGTATCTCTACGCCGGCGCGGCATTTCAGCCGGATGCCTGGACGTTGCGGATCACACAACTGGCGCCCGCGGCAGGCGCGCTGGAACTCACCTGGCAGGCGACCGTGGGAGTGGCGTGCATCGTCGAGACGCGGTCGGCCCTCGGCGCGGGCGGGTGGCAGTCCGTGGGGGCGGCGATTCCGGGGCAGGGCCGGCAGACGCGACTGCGCGTGCCGACCTCTGCGCCACCGGCGTTCTTCAGGGTTCGCAGCGACTGGTGACGGAGCCTGGGCGGAAGGACCGCGCCGGTCCATTTGTTTCGGAAGTGTCTTGGTTTGGTGGTGGCGGTGCTGCCGCACCGCCCTGCGCCGCGGCAGCGGCGCAGCCACCCATTTAAAATCAGGACACCACCTTTGTTTCGCCCGCCTTGCCAAGTCCCGGCCGCTCCCGCTAAATGAATGGCGTACCACGCTGAAACGTCGTTGAGTGGATAATCGGCCCGTGAAAACGCAATGAAGCTATGAACCTATCGATCCTCGGGAGACTTACCCGAACCCTCATTCCTGCCGTGGCGGCGGCGGCCATCCTGGCCACGGCCAATGCGGCCCCCAAACGCCTGCTGGTAGTCACCGCCACCAAAGGCTTCCGGCACAGTTCCATCCCCACCGCGGAGAAAATCATCGCCCTGCTTGGCGAGCAGTCCGGCAGCTACACTGTGGATTACTGTCGTGGCGGTCCTGACGGAAAGGACGACGCCGAGGTGCGCGAGAAGATGTCGCCCGATAACCTGGCCAAGTACGACGGCGTGGTCTTTGCGAACACGACGGGTGACCTGGCCATCCCCGACAAGGAGTTTTTCCTGAACTGGATCAAATCCGGCAAGGCCTTCATTGGCATGCATTCGTGCAGCGACACCTATCACGGCTACCCGCCGTACATGAAGATGCTGGGGGCCGAGTTTCTGACACACCATGCCCAGGTCGCCGTGGATGCGATCAACCAGGATCCGCACCATCCCGCGACCGCCCAGCTCGGACCGGACTTCAAGGTGTTCGACGAGATTTACCTGATGAAGAACTTCGACCGCAGCCAGGTGCACGGTCTCCTCACGCTCGACAAGCACCCCAACGACGGGTACCCCGGCGACTTTCCGATCGCCTGGTGCAAGGAATACGGCAAAGGCCGGGTGTTCTACACCTCGCTCGGTCACCGCGAAGACGTGTGGGACGCCGACTGGAAGGCCGGCAAGCGCATGAACTCGCCGGAGGTCAGCAAGGCGTATCAGCAGCACATTCTCGGCGGCATCCAATGGGCGCTGGGCCTCAAGCCCGGTGACGGCACGCCCCAAAGCACCGCTTACAAGGTCAGCGCGGAGGAAGCAGCGGCCGGGTTCAAGCCGCTGTTCAACGGCACCGACCTCACCGGCTGGCACTATCGCAATCCCGACGGTCGCAAGAGTTGGAGCACCCAGGACGGCATGCTCGTGAACACCCTCGGCAAAGACGAACACGGCACCGACCTCGTCACCGACGCGAAGTTCATGAACTTCACCGCCCGCTACGAGTACATGGTTCCGAAAGGCGCGAACAGCGGGTTCTACCTTCGCGGCCGGCATGAAATTCAAATCCTCGACGACGGCAACGCTACCCAGCCGTCCATCAGCAGCAACGGCTCGCTGTACAACCACACCGCGCCCAGCGTAATGGCGTCCAAGAAAGCGGGCGAGTGGCAGACGGTTGAGGCCACCATCGTTGGCGACAAGATCACGGTCATTCTCAACGGCAAGAAGATCATCGACAACGTGACCTGCGACAAAGGCACGGGCGGCCAGTTGGACAACAACGTCAAGGATCCCGGCCCGATCTTCGTGCAAGGCGACCACGGCGCCGTGGCCTTCCGCGACATGCGGATCAAGATGCTACCTTGACGAGCGACCGGGGAGTTCCTCCCGAGAAGAGGTTTCGCCAACTCCGGCGGTGCGGCAACGCCCCGCCGGAGTTGCTGCTTTTCGGCGTTGCGGATCTGCGCACATGGGGCGTGCACTCACTCTCGCAATCGATGGTCACGGAGTGACGCCGGCGTGCGTTGGGGTTGCTGGGGGTGGCCTGGATTAGCTTGAGCTTCGCCGGATTCACGGCTTAGACTGCGGTCATTCTGAAGCTCGATTTCCATCCTCAGGTTCGGGCCGCCGGGGGCTCGGTGTTCACCGCTGATTCGTCGAACGGTCTTGGCGCTCAAGGCGAGCATTGCCCCGGCACTCCTGCTCCGCGACCGCGCGTTCGCCAGGCGGCCTGGCTGGCGGGTTTGATCGCGATCTTCGGATTGCTTCCGGCCGTGGCGTTGGACTTGAGTTGCGCGGTCGTGGTTTCGCCGCCTGGCCTGACGGGTCCGGAGCGCAAGGCCGTTCTTCTGCTCCTCGACGAAGTCGAGAAGCGCAGTCAAATCCGGCTGCCGCAACAAACATCCTGGCCTACGTCGTCGGTGCCGGTCATCGCGGTCGGCCAGGCGCAGGCGCTCAAGGCGCTGGCCGGGCCTTTGGGCGGCGAGATTGCAGCAAGGCAGGGGAGTTCGAAACCCGAAGGCTTTGCTATTCGCACGCTCGGGACCGGAGATACCGCCGCGGTATGCATCGCCGGGAACGACGCCCGCGGAGTGCTCTACGGCGTGGGTTATTTGCTGCGCCAAATACGATTGGCGCCGGGCAGGATCACCGCACCGGACGGCCTGGCCGTCACCACGGCGCCGCGCTACGCCTTGCGTGGGCACCAACTCGGCTACCGGCCCAAGACCCACGCCTACGATGCCTGGGACGTGCCGACGTGGGAGCAATACTACCGCGATCTGATCGTGTTCGGCGTGAATGCAGTCGAGTTGATTCCGCCGCGCTCGGACGACGATGCGGACAGCCCGCATTTTCCGCTCCCGCCAATCCAGATGATGCAGCGCATGTCGCGACTGGCCGACGATTATGGGCTGGATGTCTGGATTTGGTATCCGGCGATGGACGCGGACTATTCCGACCCGGCGACGGTGGCGCGCGCGCTCGACGAGTGGGGTGCGGTGTTTGCGCAACTGCCCCGGATCGATGCCGTGTTCGTCCCCGGCGGCGACCCCGGCCACACGCGACCGCGCGTTTTGCTCGACCTGTTGGCCAAGGAAACCGAGGTTTTGCACCGCACCCATCCGCACGCGCAGATGTGGGTGTCGCCGCAAAGCTTCAACCAGGCTTGGCTGGACGAGTTCCTCGACATCCTTGCTCGCGAACAACCGGCCTGGCTCAGCGGCGTGGTTTTCGGCCCGCAAGTGCGCCTGAGCTTGCCCGCCTTGCGCCAGGCGGTGCCGGCCCGGTACCCGATCCGGCATTACCCGGACATCACCCACACGCGCCAGTGCCAATATCCGGTGCCGGATTGGGACACCGCGTTCGCGGTCACCGAAGGCCGTGAGTGCATCGACCCGCGGCCCACCGATGAAGCGGCGATCTTCCGTCTTTTGCAGCCGGGCACGCTGGGGTTCATCACTTACTCGGAGGGCTGCAACGACGACGTGAACAAGATCGTGTGGAGCGCGCTGGGCTGGGACCCCGACCAGCCGGTCATCCAGATTCTCCGCGAGTACAGCCGCTATTTCATTGGCGCAGCGTACACGGACGACTTTGCCCAAGGCTTGCTCGCGCTTGAACGCAACTGGCGCGGGCCGCTGCTGGCGAACGAAGGCGTCGAGACCACGCTCCAACAATTCCAGCGACTCGAGCGCACGGCTCCGCCTCGCTTGTTGCTGAACTGGCGGTTCCAGCAGGCGCTGTTCCGGGCCTACTACGACGCTTGCCTGCGGTGCCGGCTGCTTCACGAAACCACTTTGGAGAACGAAGCTTTGGACCAGCTTCGTGAAGCTCCGCGCGTCGGTCCGCAGCTTGCGCTGTCTGCTGCTGAGGCCACGCTGGATCGAGCCTTGACTCAACCGACCGCGCCCGCCTTGCGCGCGCGGGTGTTCGAGCTGGCCGAGTCATTGTATCAGAGCATCCGGATGCAATCGAGTGTCCCGCGGTACCAAGCCATCGCCGTGGATCGCGGTGCGTGTCTCGACACGCTGGATTACCCGCTGAACGACCGCCGTTGGCTGACAGAGCACTTCGCTGAGATTCGCCGGCGAAACACTGCGGCCGCGCAGTTGGCAGGCATTCGCGAAATCGTCGAGTGGACCGATCCTGGCCCCGGCGGTTTTTACGACGATCTGGGGGACATCGCCCGGCAGCCGCACCTGGTGCGCGGTCTGCCTTTCGATCAGGACCCAGCGAGCCTGGTGTCGTCCAAGGTCGGTTTCGAGGAAGGCGATGTCGTGGACGAGCCGGACGAGAAGCCCGAAGGCGCGCTGCGCCGCTCATGGCTCGACCACGCGGAGTCGCTCGGCGAGACGCCGCTGCAGGTCCATTACGACGATCTGGATCCGCACGCGCGGTACAAGGTCCGCATCGTCTATGGCGGTGACAGCCCGAAGCTGCGGATTCGTCTCGAGGCCAATGACGGCATCGAAGTCCATCCGTTCCGCGACAAGCGACCGCTCTATCGGCCGGTGGAATTCAACATCCCGGCCGCGGCTACGAGTACCGGTTCGCTCACCTTGACATGGCATCGCGAACCGGGCCTCGGCGGCAACGGCCGGGGTTGCCAGGTCGCCGAACTTTGGCTCATCAAGCGCCTGGACGTGGCGAAGGAGACCACCCGCCCATGAACTCCGATGTGCCCAGCCCACCCTTCGAGAACCCGGTCAAGCGGACTCTCGCCGCAGGCAAACCCGTCATTGGTGTTACGATCAGCCTGAACCACGTCGAGGCTGCCGCGCAACTGGCGGGGGCGGGATTCGACTTCCTGTGGATCGAAATGGAGCACGCACCCGTCTCCCTCGAAACGCTTCGGAACATTGTGCTGGCCACGCGCGGCCTGCCGGCGGTGCCGTTCGCCCGCGTGCCGGTCAACGCCTTGTGGACGGCCAAGCGCGTGTTGGATGCGGGCGTCTTGGGAGTCATGTTTCCGTTCACCAGCACACCCGAACTGGCGCGCCAGGCCGCGGCCGCCTGCCGGTATCCACCGCTGGGCCGACGAGGCTCCGGCGCGCGGCAGGCCACTTTTCGTTGGCCCGCAAGCGAAGGGTATTACGACTTTGCCGATCGAAACGTGATGGTGGTGGCAATCATCGAGGAAGCTGGCGCCGTGGAACAAATCGACGAAATCGCTGCGGTGCCGGACATCGATGTGCTCTTTATCGGCCCCAGCGATCTGGCGTTCTCGCTCGGTGTGCGCGGAGACATGAAGCATCCGCGCGTGCAGGAAGCCATGAGCCGGGTCCTCGCTGCCGCCACGCGGCACGGCAAGGTCGCCGGGCGTCTGGCCTTGACCGCCGACGACATCCGCGACGCGATCGCGCAGGGCTACCGTTTCATCCAGACCGCCAGCGAACTGGATTTTATGGCGGACGGTGTCCGCCGACTGCTGGCCGGGCTCGGTCACACGGCGCCGGAGCGCGGTGCCGGTGGAACTTACTGACCGGCGTGCGCGGCTTCGAAAAAGGCGTCGAGATTGGCTGGCGGCGTCTGGGGAGGGATGTCGCAGCCGGATGAGAGGACGTGGTTGTGGTAACCAGCCGTAATCGCGAGCAAGGTCCCGGTCGCGGTTGCGACCTCGTCCGGCTTGGATTGCACGAAGACCTTGCTCGGATCGAGGTTCCCGCAAACGACAACCGCCGCTGGCACTTTCGCCAACGCCGCGGGCAGGTCCATTGGTGCGCCGAAGTGAAGCACCCTCGCTTGTGACTCCAGGATTTGAGGGAGATGCACCAGCTTCGCACCGCAATTGTGAAGGATGACGGTGAAGTCCGGTCCGTCCACTGTGTTGACGATCCGCCGGATGTAGGCCGAGGAAAAACTTGCCAATGCCCGTGGCGAGAGCAGACCGGCCGTCGGCTCGGCCATGATGACGCCGTCGGCTCCCGCCGCCTTGAAGGCTTGAGCGTAAGCCGCGAGAAAGGCGGTGGTCTTTTCCAGCAGGAGGTGCGTGAGGTCGGGGGCCTCGAGGGTCAGTCCAAGCGCTTCGCTGACCCCATAAATGCGCGCCGCGAGCGAGAACGGTCCCACCATCCCCCCAAACACCAACGGCCGGCCAGGCAAGGTTCGGAGCTGACCGACGGTGTCGAGGTACACCCCCGTTCGCGCCGTGCCCGGTTCGGGAACCGGGAGTCGTTCGGCTGAGGCGCGATCGGTGGCCAGGCGCCCAAGGACGGTCGGGACTTCGCCGTCGCTGAAGTGCACTGCGCAGCCGAAGGCTTCGGCCTCGGCGCTGAGGTCCATCGCCGACAGCACCACCGGCAGCCGGTAGCGTCGGTGCAGCGCGGCGACAGCGGCAGCCTGGGCTGCGGCGTCGGTAACCATCTGCCGGATGGTCGCGCCGCACAGGCTCGCGCCGGGAAAAGTCAGCACGGGCATGACCAGGCGATGGTTTTGGCTGGAGAGGAGATCAGCAAAGTGGGGCATGGCGCTGTGGGCTAACTGCGATTGATCCGTTCGACCAGAGACGTGGTTGACCGGCCGGGGACACCGCCAACCACCGCGACGCGTCCGCCCCAACTCTCGACGAGGCAGCGCTCTTCCTGGTTGATCGTGTCGATCGTGTAGTCGCCGCCTTTGGCGTAAATGTCCGGCTTGGCGGTCCGCAGGAAACTCATCGCGTCCACTTCCGGGAAGACGCATACGGCGTCCACGGCCTCCAGCGCGGCGAGAACGGTGGCACGATCGTGCGCCGGGTTCAGTGGCCGGCCGGTGCCTTTCAACGCGCGAACGGAGGCGTCGCCGTTGAGGCCGACCAGGAGGGCGTCGCCCAAATTCCGCGCGGCTTCCAGGTAAGTCACGTGGCCGGCGTGGAGCAGATCGAAGCAGCCATTGGTGGCGACCACGCGTTTGCCGGCGGCGCGCATGGCCGTGCGCCAGCCGGCAAGGTCTTCCAGCCGGAGAATTTTCGCCCGCAGATTCACGCGCCGATTGTTCTCCGGCCGCGGGCCAGTCCGCAAGGTGGAAGCCGTCCAACCAGGTCAGACCGGCGTCGGCACCGCAGGCCGGCGGGCTTGTGCAAATCGGGCGAATGTCCCCGCCGCCGTCTGCGTCCAACGGTCCGACGGCAGGGTTCGGCGGCTGGCCCGAGCGGCCATTTTCCGGGCGGGAAGATCAGTTGGGGCGGGGCTTGCCGTGGAACCAAAATTACCTTTGCAAATTGGGTCTCAGCCCGCAGAGTGCGCCCGGCCGGCGGGCGGGGATGAAGCAAAGGTGGCAATGGCCGGGTGTGACGCAGCTTTATGAACAACGAAATCGTTTCTGGATTGAATCGACGTGACTTCCTGCGCGGGGGATCCGTGGCGGCATTTATGACGATGCTGGGTGGGGTGCCCATCCTGGCTGCCGAGGAGAAACCCGCAGCCGCGCCGGAGGGCACGACCAACTACAAAGGCGAGACCCCGCCAGTGAACGTGGGGGTGATCGGCTGCGGCGCGTGGGGACGCGAGATTCTCAAGACCCTCTCGACCATTACCTTTGCGCCAGTGGTGGCGGTCTGCGACCACTACCCGGCCTATCTCCGGCGCGGAGCGAATCTGGTCCCCAAGGCGGAGAAGTACGCGGACTACAAGGAACTTCTGGCGAACAAAGACGTGCAGGCGGTGATCGTGGCGACGCCCAGCCACCTCCACAAAGAGTTCGTCCTCGCGGCGCTCAAAGCGGGCAAACACGTGTATTGCGAGGCGCCGCTGGCGACGACGATCGACGACGCCCGCGCGATTGCCACCGCGGCGAAGAAGCACCCGAAGCTCAACTTCCAGCCGGGCCTCCAGAATCGCTCCGACAAGCAGATCGTGAACCTCATCAAGTTCGTGCGCAGCGGCGTGGTCGGCACGAACCTCTGCGGACGCGCCCAGTTCCACAAAAAGATGAGCTGGCGGATCGCGACCTCGAACCCCGAGCGGGAGGCGGAGATGAACTGGCGGTTGATGAATGCCACCTCCGGCGGCCTGGTGGGTGAACTGGGCGTGCACCAACTGGACATCGCCAACTGGTTTTACAGCGCCACACCGGTCAGCGCCGAAGGCGTGGGGGCGCTGAGCCACTATAAGGACGACGGTCGCGACGTATTTGACAATGTGTCCGCCACCCTCCGCTACCCGAATGGCATCTATTTCAACTACGAGGCCACGATCGCCAACTCGTTCGATGGCGAAATGGGCATGTTCTTCGGCTCGGACGCGGCCATCATGATGCGCGAACGCCGCGCCTGGATGTTCAAGGAAGCCGACGCCCCCGCGCTGGGCTGGGAAGTCTATGCCAAGAAGGACCAGTTCTACAAAGAGAGCGGCATGGTGCTCAAAGCCGGCGCCACCAAGCAGGACGCCCAGACCGCCAAGGCGGCCGCCTCGGATGTCGTGGACGAGAAGTCGGGGCTCCAGTACGCGCTCGAGAACTTCCTGATCAACTCGTACAACCTCGGCGCGGGAGTGAAGGACTTCCTCGACACCTACGGCGAAGGCAGTGAGGACGACTTGAAGGCCTTCTTGAAAGAGCAGGGGAAGAACCGCGAGCCCGCAGCCGATTATCAAGATGGCTATGAAGCCACCGCGACCGCCATCAAGGCCAACGAAGCGATCCTCAAGGAAGGCAAGCTCGAGATGGGCAAGGAGTGGTTCCAACTCGCTTGATTCCCGGGGCCGGCCACGTGAATTTTCGCAGCGGCAAGACAATCCAACTGGCAGAACGACTATGAAACTCAAAACGACGTATTGGACATGGGGCACGGTGGCGGCGCTCACCTTGGCGGTCGCCGCGCAGGCGGCCGATTCGGTGCGCCTGACCTCCAAGCCGGGCAGCAAGGTCAGCATCGACGGCACTTCGAGCATTCACGAATGGACCGTCGAGGGCGCCATCATCAAGGGAGCCTTCGAGGTGGAACCCGAGTTCCTCAGCGACAAATCGCTCAAATCCGTCAAGAGCCTCACCACCGACGGCGCGTGTCCGAAAGCCGAGATCAGCATCCCCATCCGCTCCCTCAAGAGTGGCAAGCAGAAGATGGATGAGATCATGCAGGAGGCGATGAAGGCCACCGAGCACAAGGAAATTGTGTACAAGCTCACCGCTATGAAGGTGAAAGGCGATGTGCCTGCTACTGGCACGCCGGTCAAGTTCGACACCAAGGGCGACCTTACGATCGCCGGCGCGACCCAGCCGTGCGAAATGGAGGTCACGATGAACCGGCTCGACGACGGCAAGGTGAAATTCATCGGCGAGAAGAAGCTGAAGATGACCGACTTCAAAATCGCACCCCCGTCGCCGCAGATTCCGGGCATGGACAGAATCACGACGGGCGACGACATCACCATCAAGTTCGAGTGGTTGACGGCGCCGGCCAAGTAAGATCTTCCTCCGTTTTCGTCGGGCGCGGCCTACAAAGCCGCGCCTTTTCTTTTTCGGCAAGCGCAGGCTCCAGGAGTGCGGCACCAGCCGCGCCGCGGCTCGCGCTTCCCTTCGAGACCCAATGGAGGCAGGCTATGGGCCAGTACTCAACCGGCTATGAAAACCCATCACCATTTTGCCCTCGTCCTCAGCGTGTTCGTCGTCACGCGTTGGTCGTCCACCGCGGCACCCCTGCTGGAGGATCCCGGCCTGGCGGCCCGGCACGCCAGCTTCGCCGAACTCGCAGCTCAAACCAATGTGTTGTTCGCCGAAGACTTCGAGTCCGGCAGCCTCGCCGATCTGGCGAGGCGCTGGTCCGAAATCAGCAACGCCAAGGGCCGGGTGCTTGAATTGAGCCGCGACACGCCGCCGGGAAGTCCGGGCACGCGTTCGCTACAGATGACCGCCACTTTGGGTGAAAACACCGGCGGGCATTTGTACGCGCGGTTGCCGCGCGCGGTCGAAACCGCCTTCGCCCGCTTCTATGTAAAGTTCGCCGAGGACACTGGCTATCTCCATCACTTCGTCACTTTGGGTGGATACCGGCCGGCCACGGCCTGGCCGCAAGGCGGCGCCGGCGAGCGCCCGCGCGGCGATGAGCGCGTGACCGTGGGCATCGAACCGACCGGCGACTATGGCCGCCATCCCGCGCCCGGCATCTGGAACTTCTACGCTTACTGGCCGGAGATGAAAGGGTCCGCCGACGGCCGCTTTTGGGGCAATTCGCTCAAGCCGGTCCGCCCCGCGGTGATCCCGCGCGGCCAGTGGCAATGCGTCGAAATCATGCTCAAGTTGAACTCCACGCCCGCCGCCCACGACGGCGAACTGGCGCTGTGGCTGGACGGCAAGTTGACGGCGTATTTCCACCCCGGCGTGCGGCGCGGTCGCTGGACGGGCATGGGTTTCGACTTGGTGAAGTCCGACGGCGAGCCGTTCGAGGGTTTTCGCTGGCGCACTAACGGCGGTTTCAAGATCAACTTCTTCTGGCTGCTCGACTACGTGACCGAAAACGCGCCGCGACAGAACGGCGTGACCGATCCGCCACGCGTCAGCCGGGTGTGGTTCGACGACATCGTGGTGGCCACCGAGTACATCGGCCCGAACCGGCCATGAAGGCTGCGGCGCTTACGGTGTGAAGCGGCGCAGCCGTTGCCAGATGGCCTTCAGATTGCGCGACGGATAGCGCGCGGTGAAGCGCCGCAACGCATGCGGCGGTGTTTGGGCGGTGTTGACTCCCGGCTCGACGGTGCAGGCCGTGCGATAACCAGCGGCGCCAACCAGATCGCACACGGCTTGGTTGTGGTCGCCGTACGGATAACAAAAGTGCTCCACCGCGACGCCGAAGCGGTCTTCGAGCCGGCGCTTGCTGGCAACGATTTCCTCGCGCGCCCGTTCCGCGGATAGCCGTGTCAGCCAGGGATGCGTTCGCGTGTGCGATCCGATCGCCATTCCCGCCGCCAACCACTCGCGCACCTGGGCCTCGTCCATGAGCGGCTCCGGTGCCTCGCCTTCGCGCTGTTCCCATTCGTTCGTGCGCCCGATGAGGTCCGCCACGAGAAACTGGATGGCCTTGAATCCGTGCCGGACCAGAACCGGCAGACCGTGTTCGAGGACGTTCCGGAAGCCGTCGTCGAAGGTGATCACGATCCGCCGCGGCGCGGGCGTGGCGCCGGTTGGGGTTGGTTCAAGCGCGGAGGACAACGCGGTGCTGATGAAGCCGGCCGCTCGCAACTCCGCAAGTTGCCGCTCAAACAACTGGGCGCTCAGATAAATGCCCTTGAGGCGCACGCGCCGCGGGCGTGGCCCGAGCTTGTGGTACGTGAGGATTGGCAAACCCGTGGCGAACGCTGCCCGGAAGGGCGCGAGCGAACTGTAGTACTGAGGCAGTGCGGGCTGCATTGGCGGACGCGCTTATCCCTGTGAGCACGCGCTTCTGTCAAGGGCCGGAACGATTGCGCGTTCAAGGGAGTCCATCTGGCAGGCAACGATTCCGGCTACCAGACGTTGGTGACCACCACGTAATTGGTGACCGCCACCGTGAACAGGGTTGCGGGCGTTCCTTGAGTCTGGTTCACACCGGCGAGCGCGCCCTGGCCCGGAACCATCAGGGAAACCGGTAAAGTCGGTAACCCGGACACCTGCACCGACAAGGGGGTGAGGCTTCAGGGCGACACTGTTGGTCGCCGGCGCCACCAGCACGGTGCTGGGCGCCTTGTCGGGCGCGCGCAACCGGGTTTCCAGCCAGGCGGGCGGAGTCCAACATCCAAGACTGACCAACAACCAGAAACCAGCGCCCACAAAAGCGATCACGAACAACACGCTGTTCAGTGCCAGGAGAACCCGGGGGATGCTTCCCACGCCCAGGCCGCGCCGCCACTTGAACCAACCCATTATCGGAGGAAAGCTGTGCAATGTCTTCTGGACGTCATCGGGGAGGTTGAGTTCATCTCCCTCCGGGCTCAGCCGTTCATAAATGGTCCAAGGCGCGAATACCCGGTTCCGCTGCGGCGGCTCGTTCTGCTGTTGGGTACCGTTCCCCGCTCCGGACCGCCCCCCGGCCGCACCCGGCTGGCGGTACTGGTTGAAATTCGGGAAAAGGCGGGTGTACCACCAGTTCTTGAGCACGTGGAGCTGCGCATCCGCCGCGTCCACCGAGTCCCAAACGATCTGGCAAAGCCAGATGGCCGCCCCGGAAAAGAGGATCAGCACCAGGAAGCCCGTCAGCGTCTCCATCCAGGAGTGGTCCTTGGTGACCAGAATGCCGGCCAGAACGCCAAACGCCGTGAGAAAGAAAGCCTCCGCGGTCAACAGCCACGTCAGGCGCTGATGCGTCAGTTCATCCTCGTGCTTGATGCCGTCGCGCACGAGCTCGAAGGCTTGATGGTCCGTCAATGCCGGTTTTTCCTGGGGCGGCCTTTCCGCGGGCGTTGAGCTGGCCGCCGCGGGCTGGGGATTGTCATTCGCTGACATGGCTGGCGATTGGGGTTGTGGGGCTGAAGGTTGGGGCAAATGGGCACAAGTGACTCTAGAGCATTTCCTCGCTCGTCTTGGACCGTTGCGCTTTGGGCGGTTTCACCTGCGCGGCCTTTGCTCCCTCGGCAGCCCTTTCAAGGTTCAAGGCGAGCAGGCGTTCCAAGATTTGTTCGTCGGTCAGATCGGCGGGCCAGCCGTAGGCGGCGGCCACGGCGGCGTCGAGCCTCTTGTGCGCGAGGTCCAGCCAGGCGGGGCGTTCGTTGTAGAGGTTCGTCAGCGTGCGCTTCTTAAGCTTGGCGGCACAATCGGCGTCGCGCGGTTCAAGCCGTGGGTAGCGGACCAGGCCGATGCTGCCTTTGACAGGATGACCAGGATGGACAGGATTGTTTTTCCCATCCTGTGAATCCTGTTCATCCTGTTTCACGATGTAACGGTCCCACGGGCCGCCCACGGTGCCGGGGAATTCCAGCACGCGGGTTTCCATCCATTCGGGTGGATTGAGCCAGCGTTCGCGCAGCTCGTTCAACTCGCGCGCGGCGGCGCTAATCGCGGCGCGGTGTTGGTCCGGCGTAGCCGCGGACGTGAGTCCGCGCAGTTCCGACTCAGACGCGGGAGAGGAAGTCAGCGCCGACTCACGTCGGCGGCTACCTCCATAGGGCGGCGGCTCTTCTTTCAATTCCAGGAACCGCCGCCTCACCATGTCGGCCATGCCGCCGTTGAGTACCATTTCCTCTGGCTCGGCCGAAACGGCGGTGGGTGCGGGGAACGGCTGCAAATCGTCTGGGAATGGAAATGGGAAAGTCTCAAAGCACGTTGTCGGCGTGTAGCGAAAGCCGGACTCCCTTTCCCGCAACTGCGTCCCTTGCGAGAGCGACCACACTTCGTGAAAACGTGAATGGAGAACCCCAAAGAAGTAATCATCCGCGCGTGCGAACACCAAAGTTTGCTGGTTGCACAAGAATTCCGATGTCCGCCAGACGAAAACCCGATGCTTTGCAACTTCGGGTGTCGCAACGCAACGGGGCCGCCCACTGAGCGCCGCCCTCAGTTCAACCCGAGGGCGCTCAAACTGCCACCACTTCTTGTTGGTTTGGCTTTTCCGGCCAGTTCGAACGGGTTTGGCCGTTTTCGCCGCGTGCTCAAACGGCGTTTGGTAACTTGCCGCCTCTTCCTCAGTCATCAGCCCGAAATCAAGCGTCCACACACGGCGGTCTTGGCTGGTCAAATCCACTCCGCTTTGGACGCGGCGAACCACGTCGGAGTTTGGTTTGCCGTTTACGTTTCCGCCGTCGGCGATCATGTGAAGGGCCGGTTCCTCCGGTAAATCGAAGGGCGCTTTTGGGGATGGCCCCATGAAGCAGATGCCCAGATTCTCCTTCAGCACATGGGCCGTCGTCGCGTCAGCCTTTGCCGTAAGGTTCGCATTGATCGTCTCGACTGTCTGGCCATCAAGAGTGCGTTGAGTAGCCTCTCCGCCATCAAAGCCGACGATGCTGACGTGGACGTTCGCGCCATCGAGAATCCAGTCGCGGTCGCTCTCGGCAAAGAAGATGTCACCTGTTTCTTTGATTCGTTTCAGGACTTCGCGGTTTGCGCCGCCGCGAATTCCTTGCGTCGCCAGTAAACCGGCTCGCTTGCATTTGCCTCTTTCGATCTGCTCGCGCGACTTCTCAAACCAGTAGCAGCAGAGGTCGCTGAAGTTTGGGAGTCGGGAACCAAAGGTCTTGAATAGTTCGCCGACGTAGTGATCCCCAAGCTGGCTGCGTAGCATACCTCCGCCCAGAAACGGCGGGTTGCTCACAATCACGTCACACTGGGGCCAGTCGCGTTCGGTGTAGAACTTCAAGGCATCGTCGCCCGCGTGTTCGCCCGCTTGGGCTTCCTTCAACGTCTTGGCCTTGCTGCGGAAGTGCGGCACCAGCAAGGCGTCTTCGTTCTGGAAGCCGTCGAGATTTTGCAGCACGGGCGAGCGGTCGTTGTCGAAACCGTTGTCGCGCCGCCATTGCAGGAAGCCGATTTGCACGGAGACTTGCGCCAGCTCGAACGCGTAGGGATTGATTTCGATGGCGCGGAGTTGCCGCACGCTCACTTGCGGCGCGAGCTTGAAGCCCAGTTGCGTGGCGAAGGTGACGACTTCCTTTTCCAAGTCCAGCAGCGTTTGCAGCGAGACGTACAGGAAGTTGCCGCTGCCGCACGCGGGGTCCAGCACGGTTAACCCAGCCAGCTTCTTCTGAAACGCGGCAAGGCGGTCGCGGGCCTGATCCTTGGTGGGGCGAGACTCTGTCGAGCCCTGGCTGCCGGCGGCCCGTTTGAGTTTGGGCTCGAGCGGACTCTCGCCCCACCGGGAGGCGAGCAGCGGTGCGAGGCTGGCCTTGAGCGCGGCCCATTCGCGGCGCAGCGGGGCCATCAGCACGGGCTCCACCAGCGTCTTGATGTCCGCCTCGCTGGTGTAGTGCGCGCCCAATTGCGAGCGTTGCTCCGGTTCCAAGGCGCGTTCAAAGAGCGTGCCCATGATGCTGGGCTGGATGAATTGCCAGTCCGCCTCGCCCGCATCGGCCAGCTTCCGCAATTCGCCTTCGGTGAGTTCAAAGACGGTGGATTCCTCGAACAGATGACCGTTGAAGTGGCGGATTTTGTGGTGCCCGAACGGGCCGCCCCTGGCCATGACGGCGAAGAGATTCTCCAAGGTCTCCGCCAAGTGGTGCGGATCGTCGAGGCCGGTCTTGAGCACTTTGCTGAACAGGTGTTTCGGCAACAGGCCGGTGTCTTCGGCGAAGAAGCAAAAGACAATGCGGTTGAGAAAACGGGCAATGCGGAGGTTCTTGCGTTGGGCAAAGTTCATTTCCGCGCGCGTCCGGGCGTCGGCCAACTCGACCGCCTCGCGCCTTTGCAGGGACTTGGCCACTTCGGCGATGGTTTCGGCCAGGGCTTCGGTGACTTGCGCGGTGGTGCGCTGGGGCTTGAGAAAGTCGGGCTCGGTGAAGACGGCGCGGAGCAGTCGCAAGTTCTCCGGGCGGTCGAGCTGGTCGTTCGTGAACTCGAAGGTTTCCTGCACCGTGCCGTTGAAGTTGGTGCGGATCACGTACCGGTCGAAATCGCAAACGACGAGCAACGGCGGGTTCAGGAGCGCTTCGCGGTAGCGGAGGAGTTGCTTGTAGGCTTCGTCCAGATTCTTGCGCTTGCCCTTGTATTCCCAGCCGAAGCAGCCCCGTTTCCACACGTCGGCGAAGCCGCGTTCCTCCGGGGCGGCCTCCTCGCCAGCTTCGGTCAACGGGAACAACTCGGCGTCCTTGGTCACACGCTTCTGGAAACAAAAGAAATTGCTGCCGCTGGGATCGGCCTCGGCGGGCGTGGGGTGGCCCAAGAGGCAGCACAGGTCGTTGAAGTGTTCCGAGTAGGCGGACGTTTCCTTCCCCTGGTAGCGGGACCACTTGCGCTGGAACTCGGCGGGCGTCATGGCGGCGGCGTGCGGCGATTGAACCGGGGCGCCGGCCGGTTGTCGAGCGCGGTCGAGGGAAGACGTATCCCGCCGGCCGAGCACCGTCCTGTCCGACCGCCTGGCCGGCGGCTACAGGCCCTCAGGCGAGGGCTGGGACGCCGGTTGCTGGAGCCGATAAGTCAGGCGCTGGATTTCCGAGACGGGGATCAACCCTTGCTGGACCTTCTTCCAGGCCTGATCGCGCAGCGACCGCCAGCCCAGTCGGCGCGCGGCGGAGCGCAGGTGACCGGTGGTCAGATTCGGGCCAAGCAGATCGGCCATTTCCTCACTCATCACGAAGAACTCGTACAACGCCACGCGCCCGCGGGTGCCCTTGTCGTTGCACTCCACACAACCACGGCCGCGAAAGGCGCGGACTTCCTCCGGCGCGAGGCCGAGCTGGCGGGCCATCTCGGCGCGGAGGTCGTCCGGGATCGCATCGTCGGGCTCGCCGCAGTGCCGGCAAATCCGCTGGGCCAATCGCTGGGCGATGCTGCAAACCAGCGCGGAACCCAGCGGGAACGGGTCGATGCCCATGTCGAGCAGGCGCGTGATCACGTTCACGCTGTCGTTGGCATGCAAGGTGGAGAAAACCAGGTGGCCCGTCTGCGCGGCCCGCACGGCAATGTCGGCGGTTTCGCGGTCGCGGATTTCGCCGATCAGAATCACGTCCGGATCGTGGCGGAGGATCGAGCGCAACCCGGCGGCGAAGGTGAGCCCGATTTCCTCTTTGGCCTGGATCTGGACGATGCCTTCGAGCTGGTACTCGATCGGGTCCTCCACGGTGATGATTTTGCGGCCCTCGTCGTTGGCGTTGGCGAGCGCGGCGTAAAGCGTGGTGGTCTTGCCGCTGCCGGTCGGGCCGGTGAGCAGGACCATGCCTTGCGGCAGGCGGGTGAGGGTGCGCAGCAGCGCTTCCTGGTCCGTCTCCAGGCCGAGCTCCCGCAGTTCCAGCATGAGACTCTGCCGGCCGAGGATGCGGAGGCAGACGGCTTCGCCGTGCTTGCTGGGGATGATCGAAACGCGCAGGTCGTATTCGGCGCCCTCCGTTTTCATCGAGATGCGGCCGTCGTGGGGGAGGCGCTTCTCGGCGATGTTGAGGCCGGCCATGATCTTGAGGCGCGACACCAGCGCGCCATAAACCTGGCGAAGGCTGTCGGGCGTGGTGACCGGCTGCATGATCCCGTCCACGCGATAGCGAATTTTGATCCTGGAAAGGTAGGGTTCGATGTGGATGTCGGTCGCGTCGAGCCGGAGCGCGTCCGCCAGCAGTTGGTCCACGTAGCGGGTGATGCCCGCGTTGACCGCTTCCTCATCCTCGCCGGTGCCGACCTTGAACACCACGTCAGCCGAGCTGTCGGCGGCCGGGCGATCCTCGCCCATGCGCTGGATGGTGTCGGCGCCGAGGCCGAAGGACTGGCGGATGACGTTGCGATAACAACTCGGCGTGGTGAGCACCGGGCGGACCTGGCGATTGAGCAACAGGCGGAGGTTGCCCAGCTCGGCCTGGCGCGGCGGCTCGATGAACGCCAGCGTGATCGTCGTCTCGTCCAGTGCGACCGGCAGGACGTGGTGATTGTGGATGACCGCGACGGGCAGTTTGGTTTCGTCGGGCAGGCCGGGCGGGAAGGTGAAGTTGCACAAGTCCACGAACTCCAGCCCGTGCAAACCGGCCAGCGCTGTGTAGGTATCGGTTTCGGAGGCGAAACCGAGTTCGAGGAGGGCCTGGTGTTGCGAGGTGCGCAGGCGGCGCTGACGACGGCGCACCAGCTCCAACTGCTCGGCATCCAGCTTGCCCGCGGCGAACAGCACGTCGGCCACTTCGCGTTTTGTTGGCTCCGGAGCGTTCACTTGATGGGTACTTCCAGGGGTTTCGGGACGCTGAATTCCAGCACGTTGGTCTGGCCGGCGGCGTTGGTGAGAATCAGCGTGCGCAGGGCGATGCTTTTGACGGCGTGGTCGGCCACCACGACGGCGCCGGCGGCGAGCGCCAGCGTGTTGGTATCGACCAGCACGAAGGCGCGCACCTTGCCGTCCGAACTTTCCAGGGAGCCTTGGTAAGTCAGCGTCACGCGCCGGGTGCTGGGCGGTGGGGGCGGCTGGAAATGCCGGGTGAAAAACGGATTGATCGCGTTCGTCTGGCGGACCGCCCGCGCCAGTTCCCCGACGCTGAACCAATCGCCCACTTGGGCGGGGGAAGGCCATTCGGGCGTGACGCGGCCCTCACCGCCGAGCGGCCGCAGGTCCGGCACCCGCCCGCCCAGGCCGAGCAGCGTGAGGCTCAACAGCGTCGCGAGCCCCGCCAAGGTGGCGATCGCGAACCAGAACTGGCGTTGGAGTGTCGAGGACATTTCAGCGCGTCAACTCCGCCGGGCTGTTGGTCTGCAAAACGGTCCCGGCCAGCGGCACAAACCCGCTGACCTCCACCTCCACCAGCACGTCGCCGGGGCGGTCCGGGGCGGCCTTGCGGGTGAGCAAATGGTCGATGAACAGCGCGGGTTTGTTGGTCAGGACCGTGGCCAGGCCCGTCGCCTCGAGTTCCGCTCCCCGCAACGGCAGGCTCGTCAGAAACCGACCGACCGGCTCGAGGTCGCCCACGAGTGTGATGCGCATCGGCATTTCCTGGAACTCGCGGTGGCCGTCGAACGCCGACCGGTGGTCCACGTCCGGCAACTGGGTCAACTCGCGCACGCTGCCGACCTGGGTGTGGGCCGCCAGGAGCAGCACCTGCGTGGCGAAGTAGAGGCGCGGCCAGAGCAACGCGGATCCGCCGGTCTCGCCGAGGTACTGGGGCAGGCCGTTGGTGGCGCCGGGCTCGAAGACAACTTTCTGCTGTTTGGCCAAGGCGGCCAGGCTTTCGGCGCGCAACAGTCGCTCGTTCTCGAAGTCGATGAGTTGGAAAGGCGCCTGGAGCTGGTCGCGGACGTCTGCCGGCAGCGCGAGACGTTGATCGATCAACAGCCGCAGCGCGGCGAGATCGGCGGCGGAAGCGTCCAGGGCCTTGAGGCGCGCGCCAAGATTCTCCAGCTTCACCCCCGCCGTGGCCTCGCTGGACCGATTGGTGGCGGCGAATTGCTCCCACGCCAGGCGCAGCGATTTGTCGAGCGACTCCGCGCGCCGCGCGAGCGGTTGGTAGGCCGCCACGTAGGTGAGGGCCAGGACCAGCGTCACGAAGAGGGTCACGGCGGGCAACCGCGAGCGGCGGCCAGGCTTGGGAGTGGGCGCGTCCATGCAGGTTTAGCGGGCCGGATCGGCTTCCGGTTCGAGCCGCAACGTGCCCGGACGGCGGTTGTCGCTGCCTGGGGACGCACGGGAAATCTCGGGAAAGGGGCGGGGCAACTCTTTCCCGGCAATCTCCATGGCGATGGCGAAGACGCGGTTGGAAACGGCGACCTTGGGATCGACCCAATCGCGTTTCCGTTCCGGCGGTAGCGAATCGACGCGGCTGAAGAGCACGTTCCGCTTCAGGCTGGCAACCACGTCGCTGAGGATGCGCCGCAAGGCCTCGCCTTCGCTGGGCACGCACAATTCCAGAATGTATTCGCGGCGTGACACCGCGGGCGCCGCATTCGTCGCCGTCGTGAGCGGCCGGACGACTGGCGGGGCGTTCGTCACCGGGCTGGCGGATGCTCCCGCGGGGCCGACCTGGTAGCTGGCGGCATCGGCGAAGAGCACATACCAGAAGTCGTCGTTCGTTCGCGCGGCCCGCATGGCGGCGAGGGTCTGCAAGGTTTCCAGCGTTCGCTGCTGGCGCAACAGAACCGGATAGATTTGCCAGTAATCCAGGTTGAGCCGGCGATAGAGCGCGTCGATGGAACGGGCGGTTTGCAGAGCCGTCTGCGCGCGCTCGGTGAGCTGGGTCTTCCGTTCCATCAGGTCCTTCTTCTGCCTAATGCCGAGGGCGAGCAGCAGCCCCACCAGGACCAGCAAGACCACGTTCAGCGTCTCCAGCCCCGCCACGAGGCGCCGGCGCTTCAGCCCGAGACGCAGATCTTCGGGCAGCAACGAAATTCCCCGCGGCCCACCGGCCAGGGTTTGGAGGGCGGCCCCGTAAGCGACCAAGTAGTCCGCCATGGGCCAGCGCTGATGCCGGGTGGCGGTCTCTTCCCAGGCCTCGAACCGCAGATTCCCGCGCTGGTTCAAGGACTCCAGGAAGGCGGGTTGACTGGCGCCGAGGCCGCCGACAAACACCGGGAGGCCGGGCAAGGTCAGACCGGCGTCTGGATTGTCTTCGATCCATTCCGCGACCGAGAGCCGCACGGCGCCGTACCATTTCTCCAGCATCGCCGGGGAGGCGGCCAGGTGGGGCTCAGTCGGGGGAGCAGCCGCGGTCGCGGCGGCGGGGGCAGCGTCGGTTCCCGCCGCGGCCGGTTCTTCGCTGAGCTGGCGGGAGCCGATCGGGAGGGTCGTGGTATAGACGCCCTGGCCGTGGGCGACGATCGCGACCACGCTGTTGTTGGCGCGGAGATCCACCAGCACGCCGTTCCCATCGGCCGGGAGGAGCGCCGGGGCCGCGGCGAACAGCGCTTGTCCGCTGGTGGTGATCTGGGCCAAGCGCGGCGGTTCCACGCCCGCTTCGACGCCTTCCGGCACCGTCCCGAACCGGCCGATCAAACCATCCAGTTCCGCGCGTTTGCAGAGCGTCAGCCAGTGCGGATGCGCCAGCCGGCCGAACGGCTTGAGCCGCACGGCGTCGAATGCGAGGGCGGCTTCGTCCAGGCCGCTGAGCCGCCGCGCCTCGCGGGCGAGCGCGCTTTGCATTTCCGCGGTACTGGCGGGCGGCAGATCCACCACCTGGGCGATGGCTCGATACTGGGGCAGGACGAGAATGCGCTCGTGCGGGCCGGCGGCGGCGAACAGTTCCTCCAACTGTGCGTCCACCTCTTCGAAGTGGCGTGGGTCGGCGGTCGAAAAATCCAGCGTTTGAAAGTGCACCACACGCGGCGCACCCCAACCCGCGTCCACCACCAGCACTTTCAGGAAGCGACTGCCCGGGTCCAGGACCACGAACCGGCGGCCCAACAAGGGCAGGACCCGGTGCAACCATGGAACGGACGGAAGAAGCATTGAAGCGCAGGGCTAGTGAGCAGCCGTGGGGGCAGGCGCAGCGGCGGGAACCTCGGTGGGGCTGGTCGCAGCCGTTGGCGCCGCGGTGCGTAACGCGGTGCGGCCCTTTTCCACCGGCTCATCGTAAATCAGGTACTCGCCGCTTTCCGAAAGGAGCGTCGCGGTGACGAACACCAGCAGGTAGCGCGGTTGGTCAATTTCAGTGCGGCGGCGGAAGGCTGCACCAATGATCGGCAGGCTGCCGAGGATCGGGACCGATTCCACAAAGGTGGTCTGCGTGCGCTCGAGCACTCCGCCCATGACCACGGTTTCTCCGGAGCGCACCGCCACGCGGGTGGACAATTCCTGGGTGCGGTATTGGGGCAACTTGATGTCGAAAGAGCTCACCACGTTCCCGGCGTCGTCCTTGTCGGTGATGGTGGCGAAAGGCACCAACTGAACGTCCGAGTTCACCTTGGGATGCAGCGCCAGGAAAATGGTGCGCCCATCGCCGCCCACACTGGCCAGCACATCCAGGCTGGCGCCGGCGTTGATCTTGGTGGGCGTGCCGGACGGCACCAGCGCCGAGGAGGAGCGCCGTTCCAGGATCTGCGATTTTACCTGGTATTGCTCGTAATAGTATTGGGTCTTCCCGTCGTTGATGGTGGCGGGCAGGTTGTTGATCACGGTCAGGCGGGGCGCACTGAGGACCTGGCTCTCGCCGCTTTGGTTCAGTAGCGAGAGGGTCGCGGTGAGGCTCGAGCGGCCCAGCACGTTCGTGAACGTTTCGCTGATGCCAAACGCCGGGTTGAGAATGCCCAAGGCGCTGGCGGTGGCGGTCTCGCTTTCCGTCGCGAACTGGGTGCGGCCGCTCTCCCAAGCCGCGCCCAGCCGCATGAAGGCGGCCGCGCTGACGGTCACGAAGCGCGCCTCGATCAGCACCTGCTGGATGCCCTTGTCGAACTCCTGGACGATCTTGTCCATGATCTCCAGTTGTTCGCGGGTACCACGCGCGATGATGATGTTGCGCTCGGTGTCGAGCATGTGTTTGCCGGTGAAAAAGTTCGTGATCGCGCGTTCGAGCGCGATGGTTTGCGGTGCCAGGTCGTTGACGAAGGCGTTGAGCTTCTGGTTTTCGGTGATGGTCTGGATGTTGTTTTGAATCACCTTGGTTTGGACCACCTCGTCGGGGCCGAAGCGGGCGGGGAGGATGAAGGGCTTGCGCAGCTTGTAGAACCGCGTTTCTTCGAGTGCCTTCTTTGGGTCCTTGCCGTCCACGATCCAGACCAACTCGTCGCCGACCTGAAACTGCACGTCCAGGTTGCGGGCGATGTAGCGAAGGAGTTCCCACAGGGTCACCCGCTCCATGTTGATGCTGAGTTTCTGCTGGAACGCCGCGAGTGATTGGTCGGCGACGAAGTTGATGCCTTCGGTCTGGCCAATGTTAAAAATGATGTCCTTGAGCGAGGTGTTGTCGAGGTGAAGCGAAACCGGCTTTTCCAGGATTTTCGCCATCGCTCCCTGTTGCGCCTCGTTGTCGAACTCGATCCCCTCCAGGTGATTCGTCTTCCCGAAGCTCGGCGGGATGTACGGCGTGGCCTCGATCTGATCCACCATGTCGCGCACATCTTTGCGCGGGGGCAGGCCGCGGTCTTTGCTTTCGGTGAGCAGATCCTTGACGGTCGGATTGAAGACGGAGTGCTTGGCGTCGATCTCGCGGATGCGGTCCTCCAAGGCCTTGTTGCGTTGAATCTCGCGCTGTTTCTGCACCCAGCCCAGCAGACGTTGCGCCGCGGCATCCTGCGGATCCTTGGCGATGAGCGCCTTGGTGCGCGCTTCGGCGTCCTCCCAGCGGCCGGCGTTGGCGAGTTTCAAGATTTCCTTGACCGCGTCGTCGTTGTAGGCGCTGTAAACGATGTTGGGTTCCTTGGCCTCCTGGGGCGCCGCTTCCGGCTTGGCGGCGTAGGTTTCGGGCTTGGTCGTCGCGGCCGGCGCGGTCTTGGCCGGATTGCTGGCGGCAGGGGCAGCGCCTTCTTCGTACCGTCGGCAAGCGGTGGCCGCCACGAACACGACCCCCAGAGCGAGGGTCGTCTGCCACCACCGAGTTCCGTACAAACTCCACATAATTAGCGAGATGGACGCAGCGACATGGCCAGACATTCAGCGCCTGCGCCGCCGGCGATTGGATCCGGTTTACCCTTGAGGTGCGGATTCGGCCGGTCCCGCACCGGGATGAAAGGCGACGCGCTACCCAAGCCGCTGCAGACTACGAACGGAGGATGCCAAAGTGCAGGTCAAAAGGCCAGTCCGAAAGCAGGCTCCCGAAACGCCAGTGCATCACGAAGTTGTCGATGGAGCGCCGGCTTGCAGCCGGCTTTGCGCTTGAGCTGGCCGCGGGGCAGTGAGTTGTGTCTCAAGCCGGCTGCAAGCCGGCGCTCCGAAACTCGCTGGGTCTCATACGCCGAGAACCTCGGGATGCTCCCGAAACGCTCTCGCCCAGAACGAGCAGCGACGCGATTCCTGGACGCCGCGAAGCCGCTCAGGCCAGGCCAGACACCACTGTTTCGATGATCTGCAGGCCTTCCGTGGCCTCGCGGCTGGTCAGGTTCAGGGCCGGGAGGAGCCGGACCACTTGCGCTCCAGCGGGGACGGTGAGCAACCCGGCCGCGTGCAGGCGGTTGACGCATTCCAGCGCAGGCGTGGTGTCGCTGCCGGCCAGTGCGGGAAGTTGCTCCTTCGGGGCCAGTTCGAAGCCGAGCATCAGACCGAGCCCGCGCACGCGCGTGACCACCGTCGGATATCTGGCTGCCAGACCTTCCAATCCGTTTTTCAGGATCTCTCCCACCGCGCGGGCATTGTCCGCGAGTTTATCCCGCTCGATGATTTCGAGGATGCGCCCGGCCACGGCACAAGCCAGTGGCGTGCCGCCGTAAGTGGTGGCATGCGTGCCCGGCCCGAGCAGATCGGCGTAAGGCGCGCGGACCCAAAACGCGCCGATCGGGAACCCGCCGCCGAGTGATTTGGCCATTGAAATTGCGTCCGGCAAAAACTTCTCGCCGCCGGGCACGCCTTCCAACAAGCGCTGAAAACTCTGGAACCGTCCGGTCCGGAAATGGCCGCATTGCACGCCGTCCATGAGAAGCAGCAGCTTCTTTTCGTCGCAAAGCCGGCGCAGGCCGAGCAGGTATTCCGGCGTGGCGGGTGTGATGCCGCCTTCGCCCTGAATGCCTTCGATGAGCACCGCCACGGTGGCGGGCGAGAGCGCGTCGCGGACGGCCGCCAGATCGTTGAAAGGCACGTGCCGGAAACCGGCGACCATCGGCTCGAAGCCTTGCTTCACCTTGTCCTGACCCGTGGCGGCAATGCCGGCCAGCGTGCGGCCATGAAAGGAGTTCAGCGCGGTGAGGATCTCGAAGCGGCCTTCCTCGTGGCCGAACCGGCGGGCGAGCTTGTACAGCCCTTCGTTGGCCTCGCCGCCGCTGTTGGCGAAAAACACCTTGCCGGGGCCGATCAACTTCACCAACGCCTGCGCCAGCCGGCCCTGTGGTTCGTGGTAGTACAGGTTGGAGACGTGCACCAGCCGTTGGGATTGTTGGACCAGCGCCTCGGTCACCTCGGGATGGCTGTGGCCGAGGCAACAGACGGCGATGCCGCCGCCGAAATCGAGGTACCGCTTGCCGTGCACGTCCCAGAGTTCGCTGCCGGCCCCGCGAGTGAAGGCGACGTCGAAGCGGCGGTAGCTGGGCACGACGTATTGCTGGAACAGCGCCTGGACGGTTTCGAACTCGTTCCGCCGGATCGGCGGCAGGGGGGGCAGGATTTCTTTCATGGGATGTCGGTGTTGGGGCGGGTCACGCCGGCGGGCGATGCGCGCCGGTTCAGAACTGGTCTTCCTTCTCCTTGAACAGGACGTTGAACGTGGTCAGCGAACCGTAGGAGCGGGTGATGTATTGCTGCCAGTCGAACTTCTCGGCGGCCGAGAGGCTTTCGTGGGCGTTGAGCTTCTGTTCGAGCACGCGGAGATTATTCCTAACCATCACGATCTTGTGGAAGAAAACCTCCAGCTCGACCTCCTTGGTTTGGAGCGTGGGGTCGGCCGGGTGCAGCACCAGCTTGCCGCCGCGCCAGCGCTGGCCGATCTGCGGCACCACGGTCTGCGGCAATTCGACGCCGAGCGCTTTGATGGTGGCTTCCGCTGCCTCGCGCAGCAGCGAAGCCAGGGGCAGGTTCAATCCCGAGACGGCCGCCTGGGCCTCGGCGGGTGCCAGGCCGCTGGCCTCGGGCGCGACTTCGCGGCGTGTGCCGTCGTCGAAATCCACCACCGCCGTGTGTTCGGTGAGACCTTTAACGGTCCCCAATCCATACTGCGGGTGCTTCACCCGCATGCCGATGTGGAGCGATTCGAGGTTCATGGTAAGCAGAAACTGAGATGAGACCCGTTGCGGGGGGCGTGCGTTTGACCGACGCGATGATCGACGGAGTTGTGCGGGCCGAGTTCGGAAGTGACAACGGACCGTCAGCGCTACGGCACCAGCTTGAGCGAGCAACTCGGACGGCCCACGACATCGTCGGCCAGACGGGTGAGCGGTTGTTTGAGCGGAACAAAAGCGGCCGGCGCGGTTCCTTTGGCGTTGTCGAGCCAGCGTTCCAGCATTGAGTCGGCGAGCAGCCAGGAAGCGCCATTGGCGTCCACAGCCTCGATCTTCACCCACAATACCCGCCACGCGGCGTTGGCCTGGTTCATGCCGTTGAGCAGCAGCAGGCAGGTGAGGTCAGCCCAGTCCGGCCCTTCCGGCCCTTCGGCCTCGTAAATGTCCAGTTTGCCCACCTCCAAATCGCCCGGCTGCGTGGGAAGCTCGTAGATGCGGCCCTGCGTGCGGCTGCAGAAAACGAGATAGACGCGGGCGTTCGTGCCGGAAAACGGCTCCGAGCCGGTCTTGAAGGAGAGCTTGAGCTTGGTGAGTGTCGCCATGGTCTTGCGCGTCGCGGCTTTTTGCAGCCTTTCGACCGCGCCAAATAACAATGACTGGCGAGCCGTGGCAAACCGAAACTCCGATGTCAATGGGGTCATCCAGGGCCGCGCTAAAGTCGGTTCGGTCCCTTCCCAATCCGAAACCCGAAGACCGAAAGCAATCCGCAGTTCGCAGTCCCGAATCCACAACTCCCCCAGCGGAGCCGCCGCCCCGCGGATCAAGCCATTCTCGGGTTTCGGGCTTCGGGCTTCGGATTTCAGGGCTGCCGGCCTGGTTCTCCCTTCCATCGGCCGGACTTTGGAGCAGCCCTGGGGAGTCATCCGTCAATCGTTCGTTGGCGTTGCGTGGTGCGACTGCGATTGCGCCACGACCCGCAACCGAGAGACGGGCGCCCGTTGACACCGGTGGATCGAGGCTGGCATAGCGACAGGGTTGCGACGGAGAGGCGGTGTTTGGCCGTGAGCCAATTGGGGTGGGGGAGCCGAAGCTGGTGTGGTGCCGCGCAGAATCAGATCAGCGGCCGAGAGAGCGGGACCAAACAAAAAGGGGACCGGGCGTGCGCCCGGTCCCCATGAGAGTTCGGCCTGCAGGCTTACTGCTTGATGCGGTCGTAGAGCATCGCCTCAGTGGGCTGCAGGGTGTACGGGCTGGTGGCCCCCGTCACGTCCTGCCACGGCCCGGTCACCGCCGGCGCCGCCTGGAGCGTGCCACCGCCAGTCCACTCGACCGTGATGCTGCCGTCCGCGTTCTTCTTGATGCTGGTGAACTGCGGCACCTCACCATTCACCGCCGGGGCGAACAACAGGTAGTCGAAGTCACCGTTGCGATCATTGAAGCGGAGGGTCTTCGTCCCGCTCAGGTCGAGCGCCACGATGCTGTTGGTGGTCGCCGCGTCCTTCATCGGCACCAAGGCGTTGTTGCCCCAGCCACCGGTCGTCGGCGCGTCGAACGCACCGAGCACGGTGCTACCGCCGCCGGTCACGTCCACCAGACTGCCGCCGATGCGAGTGGCGGTGGTCGTCGCGTCGCCGTGCGAGAGGGCGGCATAGACGTTGTACGTCCCAGCCGGGAAGGTGCGCGTGTAGTTGAACCATTTGCCTTCGCCCATCCAGCCCAGCCGGAAGTCGGCCACGACTTCGCCCAGACCGCGGTCGCGATCATTGCCGAAGCTCACGGGCACGTTCAGGCTACTCGGATAGCGGTAGTACGGATTGTCCACGGTGTTCGGACCGTTGTAGTCCGTGCCCGCGACGGCGCTCAGGCCGGCATAGGCGCCGCCCATGTAGGGCATGACGCTCGCCTCCGGCTTGCTCTGGCCACCGTTGTAATCGAAGTCAGCGGCTTCGATGGAGAACACCGGCGTCGCCGGCAGGCCGACGATGAACGTCCAGCTCACCGTGCGGTCGCCGAAGGTCAACGCCACGGCATTCGTGCTACCCGCGGCGAAACCACCGGCCGGCTTGTACGTCACCGTCACGAGGCTGCCGCTCTTGGTGGCGGTCGGGGTGACCGCCGTGCCGTTGATGGTCATGGCCACGCTGGTGGTGTCGATGGTGCCGGCGGCTTGGTCAAGGACGGCGGTGACCGTCGCGTCCGGACCGACGCGGCCCTTGCTGGCCGCCGAGTCGATGGTGCTGCGTCCCGGCGCGAAGCTCTTCACGTACGGGGCACCGGCGTTGCTGATCGGGTATTCATAGGCCTTGATCGCGCCCGCCGTGAGCGAGTCGCCCACGAGGGTCGCCAGTGGCGTCGTGCCACTGTACCAGGTCATGAACCCGTTCGATTCTTCGCGGGTGGACCATTCCACGCCGTGACCGCCACCGCCCTGTTCCCAGACCAGCCGGAACGGATACAGACCGGCAGTCTTGATCTCGAACGAGAACCGCGTGCCGTCGCCGATGGCTGTGCCGACGCCGCGGCCGGAGTCGGACTCGTAGGAGGAACCGTACATGCCCAGCAGGATCGGCAGGGTCATCCATTCCTTCGGATTGCCCACGTACACCGCGGCGTTGTCGTCGCTGTTCACGTCCATGACATAGATGCCCGGCTGGAGGTCGAGCACCGTGAGGATTTCCTGGGAATAGTTGTCCACGCCGCTTTCGGCCAAGGCCGTTCCGGGCATGCCGGGCACGGCGGAGTCCGGATAACCATTGGCACCGGTGAAGAAGCCGCCGTCGCCGCTGATCCCGTTGTAGTTGATCACGCCGGCATAGCCGCTGGCGGTCGATTCTTCGAAGTAGCCGCCCGGTCCGGTGAACAGGGTCGTGTCGGCAGTGTTGGGCCAGCCCCACAGCCCAGCCAACTGGGTGTTGGCGCGGTAGATACTGTTTGGCATGCCGTCTTCCGCCGTGCCGGCCGGATCGGCGTTCGAGCGCCGGATGCCGTGTTGGACGGTCTTGACCAGGAAACCGGTCTTGCTCTTGTCCACCGCGGAGGCGGGCAGCGCCAGGCTGGGCGGCACCACGATGGTGTTGGCGACGGTGAAGCTGTTCGTCGCGTCATAGGTCTGCGTGCCCGCGGTGAAGCGGATCACGAGCTGGTTCGTGGAGTTCGCCGGGAGGTTGCCGGGCGGGTCGAAGGTCACCTTGGTGGTGGTGCCGGTCTTGCTCTTGGTGGCGGCCACTTCCGTGCCGTTCAGGAGCATCTTGATGGAACCCTGATCCACCGGGGTGGCGCCGTCCTCGAGGTTTGCCTGCAGCACCGCATCACCGAAGTACGGATTGCCGGAGTTGAGGAACGGATGAACGAACGACACGCACGCCGGGGCGCCGGTTGTGAGGGCGCTGTAAGCCTTGAGGGCTTGCGTCTGGGTCGGCTCGTTGATGAGCCAGCGGTCGGTCGCGGTGGGGGCCAGTTCCTGGGCGGACCATTCGAGGTTCGCCCCGCCGCCGCCTTCAAACCACACCGTGCGGAACGGATAGTTGCCCGCCTGCGGCACGTAGAGCGTCGCGGCAACGTCCGAAGCGCCCTTGCCGACGTCGGCCTGGCTGACCAACAGCGAGCTGAGGACTTCGTGCACGCTGCTGAACGTCGTGGTCCGGAAACCGTCGTCGCTGTTGAAGATCATCGTGTACACGCCCGCTTCCGGGAAGTTGATGTACGTGGTGATTTCCGCCGCGATGTTGTCGGTATAGATGGTTCCGTCGGCGTTCACTTCCGTGGCGCTCGGGATGCCCGGGATCGACACGTCGGGGAAGTTTTTGGTCGGGTCGTCCAGGTTTTCCTTGAAGGCGCCGTTGGGTTCGGGCACGCCGGCAGTGCCGAGCTGGCTGTAGTTGATCGTGCCCGTCTCGGTCCAGACGTTGCCGCCGCCGGGGAACTGGGACAGATCAGCCACGTTCGCCCCGCGCAAACCGGCGAGTTGCTGCTCGGCGCGCGCCACCGTGGTCTCCTGGTTGCGGTCGGCGGTCTGGTGAATCTTCACGCTGAAGCCCTTCTTGCTCGTGTCCACGCCGGTGACGGCGTAGGCGGGCGGGACGGTGACGTAATTGGGCACGGTGAAGGTGTTGGTCTTGGTGACTTCGATGCCGCGGGTGTCCTTCACGCTGAGGACCACTCCGTGGGTCGAGCCGATGACCAGCGGTTTGGTCGCGTCCCACCAACCCAGCGTGCCGTTGAGGCCGTTCTTTTCGCTCTGGATCGGCGTCACGTCCACGCCGTCGAAAGTGAGCTTCGCGGTGCTCAGGTCAACGATGGCCGGGCCGGAGTCGATGGTCCCAATGCGGAAGCCGACGGGCAGGCCGGTCGGCGCGCTGACGATCACCGTGTCCGCCGCCACCGTGGTCAACTTGATGTTGTCCACGTGCGTGGCTTCCCAATTACCGCCCGTACGGCCGCCGAACACGAGCCGTCCGGGGCTGGGCGAGAAGGTCGTTGGCAGACCGCCGGTCGGCGTGATTTCCACGCCCTTCCAAGTGATCTTGACCGTCGAGTTCTCGGTCAACTCCGCTACGAAGTGTGCCCAAGCAAGGTTCTTGATCCACAAACCCCAGGTCGGGTCGCCGTAGGCCGGCTGCGGGGCGAGCTCATCGGCGGCGTCCACCACGCCGTCGCCGTTCAAGTCCTCGTTGCTCAACGCGCCGGTTTGCATGGACTTGGCGTAGTTGACGTCGTTGGTGGCCAGGTTCCGGTAGGGAGCCTCGTCGATGGTGCCGGTGCCCGTGCCGGTGTAAACGTTGCCCGGTTGGAGCGGGACAGGCAGTTGGGCGACCATGTTGCCGTCCACGCGGATGCTGATGCCGATGCAGTCAACCACTCCCGCCGAGACGTCACCACTCTTCCAGGTGTCGAAGCCGATGCCCAGGCCGGTGAGCGAGCCTTCCTCCGGCAGGTCGGTTTCGGTACCGGTCCCGGCGAAAGGCGACCCGTTGTCGATGATGGGATCGCTCGCGCGAACGTAGTTCAAGGAGAACCCGTCCGCCGGTTGATTGCGTCCGCCGCCGATGCGCATGTCGCACTCGAAGGTGAAGGCCTTGACCACGAGCCCGGGCTCGAGGTCCTTGAAGACCAGCACGGAGCGCTGGCCGCCGCGGGCGTCGGTGACGGACAGGTAGCCGTCGCCATTGGCGCCGGTGGCGCCGCCGTCCTGACGCCATTCGGAACTGGTGGCCCCTACCTCTTGGTAGAGCCCGCTCAGCGAGGGGTCGGTGTTGAAGTCGATGGTTACGGTGCCGGCTGAGGCTGCCAGGGCAGCCCCCAAACCGAGCACTCCGCAACCAGCGCGCAGTGTTTTTGTTCGGTGTGTTTTTTTCATAGGAACTATCTCCCGAGCGTACTCGGATTTGGTTTACCAAACGGCGACGGAATCACGGCAGACCCTCTGCTAGGGATTCGCCCACAGTGGCATCTGGGCAACGCCCCACCTTGGAGGAGCGATTGGTAGTGCTGCCGCCTTGGTTCGTGCTCCGCCAGGGGCGGAGACGGCAGGGCGGCACCGGAAACCCGCGCGTGGGGATTGCGCCGGTGTGCCGATGGGTGGCTCGTGCGCCTTGCGAAGGAGCGACTGCCGGGTGTCCGGCGGTGAAGCGCAGGGGGTGTACATCCAAGGGCCATCAACCCGCGCAGACACCACGGCAGTCAAAATGAGACCCGTCGCCATTTGCAGGCCATGCTGCGGGGCGCCCGGAGAACGCGCTTGTACGAACTTGCTGGTTACGGAACGTCCTTGCCAAAAAGAGCTTGCAAAGCACAAAAAACGATAACGTTCATGCGGTTTGAGGCACAATCTTGCGCCGGCCGGAACGCTGGCGAAAAGCCTTCGGAGTCATACCGAAAAGGCGTCGGAAATGCCGCGCAAAATGGCTTTGGTCGCAAAAACCGACCTGCTGCGCCACCTCCGCGACGCTGGCCAGCGAGTGCACCAGCAGTTCCTTGGCGCGCTCCACGCGTTGTTGAATGAGGTACTGGTGCGGGGCCAGGCCGGTGGCGCGCTTGAACTGGCGCGCGAAGTGAAACGGACTCAACCCAACTTCATTGGCCACGGATTGAAGCGAGGTGTCCGCGGCCAGGTTGGCATGGATGAACTCGAGGGCGCGCTTCAACTGGTTTGGGGCCAGGCCGCCGTCGTTCGGGCGAAGGAGCGGAGCCTCGGTGGTGTAATGGCGCACCAAGTGTACCGCGAGCATTTCCGCCAGCGCCTCTCCGTACCAGCGTCCGCCGGGGTACCCCGCCGCGATTTCTTCCCGGAGGGCGAGAGCCGCGCCACGCACCAACGGGTCATCCACCGCATTCTGCGTGGTGAACTCCAGGTGGTTCGCCTCCACCATGCCTTGGGTCGAACAGAGCAGCGATTTGGGTTCCAAGGCGACGAGGAGGAATCCGTAAGTTTGCGGGTTTCTCGCCGTGAACGGTTTGAAAGCCGGGTAAAAACTCATTTGGCCGGGCTTGAGTTCCACGGTTTCCAAGTGGCCGTTGTTCCCCCATTCGAAGCGGGTGTCGTGGTCGAGTTGAACCAGGAGGTGGTGCTGCAACGGAGCTTCATCCAGGACTTCCACCGGCCCGGCGCCGAACTCCGCCAGCAGGATTCCCTGCCAGGGACCCTCCGCGCTGGACAGCACCGGTGGGCGTTGGATCGCTGCGCGCTTGCGGCGATTTCGGGCGCTCAGGAGCAGGGGTTTCAAAGGCAGACCTCCGTGGTGCCGCCAAGCGAGGGAAGCGCGGGCACGCCGCGCAGCCGCAAAGCGATATCGGGTCGAAACGACGCATGGAAAGTCATTTTGTCACTGGCGTAACTGCCTACAAACATGCGGTTTAGCTTAGCACATTTCGCGCCAAGTCTTTCCGATTAAGGGCCTTGTTCCGCGTCCACTCGCGCTAATTTGTGCCGCCACCGAATTCAGGTCGCAACCGCGGCGAGAGGCAGCATTGGCGTCGATTCGGACTGGGTTAGGTGTGGCGCCGCCGCCGGAAACTCCTCCTGGAGGTTCGCCGAGCGCCCGACACTGGTGCGCCGCAGCGGATGCCCGAAGACCCGCGCACCACGAGGATCGCAATCAGATCTCCGCCGATCGCGTGCGAGCGGGTTCGAAGATGGCCGGTGACGGTGCCCTCCAACACCTTCGCGCCATCCGTAACGCGCACGACGGCGAAGTTCGTGCAAGCCGCCGCGATCGACGCTGCCTTTGGCAAGCCGGGCAGGTGGCCGATGGTGTTCAGCCGGATCGGCGGGGCGCGTCAGCCGCGAAGCTCACCGCGGGGCGGAACAGAGCGGCGGTCAAACCCAGGCAGGCAATTGCAGGAAGCAGGCGTGAGACCTTCATGGACTGCGATTGGAGCGGAGTCGAGCAAGGGGAACGTTCGGGCGCCCGCAAACAAGCTGCGTCTTGAAGTCGTTGGTGGGCCGGGGCCCGCGTTCCGGCGCGCCGTCGAGCCGCGGCTGGCCTGGCGG
>JAKANS010000207.1 GCA_021823625.1 bacterium | reverse complement strand
AATAGGGCTAGGCACTTGACTCAAGTGACCACAACGCCTTGTGGTTCACTTTGCATTCGGCCGCCGACCAGGGTTTGTACCCGCACGGGGTCAAGGGCGACCGCTGGACCCACCAGCCGGTAGAACAACAATCCGCGGGCGCGGGACCGGCGACGATGGAAGCGGAAGGGGAACCCGTCGAGGGAGTAGTCGAGATGACTGGGGGCCACTGCTCCTTGCGGAGTCCCCAGTAACCCTCGCTTGCGCCGCGCGCCCACCCGATTGACCAACGGGAGCAGGTTGTCACCAGTTGGGGGCGAGGAGCGGACGATCTCGTGTCGATAACCCAATGGATTCGGTTGGCTGGATGATTTCCAATCGTCGGGGCGCCCGCGCGCGCCGGGTTCCACTGCCTGGGCAACCGCCGGTTCCAGGCTTTCAGCCGACGCAGGGGGCCCGCGCGCCAGGCGGAGAGGCGCCCGATCCCGTCAGCCGATTCCTCTACGGCGACAAGCCCCGGCGCTTTACCCGCCGCGCCGCGTCCCCTCTTCCCGGAGCGCGGGCCACCGATGAATGTCTCGTCGCCCCGAACAACTCCGGGGAGTCGATCTCGTCCCGGACGAACCCGGGCCCGTCTGAGTTCAGGCAAGAGATGCCAGGCCGGGCGGTAGCGGCCCAATCCGAGGATACGCCGCAAGCCCAAGGCGCGGGCCCCGTACTTCGGGCTGGTGAGCGGCCAGATCGCTTCAAACCACAACCGTAACGGCAGGTGCGTATCCAGGAACAAAGTTCCCGCCGTGACCGAACTTTGAGGGCTGCCTTTCCGGCAATGCTAGGGCCCGCGATCCGTCATCCAGTAATCCCGGCCCTGGCACGAGGGACCGCGGAATCCCTCCGGCCCGCGCCCTTGTGCAAGGCAATCTCGGCCGGCAGGCGCATCGTTGAACCCTTCGCGCATTTCCAGCACCGTTTCGGGGTAGTCGGCCATGCCGAAAGACAACCGGCTGTGGTCACTTGACTCAAGGGCATAGCCCTATTGGAAAATCTCCATTTTCCCTGCTCCCCGACGCAGTGACGGAACCGACCGTTATCGATGATGTTGTGCGGGCCGGGAGACGCACTTCACGTAGGCGTTTGGCGCGGTGGTGGGCAAGTGTTGAAGGCCGGCAAGCAAGGTTTATATTGTGGATGCCCCGTCCTGGCCGAGTGGCGCGACGGTGCCTACTTGCCGTAGCGTTCAACTGTGCACGGCTGGGGCGGGCAGTGGCGGTGTGTGTGCGTTCACACGTTCAGAGACGGTTCTGCCCCCAGCTTTGGTGCCGCGGCTCCGACCGGTCCACCCCATGTCCGGAGAAGGCCGTGAAACGCGTCCACCGGACAAAACGCCCGGCGCGAACGGCTGCGCCGCTACCTGCGCGACAAGGGCTTCGGCTGCCTGCAAAACAGCGTGTGGATCACGCCCGATCCGCTGGCGGAGGAGCGGCAGGTTCTCGGCGGCGGGAAGATCGATGTGGAATCGCTCCTCCTGCTGGAGGCGCGGCCGTGCGCGCCGCCCCTCGCCCATCGGATGGGAGAGGGTGGCCGCCAGGCCGGGTGAGGGTCGAAGCCACGCGGAAATCGTCGCGGGGGCATGGGACTTCGAGCGCATCGACCGCCGCTATGTCCGGCATCTGAAAATCCTCGGCGAGCGACCGGGCGGCGCGTTGCGGAACGACGCGGCGGCGAAGGCGCTGCGGCGCTGGGCGGCGGCGGAGCGCGAGGCGTGGCTGGAGGTGGCAAGCCCCCGTTTGTTGATCCAAGTGCAATGAGAGTTTTGGTTCATGGTTTCAGAGTTTCCGCGCTGGCGTGCGCAGGGAGGGGCGGAGCCCCGACCGGAGCGCGCCAGCGCGCGGCGAACACCACCGGCGCCAGATATTCCAGTGCCGAATGCGGCCTCGCCTCGTTGTAATCCCGCCGCCACCCGGCGGCCAGGACTTGCGCCTCCAACAGGGAGGCAAATGCCTCACGGTTCAAATGTTCGTCCCGCAACCGGCTGTTGAACGACTCCACATACGCGTTCTCCCACGGACTGCCCGGCGCGATATACAGCGCCCCAATGGCGTTGGCTTTCAGCCACGTCTGCACTGCCAAGGCCACAAACTCCGGCCCGTTGTCACTCCGCAGATGCGCGGGCGCGCCCCGCTGCGCAATCAATCCCGCCAGCACCGCGATCACGTCCTGGGCCCGGAAACTCCGCCGCACTTCCAGCGCCAGACATTCCCGGGTGAACTCGTCCACCACGCACAGAAACTTCAACCGCCGCCCGTCCGTCGTCTGGTCGCTCACAAAATCGCAGCTCCACACTTCGTTGGGCCGCGTCGCCACCCGCCGCTGGCGGCCGTTCGCGCTCGTGCCCAACCGCCGCTTCTTGCACTGTTTGCGCGGCACTTTCAGCCCTTCTTCACGCCAGAGCCGATGCACGCGCTTGACGTTCACCCGCAGCCCTTCCTGGCGCAATTGCCCGCACGCGGTCCGATACCCGGCACGCGGTCGTTGGCGACTAAATGCCTGGAGCCGTTCCCGCAAGCGGGCTTCTGCCGCATCCGGTTGGGGCGGACGCCGCTGGGTGGCGCGCGGTTGCCCCACCACTTTGCAGGCCCGGCGCTGGCTCAACTCCAGCTCGCGCTGGAGATGTCCCACCGCCTCGCGTTTCCGCGCCGGGCCTACCATTTTCCCTCCAGCAGTTCCTTCAGCGCCGCCTTGTCCAATGACAGATCGGCCACCAGCTTCTTGAGCTTCGCGTTCTCCTCTTTCAAGGCCTTGAGTTCCTTCACGGTGTTCACGTCCGCCCCGCCGTATTGCTCCTGCCAGCGGTGATACGTCGCCGGGCTGATCGCCAGGCGCTTGCAGACTTCTTCAATCTTCTTGCCCCCGGCCAACTCGGTGGCCGCTTGGTGGAGCTTCGTAACAATCTGTTCGGGACTGTGTCGGGTTCGTTTCATGTTATCAGAGTTCCGGGCGGCGCGGAGCGCCGCCCAAGACTCTCATAACACTTGGCTCAGTCTAAGGGGAGCGTTCCATAACCACCTCAGCTTGTCCATTACCAGAGGCGGTCAATAGCGCCGTGTTACCGAAGTTGTTTTTGGCATCAATCGCCGCTCCTTTTTCCAACAACGCCTTCACTACTTCTAGGTAGCCGTGCTTTTTTTCTGTGACCACACGCTTTCCTGGCAAGCCGCCGCCGCCGAGCTTTTCGTAATCCGAACTAACCTGAGTAGCACCAATCAGCGGTGTGGCAGACTGGTGGATAGTGTTGTAAGACGCCTTGGCATTAACATCCGCCTTTTTTTCGAGCAGCAGCTTCACCACTTCAAGTTGCCCGTTTTCGGCAGCCAGCAAGAGTGGTGTGCAACCGGGGTCGTCCCCACTCGCGCTATCGTGGGAGACAAAATTAACAGCTGCCCCTTTTTCCAAAAGCAACTTTACAATTTCAAGTTGCCCATTGGCGGCCGCGTCAAAGAGCGCCGTCCGACCGATACGGTTTTTAATATTAACATCCGCACCCTTTCCCAGCAGTAGTTTCACCACTTCAATTTTTCCAGATTGGATAGCGTGCATGAGCGGCGTAGCACTGTTCTCGGCCTTGGTGTTGACCAATGAAGCATCGGCAGCGAGCAGGGAGGAAACTTTTGCCACATCTCCTTCACTTGCCGCATCATGAATTGACCCGGCGCACAAACTGGCGCAGAAGCTGAGGGAAAGAAAGGAAGCGACGATTGTTCGGAAGCGACAATTTGTTGCGTTGGATTTCATTGTGTTTTGTTTTTCGTTTTGAGCGTTTCGATTTTGTGAATCGGCCTGTCCGCAACAAAAGGGGCGTGCCCTATTCACGCCCCCTGACGGGCACTGGTATGCCCTTACGAGAACGCTTTGGGGCACGCCCGAGTGGGCGTGCCTCGAAAGCTGTCACGTAAGTCAAAATTACCAGTTTCGTCAGGGACAGCAGCCGAAGCCGCAAATCTGTTGTTGGTTTTGTGGTTACATATTTTTTACCGGAACGGTGAGGATGGAATCAAAGCTCGGCGCGAAGCGCAAGCGGGGTTTCGGCAAGACAGGCCGCAACCCCGTTGGGGTTGGTTTCCATTTGCGAACCGTGACCCAAGGTAGCTCGTTCCTCGCAACCTTGGGCCGGAGGACACAATCCCTTTGGGATTGGCCGATGCCGCGCGTTTTCGCGGGGGCTTGGGATTGTTCGCGGCCAGCGTCGCGAGATCATGCGATTCCTCCGAAAAGCTTTTCCACCTTCGCCTTCACCGCGGCGTCCATCTGAATGTTCGGTGGCCAGGGGCGTTTGAAGCCTTCGCCCGGAATTTTCTTTGTCGCGTCAATGCCGAGTTTGCTGCCGCTGGCGATTTCGCTGGTGGCGTGGTCGAGCACGTCGGCCGGCTTCATTCTCCCACCAAAGGGTTGCGCACCTTCAGTTGCGGGAAAGCGGAGAAGTCACGATCCGCCGACCACAGTTCGCTGACGCCGTGATGGAGACAAAGTGCCGCAATGCGCGCATCATGGATGCGCGGGCCTTTCAGTCGCGCGGTGGTTGCGAGGTCGCGCAGTTTCTCGAAATACCCGGGGCTTTCGGCAAGCGGGTGCAGTTCTGGTGAAGCGAATAGGGCGTCAACGAAACCCAATGCTTCGGATAGGGTGGAGGCCGGTTTATAGATGCCAGGATGGGTGGCGATGGCGATGAATTCATGGACGCACGGCCACGGAATCGCCCACGGTGCGGATTGATGCCGCAAGCCATCAACCCATTCCTTGGACGCCTTGTGGAATTCGCTGTCCTCGCGGTGCGCGTAAACCAGCAGGTTGGAATCAACCGCAATCACGCGCCGTGTCCCCGGTAGATTTCGTCGCGGATTTTTTCCCACGGGGCGTTCTTGAATTCACCTGTCAGCCCGCCACCGCCCACCGTGACCAGTGGCGGAAGCTTCATGGGTTTGCCTTGCTTCTCTTTCAGCACGAGTCGCAACCCTTGCTCGGTCAATGAGCGAAACGTGGTCTTCTCCTTCCGCGCGAACCGTTGGACGCGCTCGAAAAGGTCATCCGCGATTTCAATGGTCGTCTTCATGATAGGACGGCCCATGCTCGCACGGCTGGCTGCCCATATCAAGTGATGTTTCCCGGTGCGTTGCGGAACGACGCGGCGGCGAAGGCGTTGCTGCGCTGGGCGGCGGCGGGTGGAAGTGCTCCGGGACGCCAGCCGGCAACTGCGCACGTTCAAACCCGAATAGCCCTGTGCAAACCTTTGTTGTCGGGGGGCGATCAAAATTTCACACTGGAACCTCAAAGTTGCACAGAACTGGAACCTCAAAGTTGCGAATCGACTCCGGCCCTCTTGCGGGAGATTCCCCCTTCCGGTTTAATCTGCCTTGTTGGCCTGCAGGATACGGCTCTGCGGAAGCGCAACCGGAGCGGCCCGGTCAACCAGAGTCGGGTCTCCCTTCGACTCCGCCGTGAGGCTGATCGGTCTCACGGCGTTTCTGTTGGCGCCGAGGGGAGCCCCAGCAACCCGGTCGGAAAGCGAAAAACTTGGGGGGGCAAAGCCCCCAAGCTGTCCAGATGAAAAAAGACACCGTCAACTGGGCCATCGCCACGGAGTTCCCTTCATCCGCCACGTGTTGGCGCAACTGCGTACCGAACGTCTGTCGGTCGCCGCGGTGGCCGAGCAACTGAGCCTCTCGCACCGTCGTTGTTACCAACTCGATCGCCAGTACCTGCGCGCGTGGGCCCAACGTCAGCAAGCGTACTGGACGCCGGGGCCGCCGGGAGGAAACCCTCTCCCTGCTTGGCCCCCCGAGGTCCAGGAACTCCTGCGCAAGCTGCTCTGCGCCCGTCCCCCCGCCGCCTACCGGTTTGCCGCCAGCGAGGGGCCCCGGCGCCGGGGTCGGAAGTTGGCACGGGCGCAAGTGCGCCGGTGGGCGCCCCAAGGCTCCCGTCAAGCGCGGGCAGCGGCAAGCCCTTGGCGAGCTCTGGCCCTGGGACGCCTCGCCGCCCCCGGGGTTCCCCGGCGCGCCCATCCAGTATCCGCAATCTCATCGACGACTGCTCCCGCGTCATCACCGGTGCCCGGCTCGACGAGCGCGAACGGCTCTTGCGTTACTTCGACTTTGCTGTCCACAGCCTTCGCCGAATACGGCCTGCCGCGGCCGCTCTACGTCGGTTGCCCCAGCTGGTTCCTGGCCCAAGCGCCCGACGCCCTGACCCAGTTGGGCTGGGCGTTGAAGTGCTCCGACATCTCGCTCCTCCACGCCCCGACTCCCCAGGCGAAGGGGAAGGTCGAACGCCTGCCCTTATTCTGGCAAAATCGCCTGCCCGCCCGCTTCGCGGCCGAAGCCGTGGCCGAAGTCCCCCACGCCACCCCTTGGATCACTCAACTCCGCAAGCACCCCAACGGCCACGAGCCCCCCCCGGGAGTGGGGCATGCCGCCCCTCCAAGCTTGGCCCCGGGCCCAGCGTCCGGGCCGTTCGGGGTTGCGCCCCCAACCCCCTTGCCCGTGGTGGCCCTCCGTCTGGAGCGAGCGCGTCCCCCTCAAAGTCGCCGGGCCTCCGGGCCCCAAAGGGGTCCGTTGTCAGCCCCCCGAGGGCCCCTTCTCTATCCTCGCCGCCCCTCCCACCAAGGACGCCAAGCCGCTCGTGCTCTTGCGCTATGGCCCATCGCAGTAAAGGTCCCAAGCCTGAGCGATCACCACTGTGCAATTTTGCGGTTCCGCAAAAATGCAATTTTGAAAGATACACGACAGGTCCGCGGATGGATCTTGCAGTCCGTTCCACAGAGTTGCGGCGCAGAGCTGTGTGGAAACTCCCAGCCATCCCGCCACCAGTGCCTTACCTACAACACGTGTCATTTGACGATCCTCCTCCGTGATGTGTTAGCGAAAGTGCGACGAACCGCAAAGCACCGGATCCGAATCAGCGACTGACCGCCTGACACATCGCTTCGGTTTCCAGAACCCCTACAAAATACAGGCCCGGCCCAATTTCCCTGGCAGCGGCATAGCTACCGCCAATGCTGCTGGCCCCGCCCGCACGGGGCTACGTTTAACCCACTAAGCGATTTTGCGCAAGATTCGAGGTGCCGTAAATGAGTTGGCACAAGAAGCAATCGGACCAGCGCGGAATGTCGCGGCCGGCGGATTCCGAACCGAGCTGGTGCGTCTTTGCCGACTGGAGTTGATCAGCCGCAGATCGATTCCTGGTGAAGACTCGCGGTATGGTTTGCACGCATAAAGCTGGCGCGGCTATTTGGCGGTGCGGCCGCCAGTGGGCAAACGAAAGGTTTTCGTCGGGAAGACGGCGTTCGGTTTTTGGTCGTGCACCTTGACGCCTCAACATTTGGTATGTTACGAAGGGATCAACCACATTTAGCAGTGGTGGGTCAAAACTATGCGCTGTCCCAAGTGCGGCTGCCGCGAAGACAAGGTCATCGATTCCCGCGCCTCGCGTGAAGGTGCGACCATCCGGCGTCGACGCGAATGTCTGGGCTGCGGTCACCGCTTCACCACGTACGAACAGGTCGAAACCCGGCCGTTGGTGGTGATCAAACGCGATGGCCGGCGGGAGCCGTTCATGAAGGACAAGCTCCGGAGCGGGATCAGTCGGGCGTGCGACAAGCGACCGCTCAGCCCGGCTGTGGTGGAAGAGGTGGTGGAGCGCATCAGCGCGGAACTGCACAGCGAGTTCGACGGCGAAGTGCCGGGGACCGTCATCGGCGAGCGGGTAATGAACGAATTGCGCGTGCTCGATCCGGTGGCCTACGTCCGTTTCGCGAGCGTCTATCGGCGGTTCGAGGAAGCCACCGATTTTCTGCAGGCCGTGAAGAAACTGGAGATGCCGTATGATACAGCTACGTACCGACTGCCTGGTTTTTGAGACTGCCTCCGGGGCCGTGCCTTGCTCCGCCGAGCAGGTGGCGGTGGAACTGATCGGCGACTCCGCGGATTGGATCGACAGCGAAGTGTTGCGCAACGCGGCCGCGGGCGTGCTCCGGTATTTCAAAGAGGATCTCGGGCGACAGTCCGTCACGGTCGGCGAGTTTTCCCAAGCCCTGGCCCGCGTGCTGCGCGGGTTCGGACTGTCCGTCGTGACCGAGAGTGCTCCGGTCGTTTCCACCCCGACGGCGAAACTGGATTTGCGGCGATTGGCTTCCGAGTCCGGGCCGGGCTTCGAACTGGCTTTTTACGCGCTGTTGCGAAGCGAACTGCGCCGCCAACTTGAGTCCGCACCCCGGCTGTTGCAGTTGACCGGGCTTCGCGGTTGCGTGAAACAACTCGCCGCTGCCCGGCGGTGGTGTCCCCGTTGCCGCCTCCTCAGCGACAGCATCGTCTCATTCCTGCGCCGCTGCCTGCTGGAAACCCTGACCGACGGTGCCTTGGCGGTGATCATCCGCTGACGGCACAGACGGTACGCCCAATTCAACTCGCCGGAATCAACGACACACGCCGGCCTTGGTCGTTGCGTGTGATGCCTTGGGCGCGCGGGTCGAGGGTGAACTGGCCAGCCACCCAAAACGTGTAACGGTGATGGCCGTGGGGGGGCCACGCTGAACAACCACGCGCCGTCCGGCAGGTGCCGCATCGGGTGTGCGCGGGGATCCCAGTGGTTGAAATCGCCGACCAGGCTGACCGACTGGGCCTGCGTTGCAGTACAAGTGTAACTCACCGCGCGGGTGCCACGCGCGCGTTCTTGGAAGTGCCGATTTTGACTTGATGGACGCCCTCGTTCGGAGTCAACTCAAATGCACGTATGGCAATGTTACCCCTTCGCGACAAGTCACTTCCGTGCGCTTTAAGAGAATCGTATTTACACGCGGAGGCCGGTTGTTACGATTTCACCGGTTTCATCCGAAACGGCCATGAAGAAGATCGAGGCAATCGTCAAACCGTTCAAACTGGACGACGTTAAAAGCGCGCTGGGCGAGTTGAATGTCGAGGGCATGACTGTGAGTGAAGTCAAAGGCTTCGGGCGTCAGAAAGGCCACACGGAAATCTACCGTGGCAGCGAATACACGGTGGATTTTCTGCCCAAGATCAAAATCGAACTCGTCCTGCCGGACGAACAAGTGGCGGGAGCCGTGGCGGCCATCGTCAAGTCGGCGCACACCGGCAAGATTGGTGACGGCAAGGTCTTCGTGAGCGACGTGGAGGACGCGATCCGCATCCGCACCGGCGAACGCGGGGAGAACGCGATTTAACCCTCGGCACAGCCGGCATCCGGGGCGACGGCCGTTGTGCTTCAGCTTTCGTAGTTGATATAACCCCTGACGACCTGAGTAGTAAGCGAACAAGACTCATGAGCACACCCAAGAGCGTAATGGAGCTGGCGAAGAAGGCCGGCGCGAAGATGGCGGACATCAAGTTTGTGGACACGTTCGGCACCTGGCAGCACTTCAGCGTGCCGGTGGGCGA
>JAKANS010000206.1 GCA_021823625.1 bacterium | reverse complement strand
ACGCCGGCGGTGATGCACATCCCCGCCATGGACTCGACCACGACCTGCTTCATCGGTTTGGGCTGCGGTAACGGCTGGGCAGCGTCGAGTTCTTGAACGCGCGACCGCACGGCCGCCGCGTGGCGGACCGGATCGTCGGCGGTGCGAAGCGAAACGAACATCGTGCGTTGCGGCGCCTGCGCAAACGGCACGTACACCGTGCCTGGTTCGTCCCCACGCCAATCGTGGCGGACTTCCGTCACCACGCCCACCACGGTCAACGCGTGAGCACCAGGTGCGCCAGGGTTTTGCCAGAACACGCGTCCCAGCGGCGACTCTCCCGGCCAGAGCTGCCGAGCCACTTGCTCGCTCACTACGGCCACGGACGCGGTCTGTGCGTCGTCGGCGGAACTGAACGCCCGCCCCCGCAGCAAACCGATGCGGAACGTGCGGAAATGATCCGGCGCCACCGCCTGGAAATTGAACTGGGGCGGCCGGGTCCGCGAATCGGTTACGGTCGGCGTGCGGCCGAAGGTGGTTTCGTCGCGGCTGTAAAACGGCAGGGTGCTGGTCAGCGACGCGGCTTCCACGCCCGGCAGGCTGCCGAGCTCGCGCAAAGCGTCGTCGAAGAACTGCGTCACCTGGTAATTCTCCGGGTAGCGCGACTCCGGCAGACTGACCCGCAGGTTCAGGACGTGGTCCGACTCGAAGCCGTGCCGGGCGAACACCAGGCCGGCGAAGGTTTTCACGACCAGGCCACAGGCCACGATGAGCACCAGCGCGAGCGCGAGTTCCACGATCGCCAGCGCCTGGCGCAAGCGCTGCCCGCCACCGCTGCTGGACCCGCGCGCGCCCTGCCGCAACACGGCGTCCAGGTTGCGGCGCGGAATCATCAGCGTGGGGGCAATGCCCGCGAGCAGCCCCGCGAGCCCGGCGGCCCCCGCGGCGAAGGCGAAGGCGCGGAGATTCAAGTCCACCGCCGACCAGCCCGGCACGAAGGGCAACAGATCAGGCGGCAGACTGGCGCGGATGAGTTGGATGGTCCAATACGCCACCACCAAACCAGTGGCCCCGCCCAGTCCGCAAAGCAGCAGGCTTTCGGTCATCACCTGGCGGACCAGCCGGCGCAAACCGCCGCCCAGCGCCGAGCGAATCACAAACTCGCGCAGCCGGCCGTGCATCTGGGCGACCTCGAGGTTCGCGACGTTCGCGCAAGCCAGCGCCAGCAGAAACGTGGCGGCCAGGAAAACGATCAGCAGATAGGCCGGCACCTCGCTGTTGGCCAGAAGATGCTCGCGCAATAAGACCAGCCGGGGGTGCCGGGACACGGCCTGGTGTGGTTCCAAGTCAGCCTGCCGCGACGCGAGCGTTCGCAACTCCGTTTCCGCCGCGGCGAGTGTGACCCCGGGTCGCAACCGGCCGAGGAGTTCCAGGTCGCGCCGCTGGCGATCGTTTCGCGCGCCCGGTTCCAGCACCAGCGGAACCCAGAAGTCGGTGCCGGCCGGATAGGCTTGCGCCGTGGGCACCACGCCCACGACGGTGAACGTGCGCGCGTTGAGTCGGATCGACTGGCCGATGACCGTTGGCTCCGCCGCGAAGCGCCGCCGCCAGAAACCTTCGCTCAGCACCACCACTTCGTCGGCGCCGGCCACGGCCGCTGCGGTTCCGAACACACGGCCCGCGAGCGCGCGGATGCCGAGCGTGTCGAAGAAGTCGCCGCTGATGCGGGCGCCCGTGAGCCGTTCCGGGCTGCCGCCGCCGGTCAAATCCGCCGACCAACCCTGCAACGCAGTGAGCGACGCGAACGACTGCGACTCGTCTTTCCAAGCCAGGTAGTCAGCCGCGGAGACGGCTTCCCGCGCCTGCGGCTGGTCCTTCGGCGCCTGCCAGATGGTGACCAGCCGGCTGAGTTCGGGCAGCGCGAGCGGGTGCACCAACAAACCGTCGGCGAAACTAAACATCGCTGTGTTGGCACCCAGACCCAGCGCGAGAGTCAGGATCGCCGCGAAGGCAAAACCGGGCTGGCGCAGCAACTGGCGAACGGCGTGTTTGAGGTCGCTCATGGAATTGGCGATCGGCGATTGCCGATTGACGATTGACGCGCGTTGCGGGCGGCCGAAATGCGCGAGGCTGCCATGATGGCCACGAGTTCGTGGCATTCCCGGAGCAAAGGCTCAACTCGCGCGTTGGGCAGCAGTCCATGAGCGATCACCAGATCCAGCCAGAACGCGCTCTCGTCCGCCTCTTCTTCCACCACTCCCATTTTCGCGATGAACTCAGCGCGGGACCGGGCGCGGCACGCCGCGCAATAGTTGCTCCCCACCGACGTGCCGCTGCGGGCGAGCTGGTTGGCAATCGCATTGTCCGATCGCGATTTCGCCAACACGTCAACAAGGGCAAGCACTCGGAGTGAAAACCGCTTGGTTCGTTCTTTGAGTTCTGTGGTTGTCATGGGCTCTGGGCGCTCGTTCAAATCGGCTATTGGCACTCGGCACTCGGCAATCCGCTCACTTCTCCATCCACCCGTCCCGGAGCCGTATGATCCGGTTCCCGTAGGCCGCCCACTTCTCGTTGTGCGTCACCTGTACGATCGTCGTGCCGTCCTGGTTGAGCCGCTTAAACAGGTCCATGATTTCGCGGCCTTGATCGGTGTGCAAGTTGCCGGTGGGTTCGTCGGCGAGGAGCAAGGCCGGCTTGGCGATGATCGCCCGCGCCACCGCCACCAGTTGCTGCTGGCCGCCAGAGAGCTGGCTGGGGAAGAGGTCTTTCTTCGCCACGATGCCAAACCGGTCCAGCGTGTCGGCCACGATCGCCTGGCGCTCGGACTTCTTGATGTCGCGGTACGACAGCGGCACGTCGAGGTTTTCGGCCACCGTGAGGTCGTCCAGCAGGTGGAACTGCTGAAACACGAAGCCGACGTGGCGCTTGTTCAGCGCGGCGCGTTCCTTGACGGCCAACCGGTGAACCGCCGCGTCCTGGAAGAAGTACTCGCCCTCCCAAGTGTGATCGTAGAAGCCCAGGATGCCCAGCAGCGTGGACTTGCCCGCGCCGCTCGGTCCCATGATGGTCAGGAACTCGCCCTCCGGGATTTCGAGGTCGATCTGGCGCAAGACCCAGGTCTGGCCGGCGCGGGTTCGATACGATTTTTCGAGGCCTTTCAGCTTGATCATAGTCGTCGGTGGCTCACCAGCAACGCTTGGTCTTCGCAACGCGCGTGCCAGTTCGGGCGCTGACAGCAACCTATTGGAAATCAAGCGAAACACCGCCGAACCTGAACCGAACTGACGGCCGGGTCAGTCGCCAACGGGACGCGCCCGTCCCAAAACCGGGAAAGCGGCGTGGACTGCCGATCATCTCCGTTGTTGGTGCGATGCCACAACGGAACCATCTCAGGTACAAGCTGGCCGGGCCACCGCCGCACGGTTGCGCTCATGGATGAATTCGTTCCAAATGCTTATCCCTTTGACCCCGGTGCCATCAACTTGCGGTAGCCCAGCGGTGGTCTGGTTCCCGTCAGGCCCAACAGCGTTTGGAAGGCGGCCAGCGGTGTGTTCCGCCGGTGGAAACGAAAGACCTACTCGTCGAGATAGTGTGCCAGGGACTGGGGATCGCCCCCCCCGGATGCGTTCCCAGCAACCCAGTCTTCAAGCTGCCCAAGGCTCGGGGAAGGTGGCGGGCTATCTGACCGGGGGCTGGTTCGTGTCGATCGGCCGACAGGGCGGTCTGCGAATAGCCTCGCCAACCGTCGCTCTTGAGGGTCGTCCCGGCCTCTCCGTTTTGGGTTAGGAACTGACCGAGGCTCCGTTCATCAGCCCGCGGCGCCGGAGCCAAGCGGCGCCGACCGGGGCCCTTTCCTGCCAAATGCCTTCCAGGTCGCGCCAACGAAGCACCTCCACCGCTCCCAGAACCAGCGTTTTGTGCTCCGCCGCCGTCCCCCCTCGACCCGTGCCCCCCCCCCGCAGCTTGCTCCGGGCTTGATTGACCATCGCCCGCCGCAGGCGATGCAACCTATACCACGCCGTCTTGTAGCTACAGCCCAACTGCCGCTGGAGTTGCTTGGCACTCCAAGCCCGGGGGGGGGGGCGCGGCAACGCGGTAGGCCGTCCAGAACCACTCCCGTACGGGCGCCTGTGGGAATCTTGCAGGAGCGGGCCCGCCGTCGGCGACACTTCAAAACCACACCCGCGGCATTGATGCAGCCAGCGTCGGGACCGGCGCCAGAAATCCCGCCCTTGGCAGCGGGGGCAGATCATTCCCTCTGGCCAGCGAGATCGGATCAGGCACTCGCAGCAATCGGCTTCCACGGCAAAACGCTCCCGAAACTGGCGCAAGGTCTTCGGAAAAGTCGGACGGGCCATGACCGAACGCTGCCAAAACCGTCACCGGTGTCAAAGGGATAAGCATTTGGGCGGTTTTGCCGGCCTGGGGGTCGGTGTATTCCGCTAGAGCATTTCAACAAAAGCTGTAGCCACAATGGACAAACCAATTCAGCCTCTTCTGGAAATCGAGTGGGGGGTTTTGGGTGATTGGGAGGCCGAGATTGACGAGGGACCATGGGGAAACCTGCTAAGAAACGCTACCCAACGGCGCCAAGGAGGGGGGCCTCCTTGGGCGGGCCGGTGGGGCCGCCGCCGAGTCCGCGAGGCGGCGGCGGCCCGCACCGGACTTCAGATCTGGGGCCGCGTGCCGGTCAGCACTTTCAGCCGCAGGGATGCCTCGTCTCTCGACCCGTAGGCTCGGCGTTGGATCCCCCGGATCTTGTTGTTCAAGCCTTCGACATACCCCAGCGAGACCTTGTTCTCGGGCTGGCAGTAGGCGGCGATCCCCGGCCAGGGCTTCTCGATCGTCCGGGCGAACTTTTGATCGGGCCTGAGCCGTTGCCACCGCAAGGCGCTCCGCCAGTTCTGGAAGCACTTCCAGGCCCACGCTTCGCGCTGGTAGTCCCACAACTGGCCGAACGCTTCCTTGAGCCCGTAGGCGACGTTCAGGCGCCGGTTGATCCGCCGCACCTCGCGCAGGGCCCGCCGCCCGTCCCAAGTGAGGTTCTCCCGGGGGGACAGCAACGCGTACTTCGGGCCTTTGATAAACCGCCGTTCCGGGCCGCTCAGCCGGGCATACTCGCTCTTGCGCACCTGAGCGAGCGCCTCGCCCAAAGGCCGCATCACCTGGAACTTGTCGAAGAGAATCGCGGCTCCGGGCAACGCCGCTCGGGTCGCGTTGGCAAAGGGCTTCCCCATGTCCCTCAGGGGCAGGCGAACCCGCCGGCCCTGCTTCGGCCCCAGCCAGCGATAAAACTGAGCCAGGCTGGCCTCCGAACGATCCCCCCCGCCAAACCAGATCGGTCGCCCACGGATCAGAGCGCTCACCACAATCCGGTAGGGGTGTCCCTTGCGGAGGGAGATCTCGTCGATCCCGATCCCCTCCGGAGCGGGCGGGCCGATCCGCCGCAACGGCTCGGCCCTGTATTCCTTTTCCAGCTCCTTGACGGTCTCCCAATCCAGGCGCAATGCCCACGCCACGTCCTTGATGGTTGCGGTGCGCCACCGACGCCCGACCAGCATGGCGAAACGGCGGGGGGAGCGCGGATTCTCCGCCAGCCAGTCCAGCCGTTCTCGTTTCACGGTGCCGCAGAGGGCCCAGTCCACTCGCCGCACTTCCCCCGCCAGGTAGATCCGCAACGGTCCGCACGAGAGGGCTCGGACCAGCCGGACCTTGGGGTCGTCATCGCTGCGCGACGCGATCCCCCACCCGTGGCAGACCGTTTTTTTCCACGACGGGGCAGCACCGCCACACGCGCCCAGGGATGGCCGAAGATCCCGCGCACCGACGCCCCGGGAAGAAAGCCTGGGGATCGGTACGCGTCGCGCAATTGACGACGACGTTTAGACCTGCGCGACTTGGTACAGCTTTTCGCCTCCCGGGGCCCTCAGAATCCATCGCGTGGACGGGCTCCAAACTCATGTCCCCCTCGAAAAACCACCCACTCGATTTCCAGAAGACCCGAAACAATATGCAAAAGATCACCCCGTTCCTGTGGTTTGATAACCAGGCCGAGGAGGCAGTGACATTCTACACCTCCACCTTCAAGAATTCCAAGATCGATAAAATTGCCCGCTACGGCAAAGAAGGAGAAAAGGCGACCGGACGACCGGCGGGATCGGTAATGACGGTTGAATTCCAGCTTGAGGGACAGAAATTCGTGGCGCTCAACGGCGGTCCGCGCTTCAAATTCACCGAAGCCGTCTCGTTTGTCGTGAACTGCAAGACGCAGGCGGAAGTGGACACGTTTTGGAAGAAGCTCTCCGCCGGCGGAAAAGAGGTGCAGTGCGGCTGGCTCAAAGACAAATACGGACTCTCATGGCAGATCGTGCCCACCGTTTTGGGAGAGTTGTTGAGCGACAAAGACGCCGCGAAATCGCGGCGCGTCATGGAAGCCATGCTCAAGATGGTCAAACTCGACATCAAAACATTGAAGGACGCTTACGCGGGAAAATAGACCTTTCAACATTCATGGCTTCAACGAAACCAAAACCCAGGACCATTGACGAGTATCTCGCGGGCGTGAACGACAATCATCGTGCCGCCCTCGAGACACTCCGCAAGACCATCCGCGCCGTCGTGCCCAAAGCGGAAGAGTGCATCGGCTACGGACTCGCGGCGTTTCGTCTGAATGGACGCCCGCTCGTGGCGTTCGGCGCGTGGGCGAATCACTGCGCGTTCTATCCCATGAGTTCCAGCATGCTGGAAGCGTTTCTGGACCAGCGCAATGGTTTTGAAACCAGCAAGGGCACAATTCGCTTTCAAGCGGACAAATCACTGCCGGCTGCCTGGGTGCGGAAGCTTGTAAAGGCTCGGATCACGGAGAACGGAGGCTGATGCACGGAATGCTATGAAAACGTCCGAGCCAACGGCAAAGCGTGCATTCGACAAATCATCCACAGGTTTCCGAACGACCGTTACCGCCACGCTATCCGTGAGAAACTGGGCGCAAGCGATGGATTTCTACAAGGCCGCGTTTGGCGCGCGCGAGGTGTACCGTGTGGACGGTGGCGGCGTCGCCCAACTGTCGGTGTCCGGCGCAGAGTTCTGGGTCGCCAAAGAATCGCCGCAACACCTCAACTTTAGTCCCGAATCGCTGGGTGGATGCTCGGTTCGAATGCTCCTGATTGTGGATGACCCGCGGCGGTATGCGCACAGGCCGTTGGAGCAGGTGCAACCGTGGTAGTCCCGGTTACTGATGCCCATTGCTGGCGTCTCGGGCGGATCGTCGATCCATTCGGACACCACTGGGAGATCGGAAGACCGCTAAGCTGACAGAGTCGTCATCCATCATCACATTTGCTGACTCAGACTGATCAAAACCACCAAACACAGATCGAAATAGGAGCAAACCCTGAGCAAAGTCCGAGTATTGGTCGGTACGAAGAAAGGCGCGTTCATCCTGACGGCGGATGGCAAACGCCACAATTGGGAAGTCAGCGGCCCGCACTTCGCGGGTTGGGAGATGTATCATCTCAAAGGTTCGCCCGTTGAGCCGAATCGCATCTACGCGTCCCAAACGAGCGGGTGGTTCGGGCAGGTCATTCAACGCTCGGATGACGGTGGCAAGAGCTGGGCGACGCCCGACGGAGTGCCCGCGCCAGTCCCTGGCGAATTCCCCAAGGGTGAGAGTAACAAGTTTGTTTACGAGGGCGAAGTGGGCACACACAAGTGGTACGATGGCACGCAGCATCCGTGGGAATTCAAGCGCGTCTGGCATCTCGAACCATCACTGACCGACCCGGACACCGTCTATGCCGGAGTGGAGGACGCCGCGATCTTCAAAACCGTGGACGGCGGCAAAACGTGGAAGGAACTTCCAGGATTACGCGTTGCCAAGGGACATCTCTGGCAACCCGGCGCCGGCGGCATGGCCGTGCATACGATCCTGCTCGACCCGAAGAACCCGAACCGAATTTACATCGCCATCTCGGCGGCGGGCGCTTTCCGCACCGATGACGGCGGCAAAACGTGGTGGCCCATCAATCGCGGCCTGAAGTCCCCATACGAACTTCCCGATCCTGACGCGGAAGTTGGCCACTGCGTTCATCGCATCGCCATGCATCCGTCGCGCCCCGGCGTCCTGTTCATGCAGAAGCATTGGGACATCCTGCGCACCGACAACGCCGGCGACCAGTGGACTGATGTCGGCGGGAATCTGCCGACCGATTTCGGCTTCCCGATCGACGTTCACGCGCACGAACCGGAAACCATCTACGTCGTCCCCATCAAGAGTGACTCCGAGCATTTTCCACCGGACGGCAAGCTGCGCGTATATCGCAGCCGGACGGGCGGCAATGAATGGGAGGCGCTCACGAAAAAGGCCTGCCGCAGAAGGATTGCTACGTGAACGTGCTGCGCGACGCGATGGCCGTGGATTCGCTCGAACCGTGCGGCGTCTATTTCGGCACGCCCGGCGGACAGGTTTACGTCTCGGCCAACAGTGGCGACACGTGGAATCCCATCGTGCGAGACCTGTCGGCGGTGCTGTCTGTCGAGGTGCAAACACTCAAGTGAAATCCGAATCCCGAATGTCGAAATCCGAAAGAAATCCGAAGGCCGGATGCCGGAGGGCTTGCGTGTTGCGGCGTGGAGATTCATCCAAGGTCGCGAATAAGAACGAAGGAGCGCGGGCTTCAGCCCGTTTCGACGTTCACAGTGGGATAACGCAAGGAATGTCCAGTCCAGCTTCGCTTTCTACGATGAAGCGACGTGAACCCCGCACCCCGCTTCTGCCGCGAGCATCGGACTTCGGATTTTTTTCGGGCTTTGGGGCTTCGGCATTCGGATCTCACCATGATCCGCGTGGTGCTGCCTTTCCATCTACGCAATCTCGCCCGCGTTGACGGCGAGGTTCAGCTTGAGGTCATAGGGGCAGTCACGCTGCGCTCGGTGCTCGACATGCTCGAAGCCCGCCATCCCGTGCTGCGCGGGACGATCCGCGACCACATCACCTTGAAGCGACGGCCGTTCGTCCGATTCTTCGCGTGTAAAGAAGACCTGTCCCTTGAACCGCCGGAAACCCGGTTGCCCGACGAGGTTGTCAGCGGCACTGAGCCGTTCCTGATCGTGGGGGCCATGGCGGGAAGCTGACACGATTCTGCTGACAAACAACCATTCAACCAACATCCATGTTCAACAAACCCATGCTACAAATCACCCTTATCGTTGTCGTGGTAATCACCGTCGCATTTATTATTGTCGTCGCCCTGCGACCCGACGACTTCCGGGTGACACGATCAACCATCATCGCTGCGCCTCCGGCGGCGGTATTCTCGCATGTGAACGAACTCAAGAAATGGGCTTCTTCGACGATTTCAGTGGAATCAGTAGCACGGCACCCGGAGTTTCCCGGCAACGAAGTAGAGCATGGCCAGCAAGTTCTTGGTGGTTCGACAGCCCCGGGCTTTGCGCTTGGTGGCTGAGAAG
>JAKANS010000205.1 GCA_021823625.1 bacterium | reverse complement strand
ACAAGGAATATCCGGAGGTCAAGATCGAGGTCAGCTCCAAGGACTCCGCATCGGGATTTGCTGCCCTGCTTGCTGGAGAATGCGATATCGCGGCGGCGACGCGTTTGGCGTCCGAAGACGAGTTGCGTTTGGCGAAGACGCGCGGAATCGAATTCGACACCGCCTTCCTCTGTTCCTACGGCGTGGCGGTCGTGGTTCACCCGGCCAATCCGGTTCGGAATCTCTCCGGCAGCCAGGTGCGCGATGTCTTTGCGGGCATTGCCCAGAACTGGGAGGACGTGGGCGGCCCGGAGGTCCCGGTGCGGATTCACATTCGCGGTCCGGGTTCAGCGACGCACGCCGCATTTCGGGAAATGGCGTTGGAGCATCGGTCCTATGCCGCGTCAGCCACGATGCACGACAGCTACGCGGCGATCGTGGAGGCGGTGCGGCAGGATTCGAACGCGGTCGGCTTCGTGAGCATGAGCCTGGCTGAGCACTCCGGTCTGAAGGCATTGTCCATCAACCATCGCTCGCCCAGTGTGCTGTCCGTCAACGAAGGACAGTATCCCTATGCCCGGGGGATGCGGCTTTGCACCAACAAGGCGCGGCAGTCTCCAGCCGCGACGGCCTTCATTCGTTTTGCCCAATCGCCCAGCGGGCAAAAGGTGATCGCCGATACCGGCTTCGTCCGGCGGTTTGAGGAAAGACTTTGGATCCGCGCGGACGGGTTGGACTGAAAACCTGAGGCTGTACAAGCCAACGATTTCACCGAATGATTATGACTCCGAACATTGATTCCGAAACAGTTCACCAGAAGGTGCGCGAGGGCTATGGCAAGATTGCCGGAAGCGGCGGCTCGTGCTGCGGCCCATCGCCGACGTGCTGCGGTTCAACCCCGGTGGCGTCTGAGGACTTGGCCAAGCACATTGGTTACACTTCCGAAGAACTAGCTGCGCTCCCGGAGGGGGCGAACATGGGCCTTTCCTGCGGGAATCCCAACGCACTCGCCGCACTCCAGCCGGGCGAAGTCGTGTTGGACCTGGGCGCGGGCGGCGGCTTCGACGTGTTCATTGCCGGGAAGAAAGTCGGAGCGGCTGGTTGGGCCATCGGCGTGGACATGACGGCAGAGATGCTGGCCAAGGCGCGGAAGAACATTACGACGTATCGAGAGCGGACCGGGCTGGACAACGTGGAATTTCGGCTCGGGGAAATCGAGCATCTGCCGGTGGCGGACAATTCGGTGGACGCCGTCATTTCCAACTGCGTCATCAACCTCTCGCCGGACAAGCCGCAGGTGTGGTGGGAAATCGCGCGCGTGCTCAAGCCGGGCGGGCGGGTTGCGGTGTCTGACCTGGCGTTATTGAAGCCGTTGCCGTCCGCAGTGGTCGAAAGTGTGGAAGCGTTGGTGGGTTGCGTGGCAGGCGCGGTGCTGGTATCGGAAACCGAGCGGATGGCGCAGGAGGCTGGGCTGGGAGACATCGTGCTCAAGGCGAAGTCCGCATACATAGACGGCATGGTGGACTGGCAGGACCCGCTTTACCAAAAGATCATCGCCCACCTTCCCGGCGGGATGAAGCCGAGCGATTACGTGACCAGCCTGGAAATCACGGCGCGGAAACCGACAGCTACGACGGCCGCAAAGCTTCCGTTATGATTCTTTATGTTTACGAGACGGTTCCGGAGAAATTGGGGGCAAAAGCGCGTTACTACGAACTCAGACAGAATCCCGGCGACGCCCCGCTGACGAAACATCCGACAACCGGCGAGCCTATTCGCCGGTTGGTATTGGGGGAGTTGGGTGAGCTGACTCTTCCGGAGAAGGAACGCCCGGTCGAAGCTGACGCCGGTACGAATGGCGGGTGCGGGTGTGGGCGACTCCCTTGGCTGAGGTGAACGACAAGCCAAATGGCTATGTCCACTATCCAAGTTTTTGAATGGTCTGCTTCTTCCTTGGGTTCTGCTCCCGAGGCTGGCGGTGATTTCGCGCGGGAGGCATTTGAGAGCGGGGTGCGCTGGCTCGAATCCAAAGGAGTCGTTGTCGAACGCCGGAACGTGAGGGAAGACAGGGGGGCTCTGGACGCCAACCCGACGGTTAAGGGTGCGTTCGAGGCGCAAGGCCCAGACTGCTTGCCGATGGTGGTGGTGGACGGGACGATCGTCAGCGTCGGCGGGTATCCGACGCGGATCGAGTTGATGGAATCGGCGGGCGCAGCGACCGGGAGTGACCCGGAGTTCCTCGGTGACCTCGCGGTTGAGACGGCGGGTTTGGGCGCAGCAATTGCGGCCAATGCGTTTGAGGATGTTCGGCTGCGGTGCGAAAGGCTGCGGGTGCTGGGCATTCGCAATGACGATCTGAACCGGGCCGTGAAATCGGCTGCTGCGACGGCGTCCGGCTTACTGCGCGGCGACATGCTCACGCGCGTCGAGCAGTATCTGGCGTTTGGCCCACAAGGCAAACCGCCGAAGGCGCGATGCGCCTGCGCGGACAAGGTTTAGCCCATTTTCAAAGTGCTTGCGGCGGGGCGTCGCCTGAAGCACGAGCAATTGCCGATGCGGAAGTTTGTAGCCACCACCAAAGCGCTGGCCTGTGACAAGCGATTGCGCATCCTCATGGCCTTGCGCGAGCGGGAACTGTGCGAGGGCGTCATCGCGGAGCTGCTCGGTCTGGCTCCGGCCACGACGTCCCGCCACCTCTGGCTGTTGGAGCAAGCCGGGCTCGTGGATTCAGAAAAATCGGGGCGTTGCGTCTGCTATCGCCGCGCGGTAGTTGGCCCTTCAACGCAGGCAGGCAAGGCATTGCGATGGGTGGAGGAAAGCCTCGCCGGGCATCCCCAGATTGCCCAGGACACCGCGAAGGCCCAGGCACTATCCACCCGATCATCGGTTCAAGCCGAGTGTCGAGAACGAAAGCAGCGGATCCCGATGCGAGCGTTTGGAAGCGCGAACCGCGCACCACGGAAGTTCGGTGTGACCAGTCCGGTCCGCTGATTCCAGCTATCTAAAACAAATGTTGAGGTCCGGCTTGACAGATACATGCCTGTAAGGGAATATGCTCGCCAGTGAATTTATGAAACTCGTTCAAATCTACAGGTGTTTGTGCGACGAGACGCGGCTCCGCATTCTGAATCTGCTCAAGCAGGGGCCGTTGTGTGTCTGCCATTTTCAGGACATTCTGCAACTGCCCCAAGTGGCGGTTTCCAAGCACCTGGCCTATCTCCGCCGGGCCGGCTTGGTGGCAGCGCGCCGGCACGAGCAATGGATGATTTACTCGTTGCCAGTTTCCGTGGGTCGCGAACTCGATCTGCAATTGAGCTGTTTGCAGGACTGCGCGCAATCCGAGCCAGTCTTTCGCGCCGACCTGCGTCGCCTGAAAGCACTGGGGCCAAAGTGCAATTGGATAACCAGGGCGCTTGAGCTTCCGCCCAAGGCCGACCAGACCGCCGACACGCGATGCGCTTCTGCCCAACATGCCGTCTGAGACGGGCGTTATTCAGCAAGGCCGGATGAACGATTGACGCAGGTAAATGAAGACAATGACGAAGACTATGACAGCGACGCCCCCTGACACTGCGGTGTTTGAAGCCGCCACGACCCTGGCCGACTCCATGCAGGCCAGCGCCGTGTGGCGGGAGTTCGTGAGCGCACAGGAGGCTGCCAAAGCCGATGAGCAGTTCACATGGATGCTCGTCCGCCAAAACGAACTGGCCGCCATGCAGAACCGGGCGCAAGGGCGCGGTGAAGGGCTGGATGGCAAGTCGCTGGTCGAGTTGATCGCTTTGCGGGACCGCATCCAAAAACACGGACTTTACCTTCGTCAACAGGAAGCCGGCAGCGCCGTGCTGGCGTTGCTGCAGCGTGTCAATGAAAAGATATCCGAGGCGTTGGGACTCGATTTCGCCAGCAACGCCGCGCCCCGCCGGGGCGGTTGCTGTGGGTGAATTATCCGGTCGGCAAAAACAACAAAACAAAATAGCAGAAAGTGCGAGAGTCAACATGAACACACCAAACAAAGACGGAAAACAGACCAACAACATGGAGTTGCTCAAACAACAGGCCGCCGCTTGCGGCCCCGGCTGCGGTTGCCACAGCGCCACGACCCCGGGCAAAACGCGCTGGGTGATCGGCGCCATCGTACTGGTCGCCGCCGGGGTCTTGGTGGTGCGGGCGATGACCAAGACTGACAATGGGGCAACGGCCCAGGCGCCAGCACCTGACTTTGCCGCCCCGGTCGCTGCGGCGGTGGAAGCCGTCGAGCCCAGCCCCGTTCCAAAGACAACCGCGGTTGCTCAGCCGGTAGAAACGACCGTAGGAACGGTCATTGGCGCATTTTCCGAACTGAACACTGCCGCCGCCACCACGGACGCCGTCTTTGTGTATTTGCCGGGGAAGGAGGGCGCTTCCAGCACGCCGCCCTCGACAGCGATGAAGGGGGCTGTGAACACGATTCAGTCCCGGGCAGGGACGAAATGCGGACTTTTTACGCTCAAGGCTGGCACACAGGACTATGATCAGATCGCGAAGCAAATGTCCGTACCGGGGGTGGTCGCGCTGGTCAAGGGACGCGGGATGAGCGCGGTTTCGGGTGACGTCACGGAGGCGAAGCTCGTTCAAGGATTTGTGGCGGCTTCCAGTGCCGGCGGCGGCTGCGGCAGTTCGTGCGGTCCCGCGGCGGCCGGCTGTCGTTAACAAACCAGCGCCATGCTTGAATCCATCACGAGCGCGCTTCAATCCGTCACCACCACGCTGCAATCGGCCAGCATGGGACCGACGGCCTTGCCGCTGGCTTTTCTGCTGGGTTTGCTGAGCGCCGTGGCCAGCGCCTGTTGCACCTTGCCCGCGATGGGCATGCTGGTGGCCTACTCGGGCACACGGCAAGACGCCAACCGGCAAACGGCTTTCGCCTCCGCGCTGTCCTTCATGATCGGCACCACCTTGGCGTTGATCGTTCTGGGATTCGTTGCCGGATTTGTCGGACAAGCGGCTCAAGCGTTGCTGGGCCGATACTGGAAGCTGTTCGCCGGAATCATCGCTGTGCTCCTGGGGCTGGCCGCGCTCAAGCTGCTACCGGTGAGTCTGCCCCAACTGGCCCGCAAAGCGGAAGCGCCTTCGGCAAGTCAGGGCCGCTGGGGGACGGTGCTCGTGGGTTTGCTGATGGGAGGGGGCGTGGCGGCGGCTTCGTTGCCCTGCAATCCCGGCATCTTCATCGTCATCGGTGCCAGCATACTGATGGGCCAAATCCTCTGGGGCATGGTCCTCATGGCGGCCTTTGGCGTGGGCTTCAGCCTGCCGCTTGGGGCCATCCTGTTCGGGGTGGCGTTCGGAAAGGCATCCATCAAAGCCCAGAAGGCGGAGGCGGCGATCCGGGTCGTCGCGGGCGTTCTGCTTGTCTGCGCGGGATTCTATTTGTTGGCGACATTCTGAGAGAGGAAACTGCAATGACACGCATAGTTAACAAGACAGCGAAGCTGGAGGTGTTTGATCCGCCCATGTGCTGTTCGTCGGGCGTCTGCGGCCCGAACGTGGACCCCAAGCTCGTGCAATTCAGTGCCGCCCTGGATTGGCTTCGCGCCCAGGGCATCCAGGTCAAGCGCTACAATCCCAGTCATCAGTATGACGCGTTCGCCGGCAACGCTACCGTTGTCCGCGCCATCACCGAGCACGGGCTGAACTGCCTTCCCTTGATCCTGGTCAACGGGAGCATTGTCAGCCGGGGCGAGTATCCTGCCAAGGAGGCGCTGGCGGCAAAGGCGGGCTTGAGCCGGACCGGAGCGCCTGCTGAGAACCTCGGCGTCGCCTGACCAAAATGCGCAGAATCACTTTCAGGAGGAGAATGGCCTTGCGCTATATGCCTTAGCAGGTATATTCCAACCGCAGTATGTGATGTGCAGTTTGTCCCGATGAACCGATTTATGAAACGACTCGATGTTTATGATCCCGCGATGTGCTGTTCGACCGGCGTGTGCGGGCCGACGGTGGACCCGGTGCTGGTCCGGTTTTCCGCCGACGTGAAGTGGCTGGAGGACCAGGGGGTGGAAGTGCGACGCTTCAACCTGTCGCAGAATCCAGCGGCCTTCGTGGAGAACGAGAAGGTGAGACAAGCCCTGACCGAGAAAGGCGAGACCGCGCTGCCGCTACTCCTGATGCAGGATCAGGTGATCGCCGGTGGGGAGTATCCCTGGCGAGCCGCGCTCGCGGAGGCCCTCGAACTCAACGACACGACCACCATCCTCTTTTCGCCCGCCGTGAAGGAACTCGTAGCCATCGGCGCGGCTATCGCCGCCAACTGCGAGCCGTGCCTGCGCTATCACGTTCGCGCGGCCAAGGAATTGGGCGTCTCTTCGTCCGACATCGCCAGCGCCATCGAAATGGCCGCCAAAGTCAAAGACGTGCCGCACCAGGCCATTTTGAAGCTGGGGGCGCGACTCACGGAAACCTACCACGAGCCGGCTGCGGACTCAGGCCCATCCTCCCGCTCCGCCGTGGCCACCCAGACGCTTTAACTTCTGAGACTCCCATAACCATGAACGACACATTGAAACCAAACGACACGTTGACCACCGACAAATCTCTTTCGGCATTTCTAACGCAGCCCTCGCGCTTTCTGTTCTTCACGGGCAAGGGCGGCGTGGGCAAGACCTCGCTGGCCTGCGCCAGCAGCATCGCTTTGGCCGACCAGGGCCGACGCGTAATGCTCGTCAGCACCGACCCCGCGTCCAACCTGGACGAAGTGCTGGGCCAGAAACTGAACGGCGAGCCCACACCGATTCCGGGCGCGCCGAATCTGCTGGCGTTGAACATTGACCCGGAAGCCGCCGCCCACGCCTATCGCGAGCGACTCGTCGGGCCGTATCGCGGCAAGCTGCCCGACGCCGTCGTGCGGGGGATGGAGGAACAACTCTCCGGCGCTTGCACGATGGAGATTGCGGCGTTCGATGAATTCTCCCGATTGCTCGGCCAACCGGAAGCCACTGCCGATTACGACCATGTTATTTTCGACACTGCGCCGACCGGCCACACGCTGCGGCTCATGACGTTGCCCACGGCCTGGACCGGCTTTCTGGACACGAACACCACCGGCAACTCCTGCCTTGGACCGCTGGCAGGATTGCAGAAGCAGCGCGAGATCTACGAAAACGCCGTTGCCGCGCTGGCCGATGGACAACGCACGACGCTGGTGCTGGTGAGCCGCGCGCAGAAAGCCGCCCTGGCCGAAGCCGAACGCACCAGCGGCGAACTGGCCGCCATCGGGGTGCGCAACCAACGGCTCATCTTGAACGGACTATTCAAGGCGTCGGACTCCGACCCGGTGGCGCTGGCCCTGCAAAGCCGCGGTGGGAACGCTCTGGAAGGTAGTTCGACTTTTCTTGCGCGGCTGCCCGTCACCGAAGTGCCCTTGCGGCCTAACAACCTGATCGGCCTCCCGGCGCTGCGGGCCTTGGCGCAGAATGGGAACGGATCGCTTTCGGCCTCGGCTCAAACAGCGCCGACGCTATCGCTCCCACCGCTGGAATCACTGTCGGAATTGGTCAATGACGTCGCGCAGTCCGGACGCGGCGTCATCATGACGATGGGCAAAGGCGGCGTGGGCAAGACGACGATTGCCGCGGCCATCGCGACGGAACTCGCACGGCGCGGACACAAAGTGCATCTCAGCACCACCGACCCGGCAGCGCACGTGGCCGCAGCGGCGGGGCAGATTGAAGGCTTGAACGTCAGCCGGATTGATCCGCAGGCTGAGACGCGCGCTTACGTCGAGCAGGTGATGAACACCACGGGCAAAACCCTCGACGCCAACGCACGCGCCTTGCTGGAAGAAGATTTACGCTCGCCCTGTACCGAGGAAATTGCCGTGTTCCGCGCCTTCGCCCGCACGGTGGCGCAAGGCGAAGATGCCTTCGTGGTGCTTGACACCGCGCCCACCGGGCACACGTTGTTGCTGTTGGATGCGACCGAGGCGTATCACCGCGAAGTCGCCAAACGAGCCAGCGACATGCCGGAGGAAGTGCTGAAGCTGTTGCCCCGGCTGCGCGATGCTGACTTCACCCGGGTGCTGATTGCCACCCTGCCCGAAGCGACCCCTGTCCACGAAGCCGCCGCGCTTCAAGATGATTTGCGCCGCGCGCAGATCCAGCCGTTTGCCTGGGTCATCAACCAGAGCTTCGCCCAAAGCGGCTCGCGCGATCCGCTGCTCATGGCGCGCGGTGCGGACGAAGTGCCTTACATCCGCGAAGTTGCGGAGAAGTTCTCCAAACGCACCGCCATCGTGCCCTGGGTCGCCGAAGAACCGGTCGGGCCGGAGAAATTGCGCCAACTGTTCTCTGCCAACCTCACTCAACCAACAACAAACTGACTATGACCACTTACGTTTACGAAACCATCCCGTCGAAGACCGGCGAGAAACCGCGTTACTTCGAAATCAAACAGACCATGAACGCCAAACCGCTGACGAAGCATCCTGAAACCGGCGAGCCGATCCGCCGCGTGGTGCTGGGCGGCTTTGGCCTGCTCACTTCGCGCGTGCCCGTTGATTTTTCCGGCGGGGGGGGCTGTTCCGGCGGCTCGGGCTGCTGCGGCTAATACCCGCAATCCACGACTGCGCCGGACTGTCCCCCGAGAACGTCATGCAAGAAAGGAAACCAATATGCTGAAAAACCTGTTGATCTGCACCGATACTTCGGAAGCCTCCGACCGCATGGTGGAATGTGTGAAAGACCTGCGGCGCGTGGGCAGCCGCCAGGCGCTGTTGACGCACGTGCTCAACATCCGCGACGTGGGCGGGCTTCATCTGCAACTCAAGCGCCTCGCCCTGCCACGGTTGGAAGCGCAGCAAAAGCTCCTCACCGAGGCCGGGTTTGAAACCAGCATCGAATTCCCGCTGGGCTATCCCGCCCAGGAGATCAACCGGCTCGCCCAGGAACGTTCCAGCAACATGATTGTGATCGGCTCGCACGGCGAGTCGCTCGCCAAGGAAATGGTGCTCGGTTCGACCGCCGCCGCCGTGCTGCAAAGCGCGCGGGTGATTGTCCTGTTGGTTCGCCTGGAAATTGTGGAAGCCAACGGCGGTAAGTGTTGTCGGGCCGTGTGCGCCAACTTCTTCAAGCACATCCTGCATCCGACCGATTTCTCGGACACCGCCGAACGGGCCTTTCAATACCTGGAACATATCGTCAGCCAGACCAAGTGTGGGGTGACGCTGCTGCACGTGCAGGACAAGGCGAAGATTGAATCGCATTTGAAGGGACGGCTGGAGGAATTCAACCGCATTGATCAGGAGCGCCTGGAACGGCGCAAGGAGCATCTGCTCAAAGCGGGCGCGGCGTCCGTGGACATTGTAATTCCCTACGGTTCACCCACGGCGGCGATTTTGGAGCAGGCGCGGTGCGAACATCATTCGCTCATTCTCATGGGCACGCAGGGGCGCGGTTTCATTCAAGAGCTTTTCCTGGGAAGTGTGTCGCATAACGTGGCCCGCCACGCGCGCTTGCCGGTGCTCTTTGTGCCGGCGGTGCGATAACCTCCGGTCTGAGTTGTGAATTCGCAACCTAACATCGCCAAGTTATGAATCCCTACACGAAGTGGGTTAATAAGTTCAGCCGGCTGATCGAGGAC
>JAKANS010000204.1 GCA_021823625.1 bacterium | reverse complement strand
CTGTTGACGACGATCATGGGAGTAATTCTGGTCTTGCTCATCGCGGGTCGCTCCTTCGGACCCAGGATCTCTGTTCAACCCTCCGAGTTTCCGAAAGCGGGGCTTTTTTGACGGGCTGTTGAGGATATAAGCCTGCAGGTGGGGTCCCACGGTGCGGATGATCTCTTCGGCGAAACCAATCCGGCGCTCCAAGACGTTCGTGTCTTGGTAATCGCGAACCAGTTCGACGATCGGGCTCATGCCGTGCGATTAAGCTTAGCGGCCCGGCCTGCCAGGGAGCACCGGATTTCCTGATCTTGTCGAACAGGCCCATGAGTTGACAGGCTCCTCGCCGTGGCTGCTCCGACAGTGGCCCAAGGCTCAAAACAAGGAGCCTCGTGACCCATGTTCGGTTTTTGCCGTATGGGCCGACTGGAACCGGTGGAAGGCCCACCCGGCGCAAAGCGGCGCCCCGCACGCCTTCGCCGAAACTATGAATGAACCACAACAGCATCTCCTGGCTCGGCTCGGCTGCCCACCGGCCCGGCTGACGGTCGAGCAGACCGCGTGCGTGCTCAACTGCCAGGACTACGACATCCCCACGCTGGTCCGTGCCAAGCTGCTCAAACCGCTGGGCAACCCGCCCACCAACGGGGTTAAGTACTTCGCCACCTCGGGGATTCTGGAATTGGCGCGCGATCCGAGTTGGCTGGCCCGCGCGACCAACGCGCTTTACCAGTACTGGCAGGGCAAAAACCGTCGCCGCAAAAACACCTTGCGGCTGGCCGCTGGTGACCGCGGCACTGCTCCGCCAGGACTGCGCTCCCCGGCCCGGTCCCGCGTTCGCGACGGCGAAATCTCCATCACCTGGTCCCGCCGCCGTCCGTATGACTCGCGTCCGAGTCCCAAAAGCTTCCACACCGCCACTGCCGGCAGCCGCCATGATCGGCTTCCGGTTGGACGCGGAGAGTTTCCGGGCACTCTCCGAGCGGGCCACCCAGCAAGGCATCAGCGTTCATGAACAGGCCCGCCAGTGCGTCTTCGAGGCGTTGCTGCGGCGGGAGGAGCGGGTCGCGCTGAGTCCAGTGCTCGTAGAACTCCAGGGTGAGATCGCCAAAGTCCGTGGCGATGTTGCTACGGCCATTGAGGCGCTGCTGGTCACCTTCGGTCACGTGGATCCCCAGCAGGCCCGCGATTGGGTGACCCAGAGCTTTCAGTAGGTATGCTCTCGCTTTCCACGGTGACAGCCGAGCGCATCGGGTATTACCTGAGCATCGCCCAAGAGGATTACTATACCAAGGGCCTCGAACCGCCGGGGACCTGGTTCGGTCCTGGGGCGGAGCGGCTCGGCCTGCGGGGGGAGGTGGCACAGGACCAGTTTCGCCCTCTGCTCGCGGGCTTCTCACCCGACGGGCACGGTCCCTTGGTGCAGAATGCCGGCCACACCAACCGTCAGTGCGGCTGGGACCTGACTTTCAGCGCCCCCAAGAGTGTCTCCGTGTTATGGGCCCTGGGGCCACCGGAGGTCCGCTCGGCCATCGAGGCCGCTCACCGGCAGGCGGTGGAAGCGTGCCTGGCCTACGTCCAGCAGCATTGCGCCGCGACCCGGCGGGGTCCACGCGGGACCAGCCGCGAGCCCGCCCTGCTGGCGTTCGCACTGTTCGATCACGGCACCTCGCGCGCGCAGGATCCCCTCCTGCACACGCACGCCACGCTGCTCAACCTCGGTCTCCGCCAGGACGGCACGACGGGCACGATTGAGAGCCGTCCGATTTTCCGTGCCAAGATGCTCATCGGCCACCGTTACCAGATGGAACTGGCCGCAGGTTTGCGCCACCGGCTGCCCTTGACCCTGGAGCCGGAGCGCGTCGGGTTCCACGTTGTCGGCGTCCCTCACGAACTCTGCCGGGTGTTTTCCCAGCGACGCCAGGCTATCGAACGCCATCTACAGAAGCGTGGCTTGCAGGGTGCCCTGGCGGCCAAAGCGGCTACATTGGCAACCCGTCCCAAGAAGATCGCGGTGTCGCGCGAGGAGCTGCAGGCGCAGTGGGAGGAGCGGGCGGCGGCGTGGGGATGGAGCGCCGAACACGCTCGGCGCCTGATTCAGCCAGGCGCCCAACATCAGGCGAGCGGAACCGAGCACCGGTTCGTAACAGAAATCCGCCAGGCCATCGCCGCGCTACCGGAGGGACAGCGCTCGCCCCGACGCGTCCTACGGGAGGTAACGCAACTCGCCGTCCGCCACGGCACCGATGCCCAGACCGTCCTCAACGCCTTGCAGACAGTCTGCCACCAAGACGCCTAGGCGGACGGGAAGGACGGCCCCGGCTGGCTGCGCGTCGAATGGCGGCGCTTGTTTGATCCGGCGCCCTGGCGGCCAGCTCAACGACGATGGCTGCGCACCGAATGGCAGAGTTTCTTTCCGCAGGCACCGTTTAAGTCGCTGCGCGACCTCAAGCTGCCGATCCTGGCCGTCGAACTCCCACGAGTAGCCTTCGGCCCCCCCCGCCCATTCCGGCCGCGATGGTGGTCCATCAGTTGGAAACGCGATTTGTTCCTCGCCGAACTGCGCGTTCAGCAGAGAATCCTCTTTCCCAAGGCTCCCCGGTGGAGCCCGTTGCATGGTGTCTCACTCCCGGCTTTACGGTTGACGCCCAGTAAGTCAAACTGGCGCCCACGAGACACATGCAGACAAAACGAACACGGGCACTCCCACTGATCCTGGTGGGGTGAAATTCGCCTGTTCCAACTGTTTCCGCGACCTCGACTGGCGCGCGCCCGCCTGTCCGTGCGGATTTCGGCTCACGGTGCGGAGCATCGTGGCCTGCTACGTCAAGCGACTCTGGGGTCACGTCCGAGCGAACGCTAATTTCCAGTGTCCCCGCTGCGGCGAAGCCGTTCCAGTCAACGCAAAGGTGTGTCCCAATCCAGGATGTGGCCAGCCCATCACGCTTGACGCCGCTATGGCAGCGCCACGGCAGCGCTGGCAGCGCTTTCTGGCGAACGCCGACACGGAGACGATGCGCCGCGTCCAATGGGGCTATCTCATTCTGAGTGCCGCCGTGCTGTGGTCGCTCCTGGCCTTCGTCGAGCAACGGTATTCGGAACACTGGATTCGCCATGCCCTGCTGTCAGTGGTGTATCTGGCGGTGTTTGGCTTTCTGGCCCCGCTCATCGTACCCCGGCACGTGTTCCGGGTAATCGCCACCCGCACGGGCTGGCGCGTGCGCCTGGGCTTGGTGCTCAATTACCTCGCCCTCCTGTTGCTGTTGCAGATCCTGATCGGCACCTGGTGGGCTCGCGCGTTGATGTTGGCCGGTTTCTTTGGCGTGACGTGTGTGGCGGTCTGGGTGCTGCGCGCGGTCCTCCTGCCCACGTTCATGAACCAAAGCCAGCCACAGGACACCCGGTTTGATCCGACGGCCCCGCAAGGTCGCCGGGGGAGGTTCGATTGAGCGAGACGCCCAATCAGCCACCCTCGTTCTGGGGTCTCTTCGCCGAGCCGAAGGACGAGCCCTCCACTCCTTCATCCGTCTGGAAGTTGTTTGAGTCAGACGAACCGCCGCCGGAACCCTCGCCAGAACCGCCGCCGCTTTGTGCCGTCAAGTTCGACCCAAACGCAGTGTTCTGGGCGATGCGCAATCTGCCCGTCGCCGAGGCGACCAAGCATTTCTTGATTTGCGGCGCCACTGGCAGCGGTAAGTCCATCGGCATCCAGCTTTTCCTCCAGTCGATCGCCCAACGATTCCGGGTCTCATCACGTCGGAAAAAGAAACCGCCTGCAGAGCCGGATCGGAAGTTACCACCCAGGGGTGGGGAGCAGTTGGTCATTTTCGATGCCAAGGGCGACGTGCTGCCGATGCTGGCGGCCATGGGCCTCGGCCCCGGGGATTCTGGGCAGAATGCCTGGGTTCTCAACCCCTTCGACGAACGTGCGGCGGTGTGGAACCTTGGCGAGGCGGCCCAGACACCCGGATTGGTCCGCTTCCTGGCTACACTCTTGATTCCCGAAGAGCGCCAGTCCACCGCCCCGTACTTCACCGACGCCGCCCGTGAGCTCGTCTACGCCGTGGCTTGCGCCCTCAACGCTATCGTCGCTTCCGAATGGTCGTTGCGCGACTTGCTCTGCGCCCTCGACTCACGCGAGCATATTCAAGCTGTCACGGGCCGGCACCCGCCCGCCGCCCGCTTGGCGACCCGCATCCTGGATGATTCGCAGCACTCCTCTGGCGTGCTCTCCACCATGGCGGCTAAGCTCGGTCGCTTTGAACAAGTGGCCGCGCTCTGGCACACCAACGTTAGCAAACGCCACTTCTCGGTGCCGAAATTTCTCCAGCGCCCGGGCGTGCTGGTCTTGGGCAACGATCCGGTCTTGCGCGACAGTCTCTGGCCGATCAACACCCTCCTGCTCCGGAGCCTGACCAACGAAATCTTGCGCGGGCCCGAGACGCGCCAACCTCGCCACTGATTTGTCCTGGATGAGTTCCGCGCCATGGAACGGGTGGATTGCATCCATGACTTGCTCAGTCGCGGCCGCTCCAAAGGCGCTTCGGTGCTCCTGGGCCTTCAGAGTATAGAAGGGTTGATCGAGGTTTACGGAGAGCACGGCGCCGACGACATCCTCAGCCAGTGCGCCCACAAGACCTTCTTGCGCGCGGGCGATCCCAGGACGGCCCAGTGGGCGGAGAGTTACTTCAGTAAAGTCCGCCAGATCGAGCAGAGTGTTACGGAGACTACTGGCGGTCAGCACAACACCACCTCCGTCAACTCAGCTTTGCAGGAACGTTCCCTGTTTCTGGCCTCATTCTTTCTGGACCTGCCCTTCCCCGGCCAGATCAGCCTTATGTCTCGGTGTGTGATGTGCCCTCCTTGCGCGAGACCTTGATAGTCCGCCGGTCCTTCGATGAGGTGCTGTCCTGGCTCCGCGAGGATAAGAAAAAGGAAATACCGGCGGTGGTGCCCCGCACCGATGTTGCCGGCCAGACGCTCTGGCCTTGGACAGACCAAGAGGAGCTTAAGTTCTGTGGTCCCGCAACGGAGAAAATGAGCGATGGGGAGAGGCCAGTGGAGGCCAAACGCCGCTCGCGAAAGCCCCAACTGCCCCCGCGCCACGAAATCGACCCTCAGCCGACTGAGGGATCACTCTTCCCGCCTCCTGAGTCCGACCCGCCTTCAACCTGACGCTCTCAATTCAAACGCCAAATCCTATGAAGCCTGAATCCACTCCCGCGACCCCGCCGCAAAAGCGCGGCTTGCCCCTTTGGACGGCCCTGGTGGCGCTGACGGTCCTCGCCCTGCTCGCGGCGGCGGGGCTGGGCGCCCTGTGGTATTTTACGAGGAGCGACAAAGCCAAGTTGCAGCGGCAGGTTCAGGCGCTCGAAACCCAGCAAGAGCAAGCCAGGCTCAGCGAAAAGAAGGCCGCCGAGGACGCCGCCCTGACCCTGGCCCGCACGAGGCAGGACGAAGTTCTGGCTCAAGCACGGAATGCCACCAATGTCGTGGAGCGATTGTTGGGCGCGGTTGCCAAGGTGACCGCGGATGCGACCGGTTTGAAAACGAGCGACACTGGCCGAGCAATCGCGCTTCACCCGGACTTGGTGGCCCAGGCGCGGCGGTTTTATGAAACGACGTTACCGGCGTTGGCCCCCAACGCGGATATCATTAGCAGGCTCGAAGGCGCCCGGCGAATCGAGCAACAATTGCTCGGCGCCTTGGGCACCACCTATCAACCGACCGCTGACCTCTCTGTCACCGCTCAGAATGCAGCCCTGTGGGCTGAGCAGGAGCTGCGGGAGACGGCGGAGGCCCAGACCCTCCTGACTGCGTTGGTGCAGGAGTCCAAGATCAAGGTTGCGAGCATCGCATTAACCCCAACTTCTCCAACCCTGGAGTCGGCGATTAACCAGCTCACTCAGGCGAAGTCCGCGCTGCGTCAACGCGCCATCCTGGAGAAGACCACGGAAGCCAAAGGGGAAGCCACGGAGGCAGTCGCCGGTGCCGAGGCCCAGCGCATCATAGAGGAAGCCAGATTGAAGGCCACCAACATTCTGGTCCAAGCCAACGAGGCCAAGGCCAAACAAGAGCGCGAAGAAGTGGTCCGGCTGGCCAAGAACAAAGTTGAGGACACCAAAGCGCAGGTCGAAGCGATCCAGCGGGAAGACGAGGCCATGCGAATTGCGCTACGGGAGAAAGCCTCGAAGCCCGAGCTCCAAGCCAAGCTCGCCCCTTTCGTTACGCCAGGATACTGGCAGATCAAGCCCCCCCCCATGGCCATAGACAAGAAACCACACTCCTACACCCGACTTAAGAGTTTTGGCGCCCTTGACCCAACCTTGGCCGGGCTCGGAAAACTCGTGGACATGGCTTGCACTGGAAGGGACTCAGCACGGCCTCGCTGGAAGTTGAAGGGGGGTCCAAACCTCTGGAGGAGGTACCCAGAGGAAGTCGAGAAAGTCAAGGAAGCCCAGCACCTGCTGATTGAATTGGGGCCGGTCCTGGTCGGAATGAAATTGTTGGAACCGTAGCCACCTGTTCGTCTTTGCCCGCCGAACCCTGCTCAGTCCTCAGGCGCCTGACTGAACGCATCGCACGCGGGCTCCACGACGCGGCAAGGCGCGGAACTTGCGAGTCACACCAGATAGCCTGACCGCTGGGCTCCGCAAGCTCTGCCATACGCCGTCGGATTGGTTGTTCCTCAGTCATCGCCACACGGCCTATGTTGTCTTTCCCTTGAATTCTCTTGCCTTCTCTTGCAGCGACTCTGCCGGGCTTCAATCAAAGAAGCGGACTGCGGCGAGCGGATCGCCTTGCCGCTGAGCGTACAATAGATGCGAACCCCGCGTGCCAGTGACGCCGGGTCGATTCCACTTTGCCAACGCGTCATCTGGCTCCGTCCGGTCGGTAAGCGGGTGCCAACATCCTGCCGAGCTGCCGACTCCGTCAGAATCGCCACGCCCTGCGGGCGTGCCATTGTTCGGCTCCGCAACGCGGCGCGGCACGGGAATTCGCAAGTCACGCCAGGTCGCCTCACTGCCCCGTCATCTCCTGACCGACCGTGTCTTTTCGTTCTCCTGAGGAGTCGCAAGCCCTGATGCGACCTGTCATGCCTTGCCCTTGAATTCCCGTGCCGCTGCTACCGCGTTGACTCCGCCCTGATCCTCAGCGGTCAGCCCTTCGGGCTGGCTGTATTTCTGTCCTTTTTCCCCTGGGGGCGGGGTGTTGCACGGAAGGGTGAAAACACCCCGCCCCCTAGGGGGAAAAACGCCAGGGAGGCTGGGGCGAAACATTTAGGAGGTAAGCATGAACAAAAATCCGCTGACAGGCTTGTTCCCATTGGGCCAGATCGTTGTGACGCGCGGCGCCCTGGACCGTTTGCATCCCGAGGACGCCTATGTCTCGCTGCAGCGACACGCACAAGGCGACTGCGGCGACGTCGGCCAGGCAGATGCAGCAGAGAACGCACTATCGCTGAAGGAGGGCTTCCGGCTGCTCTCGGCTTACCAGGACCGCAACGGAACGAAGTTCTGGATTATCACCGAGGCTGACCGTTCGGCGACAACGTTGCTGCTGCCTGAGGAGTACTATCCGTTTTGCCGCCGGCGTTCGGTCGGCGGCCTTTCCACAAGGAGAACCGACCATGAACATTTACCAGACCGTTACCGACCGAATTCTGAAGCAGTTGGAGACCGGAGTTGCCCCGTGGCGCCGGACTTGGGAAACCGGGATTCCCAAGAGCCTGACCACGGGCAGGGAATACCGCGGAGTCAACATACTGGTCCTCAGCAGTGCGGGTTACTCTTCGCGCTACTGGGTTACGTACCGCGAAGCGCAGCGCCTGGGCGGCTACGTCCGCAAGGGCGAGAGGGCCACCCCTGTTATCTTCTGGAAATGGCGCACGCCGGAGGATCTTAAGCAGTTGGCAGAGAAAACCGGCAGGCAGAACCTCGCGCCGTGTGTTGCTTTCACGAGCGCTGTCTTTAACCTGAACCAAGTCGAAGGCGTGGCACAGCCCGACGACGATGTCCCCAACCGGGCAAACGGGCGCCTCGATGTCGCCGACCGGATGGTAACCGTCATGCCCGACAAGCCGCGAATACTTCACACGGCGAGCCGGGAGCCGTCCTACAGCCCCCGCATCGACGCCATCACACTGCCTCACTTGAGCCAGTTTGAAAGCGGAGCCGAATACTACGCCGCGCTTTTTCACGAGCTGGCGCATTCCACCGGTCACCCCAAGCGCCTGAACCGATTCAGCGAACTTGAGGGCGACCGAGTTGAACGCTATTCCTTCGAAGAGCTCGTGGCGGAGTTCGGTGCCGCCTTCCTGTGCTCCTTCGCTGGCATCAATAGCCTGTCCACCGAGGCACTCCAGGCCAGCTACATCGACGGCTGGACGAAGGCACTCAAGAGCGATAACCGCTTGATCGTCCGGGCGGCTTCCGCAGGCCAACGCGCCGCCGATTACATCCGGGGAAAGCTCCCGGCACAGGACATAACCGAACGCCCAGAGCTGACTGCCGAATCCGCCTCTGCGGCCGGCACCGGCACGCCATCTGCGCCGACGCCCCTCCCGACTCCACTCAGCTTGCCTCAGGTCGTTTAACGATTCGGTCGCCGGGCGCGAGTCCGGCGGCCTTCTTCACCAGTCAGGTTCGGTTTCGCCGGCACCGGACCCTTGTCCAAATTCCCCCAAGCTTTCCGCCCCCCTTCGCGTAGCTCTGCGCTGCTCCTTTTCTCGACCCCATGCGCCCGCGTGCTGTTGGCCGCAGCGCCATCTCAGCGACCGTGCTCTTGCCACACTCAGCCACAACGCATGCGCGAAGTCCAAAATCCTTCCAGCCACCCCTCGCGCCCCTCGCGCCCCTCGCCAAGCCCAGGAAACCTCCACGGTCTATGAGGCCGTTTCCACCCCCCTCTCACCCCCCACACCAGATGCACCTACGGTGCAAACAAACCGGGTCGGAGACTGTCCCATGCTCCACGGTAACAGCCACTCGCCACGCTAACGGCCTGATAACAAAGGGAGCGGCGAAATCGCCGAGGTCCCTGTCGGCGTGGTGCTAACACCGTTAACGCAACACGCGAGGCTCAGATGACACTCCGGGCGGGCCGGCTCCGCCCTGACGGGTCAGCGGCGCGAGCGTGGTGGCTCGCTTCGCCGCTGACCGGCCCTCATTCCGCGCCGCTTTCCCTGGCCGTCGAATCGCCGCACATGGGTGATGAGCCGGGAACGAACGAAGACGGCCATGGCCACCCTTTCGTCCGCGGCGCCGTAACTCGCCAGCAGGCGGTCCGGCTGCTTGGCCAGGCCGATCAACCCGGTGATGAATACGCACGGTGTTGGGAATTTGTGCGGCATTTCCCACGGCTTCTCCGCGAACATGATGCGGTCGGAGCAGCGGTGAGTCACGACCGGCAAGCGGTCGGGCTGTTCCCCTAGGATCATGAAGGACTGCGTGTACCCCACCTTCTCATCCTGTTTGCCGTGGTATATGTCCGCGCATAAATAATTCGACATGCGGCTCAAAAGAATGGAGCCAGTAGTCCCTCGATTCCTTCGGGATGCCGACGAACCTGATCAAAGGTGCGGAACAAGGTGCGGCACAGTTCGGCGGG
>JAKANS010000203.1 GCA_021823625.1 bacterium | reverse complement strand
GTGGCCACGAACAACTCGGACTGTTTGGGGGTGCGTCGACCCAGCGCCATAATGAAGTTCCTCGTTGGACGCTCTCCCCTTTTAAATGTTCACTCCCCCGGGCGACTTTTTTGACGGGCTGTTAGCGGTCGCCGTGGTCAGTCCGGCGACGGCTCCGGCAAGGACGGAGTTCGCGATGAACCGACGACGGGACAGGAAGGTATTCATGGGATCAAGGCAGGCAAAGAACCACCGCAGGAACTGGCGTTTTTTCGCGTCATGACATCGGCCGCCGCACACCCAAAAGTCTTCGCGCAGGAGCCGGCACCGTGGTAAACCAAGCCCGGCACCCTGACAAGCTTCCGCTGTTTTTCGACGCCGTGGCGTTCGAAACTCGAATCACCGGCGCGGAAGAATATTCTGAGAATTCCCGCTCGAACGCGCAGGCTGCATTGACTTTGGCCCCCACAACTGCCAGCCTCCGCGGGTCAACACCTTGTGACTATAACCGAGCATGTCTATGCAAGACCTGAAGGCCCTCTCCGAAGCCGTCATCAGCGGTGACGCCAAGGCGGCGCGCGAAATCACCGAAAAAGCCCTGGCCGACGGCGTGGATCCGTTGGCGCTGGTCAACGATCACATGGTGCCCGCCATGTCCGAGGTGGGCCGGCGCTACGAATGCAACGAGTACTTCGTGCCCGAGTTATTGATCTCGGCCCGCGCCATGAAGGCCTCGCTGGAATTGATCCGCCCGCTGCTCATCGCCGGCGGTCGCGAACCTGTCGGCCGCGTGGCCATCGGCACGGTCAAGGGCGACCTGCATGACATCGGCAAAAACCTCGTCGCGGCCATGCTCGAAGGCGGCGGATTCGAGGTGATCGACCTCGGCGTGAACGTCTCGCCCGAGCAGTTCGTCGCCGCCGTGAAAGAAAAGAACGCCCACGTGGTCGCCATGTCGGCGCTGCTCACCACCACCATGCCCTCGATGAAGAACACGATCGAGGCGCTCAAGACCGCCGGCATCCGCAACCAGGTCAAGGTGCTCATCGGCGGCGCGCCGATCACCCAGCGTTACGCCGACGAAATCGGCGCCGACGGCTTCAGCGAAAACGCGCCCGGCGCGGTCACGCTGGTCAAGAAAGCGCTGGGCAAGGCCTGAGCCGCCACCGCTCCCGCCGCCACGCCATGCACGCCTTCCTTGAAAAACTGCTGGCCGGCGGACCGGTGCTCACCGACGGCGCCTGGGGCACCGAACTCCAGGCCCGCGGCCTCACCAGCGACGACTTCCCCGACGCCTGGAATCTCTCGCACCCGGAACGGGTCACCGAAGTCGCGCGCGCCTACGTCGAGGCCGGCAGCCGGATCATTCTGACGAACACGTTTGGTGCGAACCGGCTTCGGCTGGCCGGGCACGGTCTCGCGGACCGGGTCGCCGAGATCAATCGCCGGGGTGTGGAAATTTCGCAACCGGCGGCCGCCGGTCGGGCAGCGGTGTTCGCCTCGATTGGTCCCACCGGCAAAATGCTGATGACCGGCGAAACCTCGGCGGAGGAACTGCGCGCCGTTTTCACCGAACAAGCCCAGGCCATCGCCGCGGCCGGACCGGACGGCATCGTGATCGAGACCATGTCCGATCTCGATGAAGCCTTGCCCGCGCTGGCCGCCGCCAAGGCCACCGGCCTGCCGGTCGTGGCCTGCATGGTGTTCGACGCCGGCAGGGACAAGGATCGCACCATGATGGGGGCCACGCCCGAGCAAGTCGCCGAAGCACTGACCGCCGCCGGTGCGGACGTGATCGGTGCAAACTGCGGCGTGGGCATCGAACGCTACGTGCCGGTCTGCCGGCGCTTGAAAGCGGCGACCGCCCTGCCGATCTGGATCAAGGCGAATGCCGGCCTGCCGGCGATGGTCGATGGCAAAGTAGTCTATCGCACCACGCCGGAGGAATTCGCCAGCCACGTGCCGGCGCTGGTCGCCGCCGGCGCCAGTTTCATCGGCGGTTGCTGCGGCACCAATCCCGACTTCATCCGCGCGGCGAAACGGCAATTGTCCCTTTGACCGTTTGCCTGGTGGTGTCCGGACCGCTGGGCCGGGCGAAAGTAAATTGAACCGGCATTCCGCAGGTCCAGCGGGCCTGCGCCACAAAACATGAACCTTCGGTCAGCCTCCCCTGTCCTGCCCGACTCGCGCGCCTGTCAGCGAATCATGGGCCTGGCACGACGAATCGCCATCAATCCTTGGCGCAACGCTTTGCCTGGCGCTCGCTAAAACCGCTTCGGCCGCTGAAGGCTGGAGCACCAACCTTACCCTCCACCGTCGGCTCGCCGGTGGATGTCGCGCCGTGGGGCGAGCGCACGTCCTGGGCAGACGGCAAGGACATCGGCATCTTTTGGGAAGATCCGCGCGACCTCTTCCGTGTGGTCGTCCCCTTTGCCGAGGCGCCGCCCGATCCGGCCCAATTCCGGCTTCAATGGTGGCATTCGGTCTGGCCCGAGCGTCACATCCCGCACGACCAGCCGTCCGGCGCCAGCGAGTCCGGGTGGCTGGAACTCGGCGACTGGTACCGCGCGGCGAGTGGCGCGACGCGGACGTGTATTTCCAGCCGGACGGCAAGACGTGGACCTATACCTTCCGGCACGTGCATCTGAACGAATTTCCCAACTTGAAGGATTTCAACGCCGAGTACCGCACCACCATGAAGCTGCGGCTGCTGTTCGACGGCCCCGCGCCGAAAGTGGAGAAGTTGGAGACGTACACGGATTCGGTGTGGCGGGAGACCGAAGTCGAAATCGAGTGGGGCTGTTCCGGAGAGAAACAGGTCTGGGATGGCCGTTTGGAAACCTTCAACGGCTTCGTTAACCGGCTTTCGCCACTGGCGCTGTGCCAGGGGGCGGAAGTTCAACCGGATGGAAGCTGGCGGTCCACGACCGAGAGCAAACCCTCCGGCGTCCAGGCCCGGTTCTGGTACACCAGAGTCTGAATGTGAACACGTTCGACCGGACAGTGGCGACCGTGCGGACGGTCGAGGCCGGCTTCAGCTTCGACCCGGCACTCGTGGCCTCGGGCAGCAACGTCCTTTCGGCGAACTGGGTGATGGTGGCCTCTGCAGAGGACGGCGAGTTGCGGATGGCAGATCGCATGGGCTTGAAGTTCTCAAGGCGAGACCTGGTGCGGGCCCGCATTCTGGGACGGACGACTCAGGTCGTTCCCGACGAAGGCATCCCTCCGGACCGGTCGCTGTACAACCGCCTCGCGTTCAAGCCCGAGCAATCCCTTGCCCGCGCGATGGCCGAGCAACCACCCAAGCCCGGCCACATTTACCGGCCGGTCGGCACGGAGGGCGGCCGCCAGCGTTTCGGCATGAACGACAACAGTTCGGTGTTCTGCCTCAACGACTGCATCGACCCGCCGGTCGGCAAGGACACACGCCGCCGCAACTGCCAGGCGTAGAACATCACCACCGCCGCGAGCGCCAGAAAGAAAAGGACCACCGGCACTTTGCGCGCGGCCAGAAAGACGCCCCCCCAGAAAGGCACGATGACGCTGAGCCCAAGGAGGAACGGCTTCCGTGTCCAGGTGAGGGCCTGGCCCGGCGGCCGGCCCCGGAAAATGCCGCCCAGCACGAACAAAGTCACCATCAGCGCGAACAGTTCAACCAGTTGGGCCGGCGTCCCGGTCACGCCTTTCTCCGACGGATGCAGGAACCCGGAGCTGCCGAGGAATAGAAACAAGACGGCGATCGTCACGGCGAGCCAGCCTTTCACCCAGGGCACCGGGGCGGCCTCAGAAAACAGGGGATGCGTCAGGATGATGGGGAAAAGCACCGACGTGCCGGCGTGCCCGACGGCTATGGCCGCCATCCACGGAAAACTGAGCCCCAGCCAGTAGCCGTAGTGGTCGCATCGATTGATCGGCAGATTCTGGGCCACGACGAGCGTTTTGGCCAGCAGGCCTTCGTTGAAGAGCGAATGGCCCAGGCCCATCAGAAACCGCCCCAGCAGGCCACCGCCGCCGCGAATTCACAGTTCGCGCACCAGCAAGACCGACACGCCGTAGCCGAGCGCGAGGAAGAGCACCAGTCCGGGCCGCAGAATGAAGCTGGGGAGCAGCGTGCTGCCGGAGAACAATTCCGGCAACACGGTGGTCAGGGCCACCAGCGTGAGGAGGGGCTTGGTCTTCATGCCCCGGAGGCTAGCGGTTTGCCCTGGCGCGGGAAACCAGTTTCGCCGGTAGCTGATGAAGACCGGCGGGGTTCATTCCCAGCGCGGGCTGCCAGAAGCCCCCGGCGTGTCCCTGGAGCCATTCAACAGCTCTCTGGGTTTACACTGGCGGAGTTACACGGGGCCGGGCGGCGGGGGGGCGTCCGGGACATGGTTTCCGCCGTGTGCTTGATGACGCCAAACCTCTGGCGACAGACCGATCCGCCTCTTAAACAGCCGCGAGAAGTAATAAGGGCTTTCGAAGCCAAGCTGACTGGTGATTTCCTTCACCGCCAGGGACGTGCCCTCCAACAGTTGCTTAGCCTTGCTGATCCGGAGTTCGAGTTGGTATTGGTGCAAGGAAAATCCAGTGTGCAGCTTGAATGCCCGGCGCAGCGTATTGTAGCTGACGGTGAGGTGAGCGGCCAGGGCCGGTAAGTCGATGGACTCTTCCAGGCGCTCGGCCAGATAAAGCTTGGTTTCCAATACCACCTTGCGAAGCTCGTTCGCCCCCACCTCCGTGGTGCGTTCGGCGGCATGAATGCGCCCCAAAATCTCCAAGACCAACGCCGCGAGGCTCTGCTGAAATCCGGACGATTCTTGTTTCACCAAGTTAATCGCCTGGATAAACGCAGCCATCAGATCTGAGTCCAAGCCGGCGTTGAACACGGGGCGACGCGCGGAGATCAAGCCCTGCTGGAGCCATCGCTCCGCGTAACCACCGGCAAAGCCCAGCCAGTGTTCGTCCCATCCTTCCTGCGGGGCGGGGCGATAGCGATGCCATTCGCCGGGAAAGAGCAGGAACGCTTGCCCGGCCTGGACGGTCCACGTGCCCGCGGACTTCGTCTCGAGCGTGCCTTCTCCGCGGGTGACGTAAATGACCTGAAACTCCGAAAGGATGCGCCCCCGTTCCCAGATGAAATGGTAGCCCGCCGGGTGCGGTGCTGGCGGATAAGGTGCCCGCGGTTCACACCAGCTACTGCCCACCGTCGTGACGTAGAGGCCCCACTGCCGGTCAGCGTCGCTCACCGGCGGATAGCGGAAGAACGAAGGTGGAGACATGGCGGATGATGCGCATCGGGCAGAAAGTAAGCGAAGGGAGGTGGTGTGTCAAAAAGTGCATTTGAATTGGCATTTTGTGCATTGTTTGTTGGTGGACCGCTGCCGCATATTTACAAGCGTGAAGCCAACCAATATGCGTTCGTCGCCCTGTGTGCTGGCGGTTGCCCTCATTGGGGCTTGTTTCACCGGCGCGGCCCAGTCCTTGCCGGTCACCCACGGCCTGCAGCTCTGGCTGAAGGCCGATGCTGGCGTCACCACCAATGCCGCCGGGCTGGTGAGCGCCTGGGCGGACCAGTCTGGACAAGGCAATAATGCCGTTCAGCCGGACCCCACCAAAGCCCCGTCGCTGGTCCCAGGGGTGCTCAACGGTCACGCCGTGGTAACTTTTCCGGGCGACACCACCCGATTCTTGGACGTCGCGGACTCGGCAAGCATCGCTGGCTTGACGGACGACGTGACCATCCTCACGGTGGCGCGTTACGCCGATTTGAGCACGTACCGGTGCGTCCTCGCCAAGACGCTGGGTAACAAACCGGCCCCGTTCGATTGGTGGAATAATCAAAGCGCCTCCGCCGGACAGACCTATTTCTGGCTGGGCGACGGGACCGCCTTCGCCGGCTTCACCGCCACGACGGCGCCCTCCGTCGGCGTCTATAATGTCCTGGGCTTCACCTGGGGCGGTGGGGTGCTCGACCAGTACCTGGATGACCTCAGCAACGGGCAGTTCACTTACACCATCACCCCCGCCAACGGCGGGACGCCGCTGCGGATTGGGTCGCGGGACGACTTGGTCACGCAACTCAAGGGAGACGTGGCCGAGGTGCTGATTTACCAACCGGCGCTGTCGGACGCCGACCGCAACGCTGTCATTGCCTACCTCCATGCCGAGTACGCGTTGAACTTCAAGCGTCCGCCCGTCGTCAGCATCGCCTTGCCCACGAACGGAACCACGGTCGCCGTGTCCAGCGTCGTCCCGGTCAGCATCAATGCCTCTCCCACCGGCGCTGTGGCGCGCGTGGACTTGCTGGTCAACGGGATCCTGTTTTCCAGTGCGACCCAGAGCCCGTATCAGACCGAGCTGGGGTCGCTGAATCCAGGAGTCCTGACCTTGGCGGTCGTGGCGGCGTCCACCAACGGTCTCATGGCCACTTCCGCTCCGGTGTCCATCACCGTGACCGGCGCCGCGCTGACGACGCCCGTGGCCGGCGGACTGAGCGTATGGTTGCGCGCGAATGCCGGCGTGGTGACCAATAGCAACGGGTTGGTGACCCGTTGGGCCGATCAATCCGGCAAGGGCAATGACGCCGCACAAAGCGATCCGACGGTGGCGCCGTTGCTGGTGCCCAGTGTGGTGAACGCACAGCCTGCGCTGCGCTTCGGTACCAATCAGTTCAGCGCGAACCAATTCCTCGAGGTGCCTGACGCCGGCACCGCCTTCACGGCCGGCGACTTTTCCACCTTCGTCGTGGCGCGGTTCACCGACTTCGCCTCCTACCGTGTGCTCTGGACCAAATCCTCCGGTGGGGTGGCTGCCCCGCTCGACTGGTGGTTCTCGCCGGGGGGCGGGGTGCCCAACGCCTTCCGCGGGGACGGCACCGCGTATGGCGGGCCGGTGGCCGGAATTCACCCGGCACCGGCCGGCCAGTTTGCCACCGTCGGCTTGACGGCCGGCGGCACGACCCTTGCGCATTACCTCGGCTTTGCGGCCAATGGCACCGGCACGATCACCAACACCCCGGCGAGCGCCGGCGAGACCCTGCGCATTGGCAGCCGTGATGATGGCGGAACCCAGATGGCGGGCGACATCGCCGAAATCCTCATTTACAACCATGCCCTGTCGGACACGGACCGGAGCAACACGGCGAGCTACTTGTGTAGCAAGTACGGCCTAGCCCAAGCCTTCAACGCCGACCAACCGCCGGTCGTCGCCATCACCAGTCCCACCAACGGCGCCTCCATCGCGGCTCCCGCCACCATTTCGTTCGCTGTGGCGGCGTCGGATTCCGACGGCGCGGTCACGCGGGTCGATTTGCTGGCCAACGGACGGCCTCTGACTTCGGTAACCAACAGTCCGTTCCAGGTCAATATTGACTTGCTGATCCCGGGCAGTGTCACCCTCGCTGCTGTAGCCACAGACAACTGGGGCGTTCAAACCACCTCGGCCCCGATCGTCCTGACGGTGACCGGCTCCGGTTCGGAGGCGCCGGCGACCAACGACCTCCGGCTCTGGTTGCAAGCCGATGCGGGCGTCACCACCAACAGCGATAGCACCGTGGCCGCGTGGGACGATAATTCGGGCAACAACAACAACGCCCTGCAGGTCGCCGCTTCGCCACGGCTCGTCCCCAATGCCATCAACGGCAAACCGGCCGTCCGATTCAACGGGGTTGACGAGTATCTGGAAGCGGCCGACGCGCCCAGCATCGAGTTCGCCGGCGACCTGTCCTCCTATGCCGTCGTCCGCTATGATGACTTCAACAACTACCGGGCGCTCTGGGCCAAGACCCTCGGCAACCAGCCCGCCTCAGTCGATCACTACCTCCTGCCCGGCAGCGGCATTCCCCGGTTCTTTCGTGGCAACGGCGCGGGCAGCGCCGGCTCGGTTGACGGCACCCGGCCCCTCGTTGCCGGCGCCTACCTCGTCGTCGGATTTGAAATGGCGGGAACCACCGCAACCCACTATTTGGACGGCGCGGCCAACGGCAGCGGCCAAATCACCGCATCGTTCGCCGATGGCGGCACGCCCCTGAAGATCGGCACCCGCGATGACCTGTTCACCAAGATGAAAGGCGACATCGCTGAATTGCTCGTATTTGGTCACGCCCTGTCCGACACCGAGCGCAGTCAGGTGCTCGGGTATCTGAGCTCGAAATATAACCTGCTCTTGGTGCGCTTGGCCAACCGGCCGCCCGTGGTCACGCTCACCAGCCCGACCGACGGCTCGACGGCCGCCGTGCCGGGGCTGCTCAGCGTCGCTGCCCAGGCCAGTTCCCCGGACAGCCCGATTAGCAGCGTGGTCTTTCTCGCCAACGGCAGCGTGGTCGCCTCCCCAACGGCCCCGCCCTATCAGGTTTTCCTCCAGGTCTTGACCCCGGGCCCCCTCACCCTTCAAGCCCGGGCGACCAGCGCCCAGGGCGCCGTGGGCACTTCGGCACCGGTCGTGGTGACGGTGACCGGTGCCAGCCCCGTCACGGCCCCGCCAACCTCGGGCTTGGTGCTCTGGCTCAAGGCCGACACCGGCGTTACCACGAATGGCGACGGGACCGTAGCCGCCTGGGCGGATCAATCCGGCCAGGGCAACGCCGCCGCCCAAACGGATTCCACCCTGGCCCCGCGACTCGGAGTGGACACCCAGACGGGCAAGCCGGTGTTGGAATTCGATGGGACCACCCGGTATCTGGATGTCACCTCGGCAAGCCTTACGCTCGGAGCCGAGATTTCCTCCTTCTTCGCGGGTCGCTTCGCCGACTTTGCGACCGACCGCGCGGTGTGGACCAAGACCTCGGCCGGCCAGCCTCGCCCGTGGAACTTTTACGTTGCGCGGGGCGGCACCATGACGGTCCTGCGCGGCAATAACGACGGCCAAGACGGCGTGGCTAGCGCGGCTCCCCTGGCGGCCAACCAGTTTTTGTATGGCGGATTCACCGTGCGAGGCTCGCAGGCGACGCTTTATTCCGATGGCCAAATGATCGGGACCGGCTCCTTCGGATACGGTGCCCTGGACGCGGGCACCCCGTTGCGGATCGGTTCCCGCGACGACCTGGCCACCCAGTTCGCCGGAAATCTGGGCGACCTCCTCATCTATGACCATGCGCTCTCCGCGGAGGACATACAGACCGTCAACACGTATCTGACTGGGCGTTATGGTCTCGTTCTCGTGCAGGTAGCCACCGTCACGCAACCGACCCTAAGTATCAGCCAGACTGGCACTGGCACGGTCCAAGTCTCCTGGCCGGCGGGAGTCAGCGGTTTCGTCTTGGAAGGACGGACGAATCTTGCCAGCGGCGCTTGGACGCCGATTGCCACCAATCCCCCCAACAATGAACTCCTTTTCAACGCGACTGACGTCACCCAGTTTTTCCGCCTGCGGTCACAGTAAACCACCCTTAACTTTGCCGGTGACATCCGGTAGCCTGATTCGCAAGTCAGCCAACAAAAAACGGTGATGAAACGCTTCCAACCCACCACCGCAGTCCGGAGAGGAACCGGTTTTACCTTGATCGAACTGCTCGTCGTCATTGCCATCATCGCGATCCTCGCGGGGTTGCTCCTGCCCGCGTTGGCGCAGGCCAAGGCCAAGGCCAAACGCACGCTCTGCGCGAGCAACTGCAAACAGTGGGGCATCGCCATCGCCATGTACG
>JAKANS010000202.1 GCA_021823625.1 bacterium | reverse complement strand
GTGAACTCGAAAATCCAACCGATCGAATACAATGCGCGCGGCTTCCGCAGCTTTGAAAACTTCCGCAACCGCATCCTGTTCTTCTGCGGCAAGCTTGAGCCTGACCCACAACGATCCCGGAAGAGCGATCCGTTGAAGCGCCCAAGGCCAGACGAAATTCGGTGCCTACAGATCGTCCCAGCGCGTATGCATGAAGGCGAGGAAGGGGCTGAGATCGGTCCGGAGTCCCGGCCTGAAGGCGGGACTCCGAACGTGCCGCCCGCAGCGTGAGCGACCTGGATTGGAGCCAAGAAACACCTTCATGCATACGCGCTGAACGAAGGGAGTGATGCCGGTGGTGAATCGGCCGCACTCAACAACCGACGCCAACGTGAACTCGATGTCGGGATCAGATTTCCATGAATGCCACAACCACCTCGTGGACACGCCGAGGCGACAAGCCGGACGCAGCCATCACGGCCCAATCAGCACGCGATAGAACTGTTTGCCGGAGGCCGCGTTGGTGTCGGTGACGTTGCAGGGCAGTGACGTGGGCGTGTTGGTGAGGAAGCTGGTCCAGTTGCTCAAGTCGTGGCTTCGCTGGAATACGTACTCGGACCCGACCAGCCCCGTGACGCTCAATTGGAATCCATCCGACGCGAAGCCGAGTGGCGTCAGCACGATCGGCCGGAGCGGCTGCACGACCATGTTGAAGGATTGGACGGCCTCCAACGCTGGCGCACCATCGTCCACAACGCGCACGGTCACGGAGTTGGTCGTGTCCGTCAACGACAGTGGAATCCGCCAGGTGAACGCGCCGCTGTTGGCGTCGATGGCGGCGCCGGCGGGTGGATTGACGAGGCTGAACGCGAGCGCATTGGCGGGCGAATCAGCGTCCGTGGCCGAGGCGTTGAAGCTGATGGTCTGGCACGCGCTCACGCCACAGTCGGCAATCCGGGCGAGTTGCGGCGCGACATTCACTTCGTTGACGGTGAGTGTGAAGCTCTGCGTGTGGCTCAGACTGGGCACGCCGTCGTCGAACACCCGCACACTGATCGGATACTCGCCCGGCCCTTGCGCTTCGCTCGGCGTCCAGGCAATGGCGCCGCCAGTGCTGACCGTGAGTCCGCTTGGACCACTGAGCAACTCGAAGGTCAACGTGTTCACCGGAATGTCAGCATCCGTCGCGGTGGCGTTGGCCGAACAGGTGACCAGTTCATCAATTGTGGCGTTGGCCGGCACGGCGAGCACGGGCGCGAGATTCACCTCGTTCACCACCACAGTGAACGTATTCGTCATGCTCAGGTTGATTTCGTCGATCGCCGGCTCGTTCGTATCGGTGACGGCGGTGATGAAGAGATTCGTGGACGGTCCCTGCGCTTCGCTGGGCGTCCAGGTGATGACGCCTTCCGCCGAAATGACGGCCCCCGGCGGCGCCTCAATCAGCGCGTAGCTCAGCGGATTGGCCGGCAGGTCGGAATCGGTGGCGGTGTTGGTCACGGTGAGCGAGGTCAGTTCGTCCATCGTGCGGTCCGCTTGCGGCGGCAGCACCGGGGCGACGTTCACTTCGTTGATGGTGAGCGTGAAGCTTTGCGTGTGGCTCAGACTGGGCACGCCGTCGTCGAACACCCGCACACTGATCGGATACTCGCCCGGCCCTTGCGCTTCGCTCGGCGTCCAGGTGATGATCCCGTCCGGCGAAATGACGGCGCCCTCCGGCGCATCGAGTAGCGCGTAGCTCAACGGATTGGCCGGCAGATCAGCGTCGGTCGCTGTCGCATTGGCTGACCAGGCGACCAGTTCGTCTGTGGCCTGATCGGCGGGCAGGGTCAGCACCGGCGCGACGTTCACCTCGTTCACGACTACCGTGAAGCTGTTCGTCGCGATCAGACTGGTTTCGTTCACCGCGAACTCGTTCGTGTCGGTGACGACGGTGACAAAGAGATTCGTCGAAGGCCCCTGCGCTTCGGAGGGGGTCCAGGTGATGATCCCATCCGCCGAAATGACCGCGCCTTCCGGCGGATTGACCAGCGTGTAGGTCAACGCATTGGCGGGCAGGTCAGCATCGCTGGCCGTGTTCGTCACGGTGAGCAGGGTCAGTTCATCCATCGTGCGGTCCGCTTGCAGCGGCAGGACCAGCGGGCGGTTCGATTCGTTCACGGTGACAGTAAACGTGTTCGTGGCTTTTATTGGCGGCGATCCGTTGTCGGCCACGATGGCGTTGAACGTATAAGTGCCGGGTTCCTGCGCCTCGCCAGGTGTCCAGGAGAATGCCCCGGTGAGCGGATCAATCGCCGCCCCCTCCGGCGCGCTCGGATCCAGAGCGAAAGCAAGTTGTTGGGCCGGCAGGTCCGCGTCAAAGGCCACCATTCTGAGCATCACCGTTTGGCTTTCGAGAATCGTGCTTTCCGGCAGAACGACTGGTGGCGGGGGGACGACGCTTGGCCTCCAGGGAGTAATCCGATAGTTTTGGTACCGGGCCAGCGCGCTTTGCCCGGGCCGGTTGTCCATCGCGCAGGTGCCGAGGCCGACCAACAATTCTTCCGCCATTCCTGGAAACTGCATCTCCGCATACACGGTCCAGTTCGATCCGTCGATCGCGCGAAACGCGGTGAATGTATCGCCGACGCGCGTGAGCCGCAGCCAAGCGTGCGGATACGGCACGCCGTCAAGCCGGCCTGCGCCCGGCCAATCGGCGGTTCCTGCATTCGTGGCCGCACGGTAAGAGGCCAGGTATTGGTTGGCGCCCGACCCGCCGCCCTGGGCCGGACCGACCGGGCTGACGAAGAACGCCACATTGCGGCTGCCAGCTTCGAGGGTTTCGCGCGCCATCAGCCCGGCGCGCGTGAACCACGCCACCGGTTCGAGCGAAACCACCTCCACGCGCACGTCGAAGCCGCCCCGCGCCTTCTGATGGGCGAAGTAGAGGGCATCGGCACTGCCCCACACATCGCTGCCGCTGGCCAGCACTTCGGCGGTGCCATCGGCCTGGACATGAATGGAGCCCGGTTCCACGGGATTGCCCGGTACGCCGACATCCACGCCGATCAAGTCGTACGGGCCCTCCGGTTTGAGGAAGGGCACCCGGTTGACTTCATTGACCGTCACCGAGAACGTGGCGGTGGCACTCAGCGGCGGGGTGTCGTTGTCGGAAACCAGCACCGAGACTTGGTACGAACCGGGCCCTTGTTCTTCCGTGGGTGTCCAGGCGATGACTCCTGAGTGCAGGTCGATGCTCATGCCGGCGGGGGCGTTTGTCCCCAAGGTGAACGTCAAGGCGTTGGTTTGCGGATCGGCATCCACCGCGCCAACCGTGAGTGTCCACGGCACGCCTTCGTCCAGTGACTGGTCGGGGACTGCCGCGATGGTGGGCGCTGCGTTTGTGTTCCAAGTCAGTTGCACGTGGCCGGACGCACCTTGAAATCCATCCACCGCGAAATGGTAAGTCGTTCCCGCAACCGCCTCGAACGACACCTGGCTCGTCACGACGTTGGTGGCCGCGTCGTCATTGCTGGCGCACAGGGTCAGATTGGAAATGGCGCTGCCGGTGTAAACCCCGAGGAGCGTGTCAAAGTCACTGCCGGCGGTGCTCAACACGTAGTGGCCGGACACAGGCGTAACCCAGGACCACCACACGGAGCGCCCGCCCCGCCAGCCGCCGTGGTTCGGTTCACCGGCTTCTTTCGTGGCTCGGTTATTGAAGCCGGACGCGGAGCCGGAAGGTCCGGTAAGGGAAATCGCGTCAACCAAACCATCGGCCACGGCTGGCGGCGGAATGTGGCCGAGAACCAACTGGAGCGGGGCCTCGCCCGAGTAATCCAAAGCAAAGCCGCTGGTCGTGGCCACCAGCGGCGGCACGGCTGCCCATGTGCCCGGCACTTGAATTTCCCGCACGCCGCTGCTTCCGTGTGCGGTGATGAGGAGCCGATCCGGTTCCAGGATTAATTCCGTGGGTCCGCCAGACAGGTGGACGCCATGAATCTCGACCGGAAGAGCGCCGAAGCTCGCCACCGCGGTCCGTTGCGCGTTGGTGAAGGCATACCAGTCCGGCCCGATGGTCGTGGCATCGTTGGCCGTCGCCACGACGATCCGGCCGCCCTCTTGGGCCACGGTCAAGTCCGCCCGCCGCTGGCCCTTGCGGAAGGGCAGGATGAGTGTCGCGAACGGACCTGGCCCGCGGACCCGGAGGATGTGCTGCGATTCCTCGAATGGCCGGCCTTGCGCACGCTGGAACTCGTCCGCCTCGCGCGTTGGATGCGAATTGTGCCCCCAGTTGCCGACAAGCGCCTGCTGCGCGTTTGTCGCAACGGTGTAGAGATCCCAGTCAATCAACCACTGGCCCGTGAAGCCGAAGCGGTTCGTGCCCGCCGGCAAGGAGAACGGTGCGCTGGCGGAGGGCAGTTCGTGGGGTTCCTCGTAGCAGTAGTTCCGTCGCGGCGGCGGACTGACCAGGCCGACAGGCGTATCCACAGCGCCGGTGGCCATGAGATTCAGCGTCAGAATTTTCGCCGCCTCAGCGTTCGTTCCCGAGAACGCGTCGGCCAGCAAGACCACGGGATACGCTTCGTTCGGATGCAGGAAGAACACGGTGCGTGTCCAGGCCGTTCCGTCCGGGGCGGAGAACCGGGCCCGCGAATGGCCGGAAGCGGCGAAGGCCGTGAACGCCTCTTGGGCGCCGCGCGTCCACGCCAGGCCGCTTTCCAACGGCGCGTTGTCGGCGTCCCACGCTTGCCCCACGTCACTCTCTGCTACCACGAGGTTGTGCATGAAGCCGCCGGCCACGTGCGGGCAATACATGGAACCCCAATCGAGCGACAACGGCGCGCCCAGCGCATAGAACACAATGCCGCCGTGATCGAGGTGCCGGTGTTCGGAGTAATAGTCGCCGTGGACAAACCACAGGGCGTTTTCTTCCGGTGTGCCCCAACCACTGCGCCACACGGAGCAGTAGCCGGGGAAGTTGGCGCTCGGGAGCGCGCGGGCCTTGCGCGGCGCCTCCTCGTCCATCATCAGCAGTGTGCTCCCAAAATAGGAAGAGTGCGGCTTGCCCGCTTCCGCCCACGCACCCATCATCACAGCGCTCAGTTCGGGATCGGCGCTCCGAAAGCCGGTCGCAAGCTGTCCCAACAGGACATCCGGCGCTTGCGTGGCGCCATCGCCCAAAGAAATCAGCTTGCGCAGACCGCCGAACCGGCACTCAGGCGGTGTCACCAAGCCCAGGTAAAAATCAGTAAAGCGCGTCAGTTGGCTGACCTGAGCGAAGGCGTCCACGCCGCCTGTCATGCGAAGCTGAAGGGCGTTGTTCAACAACGGGGCCATGCCGGGTCCGGTGTACGACGGGCAAGCGATGGACTCTCCATGCGCGGTCAGCAGACTGTTAAAGGCGCCGAGTGTTTGTTGTTCCACACTTGCGGCGTGCCCGGCTATATCGGGACTCTGCGAGAGCAGCAGGGCGTAAAACGCACGGTAGCCATGCTGCTGGACCTGCATGTTCTGCTGACCCAGGTTCAGCCCGTGCGCGTCAAACAGCGGCACGAAGTCGTTATCCCAAAGCACGCCCGCGAACAGCGCCGCCGCCGCCTTGACGCGCGCGCGGTCCTGAGCGGTGGTGAGGGGTTCGGCCAGCACGCTGTCAATCCACAACCCGCGCCGGTTCATTTCCGAACCTCCGCCCCAATATCCAAAGCGGGGGCTGTAATCGCCATCGCCGTTGATCAATTCACCCAACAAATCGGTTGCGAGACCGGCGATGTCCTGCGCCACCGCGGCGACCTTTTGCCCGGTCGTGTCCACCCACATCTCGTAAAGCGGGTCCAGCGACGGTTCGACGCGGTGCAAGTAGCCATAGTACCCGTTTCCGTGCGGACCGAGCGGGTCGTCGCGCAGCTTCTGAATGATGCGCTGCAACGCCTCGGGCTCCATGAACAGCCCGCCATAGCCTTGCGGCGGGTCAGGGAAATCAAGGTGCAGCCGATGCACTTTGTTCAGATTGACGCCCGCGCGCAGGTTCATTTGCCGGGCAATCGGCTGCACCTGGCAGGGGTCTGCCAAGTCCTGGCCTTTGACGCCGGCGAACAGCCCCCAAGCGAAGCGCACACGCGGGAAGAACCGGCCGTCCGGACATCCGCGGTTGATCGAAAGCGCCACGCCCGCGGTGCGCGCCTCCGTTTCAGGCAATCGCTGGATCAACCGCGGCGCGGCTTCGCCCGCTCGCCATCCGAAGACCGCCAACTGTCCATCGCTCCGTCCGACGATGATGAATTGATCCGTGTGCGGATGATAATGCACGCGCGCCGCGGCGATATGGAGCGACTGCGCCTCGGCAAATTCGGTCCATTGTCCGCCCACCCGGCGGTAGAGGCGCGGCTCCGAATAAGGCCACGCCTTCCCATGGGTTGCCAACATGTCGCCATTCGCGGACACGGCGAGCGACCGGCGGTTCGGCCCCTGCCCATGATGATCCACCATGAGGCCCAGCGGAGTTGTGGTCCAGCCGCCCGACGGAGTCCAGAAGTTCAGGTTGCCGGCTTGGTCGCCTGCGAACACGTTGCCTGCCGGGTCTGCCGCGGCGCCGAAATTCAGGGTCCAAGGATCAAGACGGCCATCGTTCGCTCCACCAAACGTCGTCGCACCGGGAGGAATCGTTGCCCTGGCCAAGTAGCCGCTAGGGAAGGTGTAGTAAAACACGAGACTGCCGTCTGGCAGCGCCACAAACGCCGGACGCGAAACGAGGCGCGCGAAATCCACCGAAAGCGACGAGCGAAATGCAAAAAGCGCATTGCCGGCAGATCGATGAAACAGGTGGGCACCGGTCTGTCCATCGTAGGCGCCAAAGAGAACAAGGAAGTCGTTGGTTCCCGAACTCGCTTGATAGGCGTACGGATCGGTCTGGGCGAACTTCCCGGGTTCCTGAAGCGGCAATCCACCGGCAATGAACGGCTCACTGTTCGTTTTGGAAAAGAGCACCAATCGTTCGGCCAGCCGGTCGTACGCGATCACCGACACGCGCCCTTCCGACGCCACGAGCAGATCGGGATGCTCGACATTGCCGGCGATGCGCTCGGGGCTGCCGGCGGCGAGCGCGGCGTCGAATTTCACATACCACAGTTCGTCCCGGCGCTGATAGACGGCGTGCAAGCTGCCGGCCGCATCGGTCGCCGTGACCAAGTCGGTCACCGCCGCCGGTCCGCTGACAATGCCCACGCCACTGTTGGCCGCTCCCCAGGCGCGGGCTGGCGGGCCGGCGAAAATCCCGATGATGTTGGCATCCGCCGGCGCATTGGTGTTGAAGAGTTGCCAGTACCAGCCGCTGTTGGCGATCCAGATGTCCCACACCGCCAGCGGGGGCCGCGTGGTCGGACTGGCGACGTAATCCAGCGTAACGGGATGGGCGTAGGAGAAATCCACAAACGCATCCATCGGCGGGCGCTCGTGTGAATTGCGGTACTGGCGGCCATCCGCCTCGTAGCCGTATTCCCGCGACGAGGAGTGATGTCCCCGGTAGCGTCCATGCGTCGGCTGCAATCCCTCGTGGAGGTCGAGCGTCCATGCAACTTCGGTGTCCGTCTCTTCTTCAAACAGGATGGACGGCTGGCCCGCCTGCACTTCAATCGTGCAGCGGTAGAACCCAGGTCCGGCCGGGGCCTTTTCCTCGATGGACACGTAGGCGTCGCGCCACAGCCCGTAGGACACTTCGACCACCACCTTGAGCGGTCCGCGCTCGACAAAACGCACCGCCATGTTCGTCGCCCTCGTGGGCAGAACCAAACCGGGGAATACCGGGAACGTGAGTTCGTTGGTGCCTCGCGCGGTCCAGGTTCCGTCGCGGCAAAGCACCCCTTGCACCGGGGCCGGCGGATGGCGCAGGTCGGCCGCAGCCTTCGCAATCCGAATTCCGGTCGGGCCGTTGGCGATTTCGTACCAGGTGTCGCATTCACCGACGGTCATTCCCGCATTGGTGGCCGCCGGAGGATGGCCGCACATGAGCGACCAGGTGTTGGTGGCGCCGGCCGGCAGGTCCGCCTCCACGGCCAAGTTGCCAGTGCGGAGCACCTGGTAAGGCACCTCCGAACCGCCAGGCCCGAGCATGTAGGCGTTGGGCCAGTCCACCTGGTTGGTGCAATCGAAGTCGATGATCTGCCGCGGATGTGTGACGCCAAAGGATTCCTTGATGGAGAATGTTTGGATCAGTTGATCCTGATGGGTCTGACCGTGCAGTGTCGCCGCCACGAAGCCGGGCAGGGCCAGCCAAATCGTAATCGGCAACCAGCCAAGTTGCCAACCCGCCATCGACACGATGAACAGACCGGCAGGTTGCTTTAATCCTCCAGATTGCTTTCCAGGCTTCATTGCTTTCTGATTGATTTCCCATGCTTGGCCAAACGGTGGCGTGGCACGCCACGCGCCAGCCACCAATAGACGGGGCCGCATCCGTGGGAAACAACCTCCAGATAGCGACCTTCCTCCCGCGGCACAAGTTTAATCCGATTTCAATACGGCACCAAACCGACCAAACAGCCGAACCGACCAAACCGCGCGCTTGACCTTTGTTCAGGGCAGGTCATCTTATGCCGTTTTGTCGGGATCGATCGATTATGCAGCACATCAGAAACATCGCCATCATCGCTCACGTGGACCACGGCAAGACGACGCTCGTCGATTGCCTGCTGAAGCAGTCCGGGACGTTCCGTGCCAACCAGGCCGTCTCCCAGGAGGAGCGCATCATGGACTCGATGGACCTCGAGCGCGAAAAGGGCATCACCATCCGCGCCAAGAACGCCGCCTTCAAATACAAGAATTTCCACATCAACATCGTGGACACCCCGGGCCACGCCGATTTCGGCGGCGAGGTGGAGCGCATCATGAACATGATCGACGGCGTGCTGCTGGTGGTGGATGCCGCGGATGGCCCGCAGGCGCAGACGCGCTTCGTGTTGCGCAAGGCCCTCGAAGCCGGCGCCAAGCCCATCGTTGTCATCAACAAGATTGATCGCGAGAACGCCAATCCGAAGAAGGTGCTCGACCTCGTCTGGGATTTGTTCCTCTCGCTTAACGCCACCGACGAGCAGATGGATTTCCCGGTCATCTACGCCAGCGCGAAAGACGGCTACGCGAAAGTGGAGATGGAGCACGTCTCGGGCACGATGGAGCCGCTCTTCGAGGCCATCATCAAATTCATCCCGCCGCCGCACTCCGTGGAGGCCAACTCCCGGTTCCCTTGCGGCGCTGGCCGCGGCGTTGTCCTGGTGGATCCGCGGGGAGACCTCTGGCCCTGCCATCGGTTTGGCCCGCACCAATGCGGCGGCAAGACATCGGCCGCGTGACGGCGTTCACCCTCATCGAGTTGCTGGTCGTCATCGCCATCATCGCCATCCTGGCCAGCCTGCTGCTGCCGGCGCTCTCCCGCGCCAAGGGCGCTGCCGACTCGGCAGTGTGCAGGAGTAACCTCCGCCAATGGAGCCTCGCGCTGGGTCTGTACGCAGATGACTATGGAGTGTATCCTCAACATGATTTCCTCGTCTTTGCCGGAACGAAGCCATCTGGTGTAGTATGGGCCGACCAGTTGGCGAGGTACACCGGATCCACATGGCCGGCCAGCACACCAGGGGTCCATATACCACTTGGC
>JAKANS010000030.1 GCA_021823625.1 bacterium | reverse complement strand
CCGGGCACATTGAGGACTGGGGGTTTCTCCGCGAGGTCCATCGGCCGCGCGACCGAAGCGATCTCAGGTGAGCCGACGCCAACATCGTTCGGCAGGCTCGGGGAGAATCCGGATGCACGGTCCCCCCGCACTTCAATAGTAGTACGTCGTGTCCGAGCTGGGACCGCCGCGGGCCCGGGGTTTGATCTTGGCTTTCGGACGGATTACTACGCTGCCGTCGGCCTGGCCCACCGGCTGGTCAGGACTGATGGAAAACGCCCATAGCGGCTTGCTCTGGCTGCCCGCGTCGAAACTCCCCAGGTGGCCCACATCCCAGAGCTTGGTGCCCGGCGTGTCGCTGATGCGGTGCGTGATGAACGCGCGGCGGCTGTCACATTCGTTCGCACTGATGGGCCAGGCCGGTTCGTTGGCCTCGGGGTTCGAACTGACCGTGCCGTCGGGCGCCAGGAACTTCATGGCCGGATTGGCCGTGAAGTTCGCGAACCACATGTACGGCGTGTACACCATCGACGCGGTCGTGTCCCAACCGCCGTAGTCCTTCGTGCTCTTGTCGGCGAAGTTGGTCATGCTGTCGTAGTTCAACCAGACGCGGCCGAAGGTCAGGCGGGTGATCGGGCAGATGAGGATCTTGGTGTCCTGGACATAAGTCCCCCGCAGGCAATTCACAATGCTCCGGTTGCCGGTGGTTGTGGTGCGGTGGTAATCGGGGCTGACGTCTTCGTGGAAGGGAAACTGCCCCCGGTTGTCGTCCGCGTACAGGATCTGGCTGAGGTATTGCTGGCGGATGTTGTTCACGCACATCGTGCGCTGGCCGGCATACTTCGATCGCGCCAGGGTGGGCAACAGCAGCGACGCGAGGATCGCGATGATGGCGATGACCACCAGGAGTTCGATCAGGGTAAAAGCGCAGGCAACGGCGCGTGCCGCTTCCGCCGAGACTGCGTCTGCCGATGCCGCGGAGCCACGCCGCATGAACTCAGCAGCCGTCTTGCTCGGGCAAGGTTTTGCGGAAACCGCATTCAGGTGATGCTTCATAAGGTCAGTCGCTCTGGCCCGAGACCAAGTCCCGGGCCGGTTGCCCCGCCGCCGGCCTCCGACCGCGACGCGCGCGGTCCGATTCCGTTCGGACGCGGTCGGCGGAGGGTTTGGCTTGGTGACTGCCTGTTCTTTAACCCATCGGCGAGGTTTTTTCACGAGGAATCTGGCCTGCGCGCGCCGAATCGCTCGGTGCCGAGCTAGCGCGCGGAGAGCCGCGTCGCGGGCTTCGAAGCGGCTTGGGAACAGGTGTTCGGAAACACCCACGTATTGAGTTCCGGGCCGGGCGGGCGTATTCCTTGGCCATGAACAACACCCGCGTACTGAGCCGCCGCGAGTTTCTCAAATCATCCGCCGCGGTCTTGGCCGTCCCGCTCGTCGCTTCCTCGACCGTCCTGGGCGCGAACAACCGCCTGAACCTCGCCTCCATCGGCGCGGGCGGCCGGGCCGGCGACGACCTTGCGGGCTTGAGCAGCCAGGACATCGTCGCGCTCTGCGACGTGGACTGGGCGAACGCCGCCGGCGCCTTCAAGAAGTATCCAAAAGCGGCGCGCCACAAAGATTTCCGCGTGATGCTCGAAAAGGAAAAGGGCATCGACGCCGTGCTGGTGGCCACGCCCGACCACATTCACGCGGTGGCGTCGATGGCCGCGATCAAGCACGGCAAGCCGGTCTATTGCGAGAAGCCGCTGACCCGGACGGTGTTCGAGGCGCGCGCGCTGGCGAAGGCGGCCCGCGCGGCCAAGGTCGCGACCCAGATGGGCAACCAGGGCATGGCTTTCGAGGGCAACCGGCTCATCAAGGAATGGCTCGCCGACGGCGCGATCGGCCCGGTGCGCGAAGTCCACGTCTGGTCCGACCGGCCCACGCACCGCGGTAAACTTCCGCTCTGGTGGCCGCAAGGCATCGAGCGGCCCACCGATACACCGCCGGTGCCGGCCACGCTGGACTGGGACCTCTGGCTCGGGCCCGCGCCGCTGCGGCCGTACCATCCGGCTTACGTGCCGTTCAAGTGGCGCGGCTGGTGGGATTTCGGCTCCGGCGGTTTGGGCGACATGGGCATTCACAACCTCGCCCCGGTTTTCGACGCGTTGAAACTCGGGCCGCCCGTGAGCGTCTATGCCAGTTCGACGCCGGTCTTCAAGGAGACTGTGCCGGTCGCGTGCTCTGTGCATTACCAGTTCGCGGCCCGCGGCGAGCAACCGCCCGTGAAGCTGCACTGGTACGACGGCGGCATCCTGCCCGCGCGGCCGGACGAGTTGGAGCCCGACCGTGACCTCGATCCCGAAGACGGCATCATCTTCGTGGGCGACAAGGGCAAAATGCTGGTGGAAGGCTGGGGTGGCGAGCGCCCGCGCCTGATCCCGGAGAAGCGCAACCAGGAATATCAGCGACCACCTAAAACGCTGCCGCGCTCGATCGGCCATTACGAGGAGTGGATTCGTGCCTGCAAAGAAGGCACGCCGACGGCGTCGAACTTCGACTTCGCCGGGCCGCTCACCGAGGCGGTGCTGCTGGGCAGCGTATGCGTCCACTTCGGCGGGCAGCGGCTGGAGTGGGATCCGGCCAATCTGAAAGTCACAAACGAGCCGGACGCGAACGCGCTGCTCCATTACCAGTACCGCCCTGGCTGGGAACTCTGAAACCGGTTCGCGCGCTCATTCGCCTGTTCGGTTCCGCGGAGTGGTCCACCGGTTTGGCTCTCGACTTCGACGCGGGGAGTTGGAAAATTTCGTGCGTGCCGCGCATTTCGGCCATTTCGCCGCCTTCTGCCGGCGCTTCGCGACCGGAGTTCCACCGCCTTCAAATTCTCCCATGAGCCTGACCGCTTTTTCTTTTCCCACGCGCACCCTGTTTGGTCCGGGAGCACTCGCCGAATTGCCCGCGCATCTCGTGCGGCTTGGTGTGCGCCGGCCGCTGGTCGTCACCGATGCGGGGTTGCTCGCCACATCAGCCTTCAAGGCCCTGACCGAGACTCTGGGCGCCGCCGGCCAGGGGCGGGATTGGTTCTTGTACTCGGCCGTCCACCCGAATCCGATCGAGGGCGACGTCCGCGAGCCGGCCGCGCTTTTCCGCGAGGCCGGCTGCGACGGCGTGATCGCCATCGGCGGCGGCAGTCCGCTCGATGCGGGCAAGGCCGCGCGCCTGCTCGCGAAACGACCGGACTGCAATCTGGCCCGGTTCTATGACGAACCGGCCGACTGGTCCGGCCTCGCGCCGTTCATCGCCATCCCGACCACCGCCGGCACGGGCAGCGAAGTCGGCCGCAGCTCGGTCATCACGCTCGACGCGACGAAGCGGAAGGCGGTTCTCTTCCATCCCGAGTTGCTGGCGAAGCTGGTGATTCTAGATCCCAAACTCACCGTGGGTCTGCCGCCCAAGTTGACCGCCGCCACGGGCGCGGATGCCTTGACTCACTGCATCGAGAGCTACACCTGCCCGGTGTTCCACCCGATGTGCGACGGCATTGCGCTGGAAGGCATCCACCTGATCGTGGACGCGTTGCCGCGCGCATTCCGCGATGGCAACGACCTGGACGCCCGCGGCCGAATGCTGGTCGCGGCGGCAATGGGCGCGGTGGCATTCCAGAAGGACCTCGGCGTGGTGCATTCGCTGGCGCATCCGCTGTCCACGATTTGCGGGCTGCACCACGGCCTGGCCAACGCGCTTTGCCTGGTGGCGGGGATGAAATTCTGCGCCGCGCGCAAGCCGGGGCTGTATCGCCGCGTCGGCATCGCGTGCGGACTGGATGTCCTGAAGTGTTCCGCACCCGAAGCCGATCGGCGAACCATCGCGTTCCTCACCGAGTTCCTGGCGCGACTTGGCCTGAACACCAGGCTGCGCGACCACGGCGTCAAGCCTGAGCATTTGGACGCCCTCGTTACCCAAGCAGTCGAAGACCCGTGCCACAAGACCAACGTGGTGCCGGTCACAGCCGGGGACTTCCGCGGACTTTACCTCGAGGTCCTCTGACTCTCTGCCGCGGCGGAAATCCCGCGGGACGTTAGCGCAGAAACTTCGCCACCGCCTCGGCCTGCGAGTGGACCTGGAGCTTCTCGTAGATGCGGCGCAGATAGGTTTGGACAGTCGTTACGCCAAGCTGCAACTCGGCGGCCACTTCCTTGATGCGCTTGCCCCGCGCGATGCCCTCCAACACCGCGATCTCCCGCTGGCTCAGCGCGTCCTTCGAAGCGGAAGGGGCGTTCGCCCCGTGAAACGACTCCACCACGCGCCGCGCGATGACCGCCGACATCGGCGAACCGCCTTGCGCCACGAGTTGAATGCCTTCGAGGATTTCGGCCGGCGTGGCCACCTTCAACAGGTAACCTGCGGCCCCAGCGCGCAAGGCCGCGAACACCCGCTCGTTGTCTTCTTCGATCGTGAGCATGACCACTTGCGACGCCGGGCGGAGCCGCTTCAATTCTCGCGTGCACTCGATGCCCGACAACCCCGGCAGGTTGATGTCCATCAGCACCACATCCGGCGCTGCCTTCGGGATTTCCCGCAACGCTTCCTCGCCTGTCGCATACATCCCCACGCACTCGAGGCCGGGCGTCAGATCGAAGATCGCGCGCAAGCCGCGGCGGAACGGGTGGTTGTCTTCCACGACCGCAAGCCGGATGGCACCGGCCGAATCAGGTGTCGCCATCTGTCAGGTTTCCTTCGGTGCGTCAAACAGCACCGCTGCGGTGATGACGGTCCCTTGGGCGGGCGCACTGGACACGGTGAAGTTACCGCCCGCCTGGTCCAGGCGTTCGCGCAAGTTGCACAGCCCGCTGCCTCGGTGGACCTGGGCCGGGTTGAAGCCCGCGCCATCGTCGCGCACGGTCAGGCGGAGTTGGCCACCGTCGGCCGAGATTTGCAGGGCGAGGCTCCGGGCGCCGGCGTGCCGGGCGACATTGGCGAGCGATTCCTTCACCAGCACCAGCAGATCGTGCCGGACCCGGGCCGGCACCGGCCGGGAATCGTCTGCCGGCGGCAATTCCAGTTTGCATTCCAAGCCGGCGGCGGCGCAAAACCGCTCGGTCAATTCGCCCAGGAACACCCCCAGGCTGCCGACGTTGTCGCAGCGCGGGTTGGTGGTCCAGGAAAGTTCGCGCAAGCAGTGCGCAATCGCGCGGGCCTCGCCGGCCAGGTCGGCCAACTGCTCACCCTCGGCGCGACCCCGGCGACGGGCGGCCTCCAATTCGAGCGCCAGGCCGGTGAGACTGGCGCCCAGATCATCGTGCAGGTCACGGGCGATGCGGCCGCGCTCCCGTTCCACGGCCGTGTTCTTCTCGGCAAGCAAAGCGCGGCGCTGCCAGCGCAGCCGCCAGGCGGCAATGCCGGCGGTGACAGCCAGCACCGCCAGCGTCCAACTCAGAGGAAACCACGGCGTCTGGCTGAACTTGGGCGCGAGCGAGAAGGCGAACACGGCCGGCGTTTCGTTCCACGCGCCGCGGGCGCTCGCCGCCTTGACTTCAAACCGGTAATCCCCCGGCCGCAGGTCCGTGTAGTAGGCGACGCGCTCCGTCGTCTCGTCGCGCCAACCCGTGTCATGCGGCGCCAGCCGAGAGCGGAACCGCGCGCGCTTGGGGTCCGCAAAGGAACTCGCCGTGTAGCGGAACTGGAGCAGGTGGGCGCGGCCGGGACCGAGCCTCGTCGCAGACGACGCAAGGAGGCTCTGACTATTTCGGATTTCGGATTTCGGATTTCGGATTTGAGTCGAGAGCCTCCTCACGTCGGCTGCGACGCCATCTCCGTAGATCACTTCGTCATCCGCCACGACTTGCTCAATCACAGCCGGCGGCGGGAGGTCGCTGTCCTCGATCGCACGTGGATCGATCACCACCACCCCGTCGGTCGTCGGGAACCACAGCCGCCCGTCGCGCGCCTTGCAGCCCGCCGGCTGATGTTCACCGTTAGTCTCGGGGCTCAGCATCCCGTCCGCCACCCCATAGACGATGGCGGTGGCGCGCGGCTTCCGGCCGTCGGCGACCGCGTTCAGTTCCGCGCGGTCCATGCGGAAAATGCCGCGATTGCAACTGAACCACAGCCGGCCCGCATCGTCCTCCTCCACCCAGTTGATGAGATTGTCAAACAACCCTTGCTCGGCGCGGAACGTGAAGAACCGCCCGTCCTTGAACCGGCTCAAACCGTTGTGCGTGCCGATCCACAGCGCGCCATCCGCGTCTTCGTGGAAGACGAACACACGGTCATCCGCCAACCCGTTGGCGGTGGTGTAGCGGGTAACGCTCGGAGTCCCGGCTTCAGCCGGTGCGTCCTTCGGTGTGGAATCTGCGGACGCCCTACCGCCTGAAGGCGGGACGCCGAACCGCTTCCAGCGCACCGCACCGGCCTGCCAGGTCCCAAACCACATCGTTCCGTCGCGAGTCTCGTAGATGGCGCGCACGCTGTTCGTCGGCAAACCCTGCTCGCCCCAACTGGCGGCCGGTTGGCCGTTTTCAAACCAAGTCACTCCAAGGCTGGTACCGACCCACACCCGCCCGGCACCGCCTTGGTAAAGTGCTTCTACCGACACTCCTGTCCCCTGTATCAGCGGCGGATTGCTCCAAAACCGATTTGTTTCGCTGCCGGGCCGCCAGGCGATGAGGCCATTGCTAAACTCGCCCAGCCACACAGTATTGTCTCGATCCACGAGGGCGAGCGAACCGGCGCTCCGGGGTTCTCCGGGAACTGTCTGCGCATGGCCGTCCTTGATGCGCGCCACGCCTCGAACGGTCCCCACCCAGATCGCTCCCTCGGGAGCTTCGCAAACGGACCAGCACTCCCGATGCGGCAGGCCCTCCGTAACGCTGTAGGCTCGCACGAGCCGTGGCCGCAGTTGGTAGAGCCCGGCAGCGGTGCCGACCCAGACGTAGCCCTCCCGGTCTTGCAGCAGGCAGTTGATAGACTTCTCGGCGTCACGGTCGCCTAGCGAGATCGGCTGCGCCCCCGACGCGACACAGCGGAAAACCCCCGCCTGCTCACACGCCGCCCAGACAAATCCCGCGCGGTCGGCCAAAAAGAAATCGCACGGGTTCATCCGCGGGCCGAAGGCCTGCAGCTCCTGCCACTGCCCGTCGGCGAAGTGAAACAGACCATGCTGGGTGCCGAGCCAAACCCGCCGCGCGCTATCCATGGACCGAACGCCTGCTATCCATGAGTGGGGCGGCGCCCCCGCCGACAGCCGCCACTCCCTCGTTGTCCCGTCCTCCGCCACTTCCCAACATTGTCGGTCAGTGGCCACCATCAAGTGCCCCTCCTCGGTTTCCCACGCGCTATGCCGTCCTTCACCGGGGGTGAACTGAAGCGCAGCCCTTGCCGACACCCGACCCTGCCACAGCACGATCGCGTCCTGGGTCCACACCCAAACACCGCCGGCGGCGGCGGGAACCAGTTTTGCAATGTCCGAGATTGAAAGTTCATGGGCATCGGCCAGCCGGGTGAACTGCCGGTCCTTGAGTCGCAGCAAGCCCGCCTGCGTTCCGATCCAGAGCGCACCGTCGCTGCGATCCACCGCCAGCGCGGTGATGGACTCCTTCTTCAACTCCGGCGTGTTGGCGCTGTTGAACACGACGAACCGCACCCCATCGAACCGCGCCAGCCCGAACCAGGTCCCGGCCCACAGATACCCGTCCGGCGTTTGCGCCAGCGCCGAGATGCGCATCTGCGGCAGCCCATCCTCCGCCGTCCAGCGGGTCGCATGATAAAGCGGCTCGACGCTTTCGGTGGACTTGACCTCTGCTGCCGCCAACGCCGCCACCAGGCTGGCGAAGGCCAGCCACCGGAACAGCGCTTGCTGGAAGGGACGGCAAAACATGCGGCTCCTTGGCTACCATGAATCCATCGTCGGCAAAAGGCGGATCGCGCAACTCCGGCGGAGCATGGGCTTCATCCTATTCGACGCGGATGCGATAGAAGAACGGACCCGGACCGGTGGCGTTGAGGTCCCGGAAGCGCGTGCGGTCCTGGGTCGCGGTGACGGCCGGATCGACCGGCTGGAAACCCTGGGCCAGATCCGTGGCGCGATCCACGGTGTAGCGTTTGCCCGGCACGCTCCGCCATTCGATCTCGAGGCCGGCGAACTCGCCCCCGACGAGTTTGGGACGCAACGTGGAACAGGCTCTCAGCACGGAGTCCGGATCGCGCGGATCGGTGCCCGCGAGCACTTCGGCGGAATCGGACATGCCGTCGCCGTCGGTGTCCACGTCGGACGGAGCGTCCGGGAGGCGAAGGTCCACGCGCTCGACCTTGCCACGGTCGGCCGGGCTGAAGGTGAACGAAGTTTGGGCTGGGTTGACGAACTGGAGCGGCTGGCCGTCGAGGCTGGCGGTGCGGGCGAACGTGACCGGAGTGGATGGTAACTCGAAGGTATTCGGCGTCGGGTCCAGACGGGGTCCACCGGTGATCTGCCGGGTCTCGAACGGGACATGGGCGAGATGGAAGACCGCGCCGTTCACGACGACCCACTTTGCTGGGATTACGACTTGCTCGCCGCCGAGGCGGTTGGTCCACTGGAGGGAGGAGGAGGTCAGCGCGGAGGCAGGAGCGCCGGTGACTTCGCCGAAGGCGATGAAGCCAGGCTCGGGGAGGCCGCCGGCTCGAGCCACTACTAGCGGTGCGAAACAGCAAAGCAGCGGCAGGGCGGTTCGCATGAGCGCTGACATGGACAGGTCTCGGTTCATTTCAGTCGACGCGGGCGGGGACGGTGAAGGCGCTGGCCTGGAGCCGACCGAATAACAGGCGTCTGCCGTCCTTCTTCGTTCGGCTGCCATGCTCTCAATGCCATTTGCCTTCGAGATCTCATCGAGATGAAATCGCGTCGATCCGCTGCAATCCCTTCTGGTAGTTCCCGAGAAAATCCCTCTGGGCTTCGTAGTTTTTCACCGCGACGTCCAAGTTGTTCGCGATGCGCGTCAAATTCTCCCTATCCAGTCGATATTGCATCGATACGTCCATCGAGAGCCCAGCATTCAACAAAGCATTGGCTCCTACTGTAATTTCGTTATTCACCGCATCGACCACGTCCCGAGCCGCCTTCAACTGCTCGATCCGCTGTGACAAGCCTTCGATCCGCTTTCCCACCTTTCCAACGGTCGTCTTGAGTTTTTCATCGCCGCCAAACGCTGGGGCGTTCGGCTTGCGCGAAAGATTCGCTTGAGCACTGCTCGCTGCAACCATGTCACCTAACTGCATCGCTCCATCAACATGTCCGGTGAGGTAAGCTTGGCTTGCACTGTTGGCTGCGTCCAAGACAGACTCGACTTGTTTCAGACTCTCGATGGCAATTGCACCGTTGCGCATGAGCGCATCGAGTTCGTCCTTTCCGGTGGGGTCAACCCGCGCGAGAGGCTGGGATCTCACGTAAGCATATCCGTTTTGTTTTTGAGGACTGTGCAGCCACGCCGCCCTTGGCGCTCCCATGAGTGGATCCACGCTGGAGAAGCGAGCGTGACGATCAACGAGGTAGCGTGCTTCGAAGTAAAGCAGCCCGCTCTCCCCATCCTTCTCCTTCTGGGTGAAGCCATACGGCTCGGCCAGGCCACGGGGTTGATGCTGGTGGCGCGGATGGCCGAAGGGGTGGTTCGCAGTCTCTTCGACCAGGTTGCCTGCGGCGTCAGTCAACACGCTCGTCGAGCCGAGATGGTCCTGGTGGTAGAAGCGCAGCGTAAGCGTTGGGTCCGGGCCGGGCAGTGTGACCGGGGCCTCCGCGCGCGCGAAGACGGCGTGCCCGGCATCCAAGACCGATGGCAGTTCGCCGATGCTCAGGGCGCCTGAGAGCCGCTTGCGCCACGTCTGGACAGCGGCATCCCACGCCCACACGTCCAGGCCCGCGGGCAGGTTCGTGGCCAGCGGCATCGCCTCCAAGGCCCAGCCGGAGAGGAAGCCGGGGGCGTTCACCGCGCGGTCGCCGACGAGCGCGGGCGTGCCGCTCAAGGTGAGCGTGCCGTCACCCCCGCATCGGAGCCAGAACACGGTCTGCGCGGCGAGCAAGTCCGAAGTAGTGGTGGAGAGCCAATCGGAGTTCGCGGGATTCCATCGCGCCGCGAAGAGAAAGTCAGGGCTCGACGGGAGTCTCGCCCCACCAAGAGCAGACGCGAGCAGGTTCCAGCCTTGCGCGTAGCGGATTCGTTGGACGCGCGGTCCGGGGCTGAGCTGGGTGGTAAGCCGGGCGACGCGGGTCTCGCCGTTCCAGATGTATTTGGTGAACGCTTCGCCGGGGCGAACTTCGGAGAACTTGTCGAGATAGAGGGTGATGCCCGAACCCTCACCCGGCCTCCGGCCACCCTCTCCCATCGGATGGGAGAGGGGCTGGGGGTGAGGGACCACGCGCTTGGTGATGCGGCGGTCGGTGTAGTCGTAGGCGTAGTCGGCGACCATGTTGGTGCCCTCCACGCGGATGAGCCGGTCCTTGAAATCCCAGGTGTTGGTCAGCCCGTCGAGCACGAGCATGTTACCGTTGGCGTCGTAGTCATACTGGCGATCTGGAATCTGAGATTTGAGATTTGAAATGCGCGTGAGCGCGTGGGGGCCGGGCGGATCACCGGCGGCACGGCCTTTCCGGTTGGAACGGCCGGCGGCGCCACCGGAGTCCATGGTGCCGAGGTTCGTCACGGGCACGCCGCGGTCGAACTGCTCGATGGTCGAGGTCTGCTCGAGCAGGTTGCCGATGCGGTCGTAGCGATAGTTGATCTGGCCGTCGTTGCGCGTGAGGTCGTCGGGCGATCCGAAACCGTAGCGGGCCTCGATGAGTCGGTAGAGGTCGTCGTAGCCGTAAGCTTGAGTGTTTCGACGCGGATCGCCGGCGGGGATGGCGGTCAGCGGACGGCGGTCTTCGATGCGTTCGATGTTCGAGGCGTCATCGAAGGCGTAGGTGAAATGGATGAGTTCCCTCACCCCCAGCCCCTCTCCCATCCGATGGGAGAGGGTAGCCAGCGAAGCCAGTCGCAACCGGGGATCGTAACCGTAAGTAGTTTCGACGCCGTTGCCGTAGTTGATCCGGGCAAGCTGGGCGCTGGCACGGTAGGCGATGCCCGCAATCACGTTACTGGTGCCGAGCGCGGCGACCACCTGCCCGCCGTGGATTCGCTCCAGCAGGTTCTGGGAGTTGTATTCGTGGAAGACGAAGTCGTCGTCCGGATAGGTCAGGCGAATGAGGCGGTCCAGCGAATCGTAGGTGAAGCCGGTGCGGTAGGAGACGAGTGATTGCGGATTGGCAGGCGGAGGAGCGGTACGCTTGACGACCCACTCGACGCGTCCGCGGGCGTCGTAGCCGGTGTGCTCCTCGCCGGTGAGATCCCACACGTAGGCGAGGTAGCCCTTCGCGTTCTGCGCGGTGGCCGTGGTCAGGTTGCCGAGATCGAGCTTCGAGACCGGCAGGTCGTAGAAGTAAGCCACGTCGGGACGGTTGGTGGCGGAAATGGACCGGGCCGGGTTGAAAGAAAAGCCGGCGGTGATGCTGGTCAGCGTCTCGTCGAGATAGTCCTCGGTAAGGAGTCGGTTCACACCGTCGTAGGTGTATCGGATGACCTGGTCCTTGGCGTCGCGGGACTCGGTGAGGTTCGAGGTGTCGTCGTAGCTCCAGAACATCACGCCGCGATCCGGATCGTTCATGAACGTCTTCCGGCTGAGCGCGTCGTAGCGGAACTCCTTCTCGTTGCCCTGCGAGTCGGTGTAGCCGGTGAAGTTGTCGAGCAGGTCGTAGCGGTAGGTGGTCACCCAGGCGCGCGACTCCGGCGTGGTGCGGCCTTCGTCGTCGAGCTTCACGATCTCCTCCACGCGCCGGAGGCGGCCCTTGCCGTCCTTGTCGCGCAGGCCGTCCTCGGAGTAACGCATCGCGGCGCCGGCACGAGGTGAGTCAGGCCGGGTCTGCTCCTCATCTTCGACGAACCAGCTCAACGGTGCGTAGGTCGTCTGCGTGAATGCCCGGCGACCGTCGGCGCCGGTCGAGGGCTGGACGACCTGCACGCTCCGGCCCAAGGCGTCGTAGCGGGTTTCGGTAGAGTCGTGGGTGGGGTTCGCTGGCTGGAAGTCCAGCGTGCCCGGCTCGAAGTAGGGCAGCAGCGTTTTCCAAGCGGCGCGGCGCTGGTTGAAGACTGTCGCCTCATTGACCACGACTTCGCCGGGCCGCTCGCTTTCCGTGCGGGTCATCAATTTCCGCCCGAGGCCGTCGAAATAGCTTCGCGCGTCGAAGGTTCCGGCTGCGCCGGCAGTTTCGCGTTGCCGGGTCTCGATCCAGTTGACCGACAGCCCGCCCGGCAGCGGATCGGCGAGCCGGTAGCGGAACGTTGATGTCGGGAACTCCGCCGTGTCGCCGGGTTTGGTGACCGCGGCGAGCCGTCCGAACGTGTCGAAATCGAACCGGGACTCGTTGCCGTTGAAATCGGCGGCGCGCCGGAGGACACCGAGCCCCAGATCGTAGTCGGCGGACAACTCAAGGCGCGGCACCGGCTCGCCCGCGGCGATCACGAGCGGATTCGCCGTGTAGATCGTCTCGCGCACCGGATGCGTGTGCAGCAAGGCGTCGAACTCGACCTTGCGTTGGTGGCCCAGCTCCGGACGGTCCGGGATTCCGAGCGGGCCCAGGCTCACAGTGATGTTCCCGAACACATCGTAGCGGTTGCGCACGGCCGGACGCACCCGCACAGCCTCGACCGGGTCGGGGACGCCCGGCGCGATCCACTCCCGCACGAAAGTCAGGTTCCCTTTGGACACCTCGCCCAAGTTGTCGCCGGCAAACGTCTCGTCGTCGTAGAAGTGGTGCTTCCGCGTCACGACCGCGCCGGCTTCGTTCTGGAGTTCCTCCGTCACGATCCGGTCGAGCAACCAGGCTGACTGCCCGGACGGATGCCCGGCGCTGAAGGTCCGCACCGTCACGCGCTCGTCGTTCCAGGGTGGATCGCCCGCGTCCAGCCGGCCCCAGTCGGTGTGCCGCGTCGGGTTGCCGAAGTCGTCGTAGTCGAACTCCTCCTTCAGCCAGGCCGCCTGATCCGCGGACAAACGCTCGCGAACCTCCGTGGTCTTCTCGCGCTGGAAGGCGAAGCTGTTCGTGCGCGTCTCGCCGGCGGCACGGACGGTGGGCAGCCCGCGCGCGGTCCACACGTTCGTTTCGCGGTGGAAGATCCCCCCGGCTTCATCCAGCGCCTCGACCTGCAGCGGCTTGCCCTTGAGCGCTTCGACCTGCGCGCCCGTGTCGAACCGGAACCGCGTCACCAACGTCGGCGCGCCCTGCGCGTCGTCACCGAGCTCGCGCCGGCTGGCCCGCTCGAACCCGCGGAACTCGCGCTCGTAGCCGTCGTAGTAGGCGTTCCGGTAGGTGAACTGGTTGGTGTAGCGGCTGCCCAGCCCGTCGCCCTCGACGATCTGCGTGACGACAGGCACCGGGAATGGCGCGACCGAAGTCCACTCGCTCGTCGTGCCCATCGCCTCAACCATGAAGTCCGTCGAGCTGCGGTAAGCGATGCTGAGCGAGCGCCCGAGCGTCGTGGTGACGTGATTGAGCAGCCACGGTTTGTCGTGCGGGTTGAGTTCGAGCCAGCGCACGTCGGTCAATCCAGCCTCGAACCAGAGGATGTCGGTCGAACCGTTGCCGTTCAGGTCGGCGAAGCGGACCGCCGTCGTCTGAGAGTCGAAGTCGGGGATGGCCCGATCCTGGATTACGATCGGAGCGCCCCAGCGATTGCCCGGTTCCTGCCGCCATACGCGCACGTCGCCGGAATCGACATAAACCAGATCCGCCAGGCCGTCTTGGTTGATGTCGCTGAAGCTCAGACCGGCCAGCCCGCGCGGGCCGAGCTCGCCTGTCCGAGGACCGCCGGTCATCGCGAACGGCGGCTCGAACGTGGCCAGGCCGCGAGTCAGGCAAACCTGTGCGCCCCCGTCATCGGCGAAGCCAGGCAACACGAGGTCTGGCAGCCGGTCACCGTTCATGTCCGCGAGCTGCCAGCCGTCGGCGAAGCGGAGTCGGGCGACGGGTGAAGGCAGATTGAGCAGCGCGCGGTTCGTGCGTTGGCCGGGCGAAAGATTGAACTGTCCGTTGATCAGCACGGCGAGCGAGTCCCCGTCGGTGGCCAGCAGGTCCGCCGCCTTGTCGAAATTCACGTCCACCAAGCGGACGTTCGGGTCGGCCAGCGGGAACTGCGCGTCATCAATCTGGAAAGCCACCGGCACGTCGAACTCCGTCGGGGTCTTGAACCGGCGGAAATAGTGGCCGTCCGAGTCGCGCAGCAGGAGCGCCGTGCGGCCATCGCCGCGGAGGTCGGCCAACCACGAGGTTCCCGCCCCGAGGCGCGTGCTGTCCCCCGAAGGAGCGTTCGCCATCCGCTGGAGCGGACCCCAATCGTTGGTGCCGCCCCGGTTCAAGGCGATCGCGTAGCCTTCGTTGTCATCGTCGAGCAGAAGGTCGGGCAGTCCGTCGAAATTCACATCCGCCAGCTCGGCCTTGCCCCCGCTGAAGTCCACGGCAAAACCCAACTCGTTGGTCCGCATCTGCCACCCCTGGCCCACGGTGCCGCGCGCGTAGTCGAAGAACGTCGGCGGAAGATGGTCCTCGTTGGTTTTTGCGGTGATGTCAGTCCGGCTCCGCTCATCGCCGAACATCGTGACGGAGGCGAGCAGCGAGACCGGGGCGTTGGGGTGATAGCCCAAGCGCCAATGGCGGATACGCCGCTCGCCGAGGAACACGGTGACACCGCTCAGCCGGAGCCGGGTCGCGCTGCGAAAGCGCGGGCGATAATCTACGACCGGGTCCGGCCGATCCTCGTCGTAGCTGAAGAGAATCCGGAAGAACTCTGAAGGTTCGGTGGCGTGCAGGCCGTAGCGGATCTCCTCGGGATAGAGTTGCCCGGCGTCGGCGCGGTAGCGGTATTCGGTGCGGTTCCCGTTGGGGTCTTGTGCGGCGTCCAGATGCCACGAGAACGTTCCGTTCGTGCCCCAGGCGAGCCGCGAGCTCTCCGCCTGGCCCAGCCAGAGCGTCGAGCCGTTCCGCAGTTGCGCGCGCCATCCACCTTCGGCCGTGGGCAGATACCGGGTGAACGTGAACTCGTTCTCCTGCCGGAAAGTGCCGTCCGCGAGGCGGACCAGTTCCTCGCCGGTCCAGTCCACGACCGTGTCCGCCCCGGTGTAGAGCGGCAGGCCCTTGTCGGTCTGGCGCTGGAGAAACGGAATGGCGAGCCGCCACCCCAGGCCGAGCGGGCCGTTCCCGTGCCCGGAGTTGTATTCCAGCGCGAGCTCGGGAGCGCCGCCTCTCACGGGGGGGAGTTTGAGCGGGAGGCGATAGGTGAACGTGCCGGTGTTCAACTGCGGCTCGAAGGATTCCCCCAACCCCTCGATGGAGCCGGGCCCGCTGGGGAGCGAGATGCTGGTGGGTTTGACCCCGGATTTGTCGGGGGCACCGGCCAGCAGATGCAGCCCCTGACCCAGCGAAAGGAAGAGGCCGATCCATCGGGCAACTGTCGATGCATGACGGCGCATCGTGTGGCTAGAGCTTGATCAGGTAGTGGACGTAAACGTTCTTGGGGCGGGTTTCGGTGCCGCCTGTCGCACCGATCAACGCTGGGCTGCTGGATAATGCATGAGAGTTCTGAATGACCCGAAGAGTCCCCCCTGAATCCCGCCGGTAGGGCCGGTGTCAGCCACTGGGTGAGAATGGCTCTTCAGATCGTCATTTTGAAGCGACCCGACAGTGGGGCCAAGCACGCCGGAACGGTTCGTCCTCGATTGGTTGTCCGTATCGTTGACGCCATTGGCATCGACACCTCTCAGGAACAGCCCGCGCAGGTCCGGTAGGTTGAAAGTCGCGCTGCCGTCGCCAGACCCGTTCGAGGTGCCGAGAACCGCGAACAACCGGGCATACTTTGGGTCGTTTCGCAAAACCTCCTGGCCCCAGCAGAACTCCCAGCCGGCGGGCGGCACGTTGTTGGTGCCCATCCAGGCAATCACCGTGCCGGGTGGCGTGAGCGCGTCGCGCACTTCCTGGACGAGGTCGGCCGCCAGCGTGGCCTTTGCGGCCTGCTCCGCCTGCAGCGCATAGGGCGCGCTGAGGATTTGCTGCCGGGGCAGAATCTCCTTCCGCTGCGCGACCGGCACCGTGCCCGTCGGTGTGCGCGTGATCGTGAGGCCGAGGTGGCGATTTGCGCCGGTGAAGGCGACGCCGATTTCCGTCGTGCTTGCCCCGGCCACCGGCGCGCCGGAGCCGTCGAGAATCACGTTGAACGTGCCGTTCACCACAGTCACGGCGCATTCACGGCCCCAGACCAGGTGATTCGGGTCGGCAGTGGACAGGCTGGTCGAGTCGCTCCACAGGCGGAAGGCGAGCGTGTATTCGCCGCTGGCCAGCGGCTGGCCCTGGTCGTCGGTGAGGCGGCCCTGGTAATTGAAGGCGGGAGGAACGGCTTGAGCCGACACGGCGCAAGCCATGAACAGCAACGCGATCCGTCTTATCGCTTGCCACCCGCGGCGCTTTAATCCCGCGGTGGTGCTGGACGTTCGCAACTGATTCGAACAGGTCGGCGGCGTCATCGGCGAGCAAGGGATCAGCTGCTGACAAAAAGACTTCATAACTCAAAGGCGACCAACCGGACATTCGCGATGCTGACCCCGAGCGAGACGCCGCTGGCCGTGATCGAATAGCGGTTCGTGCCTTGCGGTGGAGAGTCGATCAATTGAACGCAGGACGGTGGAACCCCAATGACAAAGGGAGGCCCAAAGCCTGGCGATCCCACACCCCAGGAGAGTTGGTTCCGGGAGACCAACGTTGTGTCGCGGTAGACATTGAGAGTGACGCTGGCATTGAATGCTTCGTTGAGCACACCCAGATACGAAACGCCCGAGTCCGGCCCGTCCAACGGCGCTGTCGGTTCAACGGAACTCAAGAAAACCAGCACCGGGCGCCCCGTGGTAACCAAAGTCACCGACAGGTTGGTGATCGCAACCTCGGACGACGAGAGGGCTAAGCGCGTCCCGTCGCTGGGTTGACTGAAGGCTATGTCGCCCACGTCGGCCAAATTCGTCCGAATCTGTCGTGAGGCCAGTTTCGGCAGGGTAACGACGCCGGCAGCCAGGTTGAGGGTCTGGACCGTGGCGTTGGTGCTGATCGCCTCCGCCGTGGCGGCACGCGCCGACGCAAAGGCAAACGGCGCGCTGAGCAACTGCTGTCTTGGCATGATCTCCTTCCGCTGCGCAGCCGGAACGATGCCCGAAGGCGTGCGGAGGATCGTCAGGCCGAGGAACCGACTCGGCGCGGCAAAAGCACCCGGCAACTCCGCGTTCAGTCCCGCTTCCGCCGGTTGGCCGGTGTCACTCAGGATCACGTTAAACGCGCCGCCGACCACCGTAACCTCGAACTCGCGGCCCCAAACGAGGTTGCCCGAAGCCGTGCTGGTCGCCTCCGCCCAGAGGCGGAAGGCGAGCCGGTAGCCGCCGCTGGCCAGCGGTTGACCGGCCTCGTCCGTGAGCCGGCCCTGGTAGTTGAGGAGCGGCGGGACCGCGTCCGCGGCGCGAACCAGGCCGGCAAGCAGGAGGCAATTGAGCAGGAGTATCTGGTGTCGTTTCATTGGAGATGGGGGTTGGTTTCATCCGCATCGTCGCCCGCGCCCGCCGCGGCGGCGCCCGTCGCGGTGAAGCCGCGCACGGAGAAGCGGAGCTGGATGTCGTTGAGCTTGTCGAGTTGATCGAAGATCGGTGCGTTACCGGGGATGTCCTCGGACATGGAGAAGATCCAGCGGTCGTTGGCGGGGCTGCGCTCATGGAGCTTGGTGCCCGTGCGCGCCTCCTTGAAGCCGTTGACCGACGCGATGACGAGCGCGGCCCGGCCGGGGAGCGGTTCGAGGTTCCAGACCCGGACGGCGGTGCCTTCGGCGTCGAGCCGGGCGGGTTTGCTCCGGATGTAAGAGGCGCCTTCCTGCTGCAGTTCGACCTGGATCTGGTCCTCCGAATTGAGCGCGAGGCCGCGCCCGCGGAAGTTGACCCGGACGCCGAAGCCACTTTCGAGTGTCGGGTGGTAGAAGATCAGGGCGTTGAACTGGCCGGGCTGGTAGAGCTGGTTCACGTTCCGTCCGTTGCGCAGACGGCGGTTGAGCGAGGTGGAGAAGGTAAACTCCAGCCGGTGCTCCCCTGTGGCCAGGTCCGTGACGATGTGGTCCCGGAGGAACCGCAGCCACGCGGCGTCGCTCGACAGATCCCCGGCCTGGGGTTCGAGCGCCAGCGGGTCCGATCGGTCGAACTCGCCGGTGAGTTCATTGGTCACGGTCACCGCGTTGTTCTGAAAGACATCGTGCCGGAGCGAGAGGGTGGCTTGCACGGTGTCCTGCGCGCCGTGCTGTTCATACAGCCGGTCGATCTGGGTGCGCAGGTAATTCACGAGCGTGACCAACCGCCTGCCATTGCGGGCTGCGAGCACCTCGTGGAGCAAAGCGGCCGCCTGCACGGCCTGGTCGCCGCCGTTGATCTTGTATTGGCCGGCTTTGGCCGCCTTGTAGAGGGCCTCCTGGGCGAAGATGAAAGTCTCCTCGGCGTCGCGCGCGGCGAGGTCGCGGAGCAGGCGGTAATCGGGGCTGCCGAGGGGGTTGGTTTGCTCGAGCTGGAGCGCCGAGGCGTATTCTTGAAGGAGGAACCGGACCCGCCCGGTCATGTTCGCCAGGTCGAGCATTTCCATGTCCAGTTTCTGCTCGGCCATGAGGAGGTTCAGCTTCAGACGCTCGGCCTCGAGGACCAACGCATGGAGTGCTTCCTCGGTGCGGAGGAGAGTGTTGTCGCGTTCGAGGTATTGGAGCTGGGCGCGCTCGGCGGCGGCGATGCGCGTCTTCTGGGCCTGGATCTCGGCGAGGCGGCGGGCGAGGCCGGCTTCCAACTCGCCCATTGCCAGGGCGTTCTGGACCTTCTCCTGGCGTTCAAAGACAGCGTTGACCGTCCCAACCACGGCCCCTGCGACAGCCCCCCAGACACTCCCCGTTTGGGCCCCTGCGCTCGCCCCGCTCTGGCCCGCCATGACCGTGTCAGTGATCTGGCCCCGGATGGAGCGCTGAACTCCCAGCCGGGCCGCCGCCTTTGCTGTCTCGGCCCTCACCTCGCCTTCCACCTGATCCAGCGCGGCCACCTTTTCGCCGTTGGCGAGGATCAACTCGGCGCCCTGCGTGATGTTGCCGGCAATCTGCTGCGCGATCTCCTCCTTCTTGCGCATGTTGGAGACGACGTTTTGCAGATCCAGATTCGCCGCCTGCAGCTCGGTCTCGGCGAGGGTCACCCGCCGCCATTGCTGGTACAGGCTCCCTTTCGATTCGCCGCCGGTGTAGGTGTGCGTCCGGTCCCGGTCTTCCGCCGGCAGAAGGGCAAGGAGAATGTCGGGCAGAAGTTCACCCTGATCGTCCCGAATCAAGCCGCAGAGCGTGCCCAGTTCGCCGTAGTACCGATCCCGAATCTGACGGAACCGGTCCTTGAGGATCTGACCGTTCCCATCGAATTCGCGGCCGGAGGAGAGCGCCTGGCCATCCACCAACTCGGCCCGCCCAGCCAGCTTCTCCGCTTCCGCCGCCAGTTTCTGGAACGAGTTCGGGTACTGACTGAACTCGACCGGATCAAAGAGGAACGGGACGTATTCCGGTTCGTATTCGCGGTGGGTGCTGGCGAGTGTGCCCTGGCCGCCGGCCTGACTGACTTCGACACCGACGAAGGCGAGCCGGCCCTCCGCCGTGGAGGACCGCAGCCGACGCAACTCTTCCACGAGGGACATCGCCTTGCTAAGTTCGGAAGCCGCGGGCGCCGGCTGGCCGGCAAACATGTTCGCCAGGAGGAGTTGCTGTTGCAGGCCGGCGATCTTCGCGTCGAGAAACGCCAGCAAGTCGGCGGGGTTGTAGGCCACGATCGTTGGGTCCTGATAGCCGATGAATTCCTTGAGCCGGCCGACTTTGATGAGCGTCTCGCCCTGGAGCGCCAACGCCCGCGCGAAGGCGTCGAGGAAGCGGTTGACCTGATCGGCCACGGCCGACGCGGGGATGAACGGATGGGAGCCGTCCACGAGCGAGGCGTCAACCGGCTGTGCCGCGAGAGCGACCATCTCAGCGGCTGCTGCTTCGTAGAACCTGAGCGCGGAGTTTTCCAGCAGGGCGATCTCTTCGATCGCGGGATTCTCCCCCACAATGCGTTGCCGGCTGGCGCGCACGAAGGCGTTGTTGCCGGCAAACGTGAGCGGGACCATCCGCTGATAATAACAGAGCAACAGGCCGCGCGCGGCTTCGGCGTCGAAGGGATTGACCGTGAGCGCCGCGCGATAGCGGGCCGCGGCGGCGCGGTTCTTCTCCTCGAAGTAATTCTGGCCGGTCGTGCCGAAGTCGGTGCCGGTGGCCGGGTCAATCACGCCGGGGAAGCGGATGTCCCAAGCCCCTTCCGCCTTCTGAATTTCCCCGTTGAGCGTGATGTCAGTGGCGTAGGCCGCGCTGGCTTTGAGCAAAGCGAACGCGTCACTTTTAAGCCGCGCGCCCGCGTCCGGGAAGCCCAGGGGGCCAGCGACCATCTGCCCGAAGGCCGACTGTTCCAGTCGCACGGTCACGCTCTTCTGACCGTCGTTGAAGGTGACTGAAGGCGTGTCGTAGCCGGGTTCCGGATACGACCCGACGTTGCCGCCCGCCCACAGCGCGGACGACTCGGCCACGATGCGTTGATCACCCTCCTGAAGGATGCGGGCGTTGAGCCACCAGCCCTCGGCAAAAAACAGGTCGGCCCGGGCCAGCAGGGACCCGGCGAGCAGGCCCAAGAACGCGATGGTGAAACGAAAGCGGCGGTTCATGGCAGGTAACAGCCTTCAGTTCAACGGGTTGAGCGACAAGGCACCGGAGGCGGTGACCGGGCGGCCGGAGGCCGACAGGCCGGTGAGGATCAGTTGGAAACCGGCCGTGGTGACGCCGCTCTCATCGGTGGAGGATTCGGGAAAACTCAGGCTCCAGGAAACCGTGCGACCGAGGGTTGCAGCGTCGAGTTGGCCGGTGGCGACTCCATCCATGACGGGAGTGCCGTTCACCAGACGGGCGGGCATCGTGAACGGCGCCTGGAAGAGCGTGCTCAGCGTCGTGTCGAAGCAGGCTTCGATCCCGGCGTCCTTGGTGCGCAGGGCGATTCGCAAGGGTTGGGGGGCGAGCACAAAACCGTTGGTGGGGGAGAGCGTGCCAAAATATACTCCGCGATCCGCCTCGGTGATCCGTAGCGCATGCGTGAGGGGCGCGGTGGCGGACAGACGGTAGGTGGGGGTCGCCTCCTCGACCAGACTGAGCACCAGCACCCGGTCGCGTTCGATGATCGGGCCGTCCTTGATTCGTACGGGGATGACCGCCGAGGTGCCGTTGACGGGCACATCCGCCGTGGACTGCGTCGGGGTGATGCCGGCGATTTCGTAATCACGCCCCGGGAGAGCGGTGCCTCCCACCTGGAACCGCACCCGTCCACTGTGGGGCTTCGTCAGGATAACCGGGACGCCGACCTCGCTTTGCGTGACGAGCACGGCGCTTTCGGCCAGCGCGAAGCCCGCGGCGAGCGGGAGCACTTCGTCGCGGTAATCGTCCAGGTCAGGGCGACCGTTGCCGTTGTGGTCCTGGAGGGCGTCGGCCCCGTCAAGGGCGGCTCCGGACTGGCGGAAGCGGAGTTCCCACACGTCGTCAATTCCATCGCCATCCGTGTCGAGCGGTTGGGCGATCGGGATTTGGCGCAGACGGAAGAATTGCGCGGCTGGGAGCTGGGCAGCCGGGGGCGGGAGATTCATCGTGAGCGTCCCGACCATTCCGAGACCTGCCACCACGGGTTCGCTCACGTCGGTGACCGCGTCGCCGTGAAGGAGGAGATAGTAGCTCTCAACGGACGCGGGAAAGCCGACGTGGAATCCGCCAAGGTCATCGACCCCGATGTCGGTAATTCGCAGCTCTTGAGCCGGGGCACCCAACGGAGCCACGATGACCAGCAGCGAGACCGTCAGCGGTTTGAGCATCTGGCGGAGCAAATGCGGCATCTTGGCTCGTCCAACCTCGTTCATAGCGTGATCCTCAGATTTTCGGGGTTTGATTCAGGCGCGTGCCTGGCGATGAACCGCAGTCTGAGAGTTCCGCTCATGAACGTTTGGCGGTGTCCTTTCGCTGCCATCAAGATGTCGCTTGCGCATGGAGGAATTTTGCCGGAAAGCCGCCGGTCCGGTAGCCTCATTTTGCAGGACAAGAACGGGTGGAAACGCGGCCGGCAGGCGGTTTTGTCCTTCATTTGGGGGACACGTCCCAGAACAACGCGCGGCGCGCGGAAGGCAGCGAGGGCGTCCCGTCTCCGCCGGCAAAGGTGGCGTGTTCTCATCGTTTCCGAGCAGTCGGGGTTCCCGCACCGCTCAGTGGCCATGCAATCAATCACCCAATCCGTCAGGCAGGGATCCAAAACGGCTGGCGGGCGATGGCGCCGCCAAATGGCTCGCGGACAACCAGGCCATCGACCTCCCGAAAACACCCGTGAACGCGCTCATGGCCCAGGCGGATCCGACGACTCTGTTTCCGCTGCCGTGGGGCGTCTGGCTGACGGTTCTGCTGGCGGTGCTCCCGACGGTGGTCCTGCAACGCACGGTGTTCGGAACGCGCGTGTTCGCGCTCGGGTCGAACGAGGCCACCGCGCGTCTCTGCGGCATCCACGGATCGATGATCGGGGCGCTCATCATGGCCGTGCTGCGGAACGGCTCGAACCAGATCGGCTGGCCCACCTATGTGCAGGAGATTCTGATCGGCATCGTTATTGTTGTCGCCGTCGGGCTGGACAAGCTGCGTCGCTGGCGCTCGCGGCTTTAGTGGCAGCGGTGCGGTCGCGCCGTTCTGCGCTGCCGCCGCGGCACAGCCAACAATTTGAAATCAGGACACTACCGAGCCGACTGATTTCTCGACGCCCCGCCCCGCGGTTCCTATGGTCACCCCGATGTTGTCCTCGAACGGACCATTGACCATCGCCGGCCGCACTTTCGGCTCCCGGCTCATCTTGGGCACGGGCAAGTTCGCGTCGCCGGAAACGATGCGCGACGCCCTGGCCGCCAGCGGCACGGAAATCGTAACCGTGGCGCTGCGCCGCGCTGACCTGAGCGGGCGGAAGGATCCGTTCGCGAACATCCTCGAATTCATCGACCCGCAGCGGTACCTGCTGTTGCCCAACACCAGCGGCGCGATGAACGCCGAGGAGGCGGTGCGCCTGGCCCGGCTGGCGCGCGCCGCGGGCCTGCCCAACTGGGTGAAGCTGGAAATCCATCCGGATCCGCGATACCTGTTGCCCGATCCGGTCGAGACGCTCAAAGCCGCCGAGTTGCTCGTCAAGGAAGGCTTCGTCGTGCTGCCGTACATCAACGCCGACCCCGTGCTGGCGAAGCGCCTCCAGGAAGTCGGCACCGCCACGGTGATGCCGCTCGGCTCGCCCATCGGCTCGAACCGCGGCCTGCAGACGCGTGACCAACTGCGCATCATCGTCGAACAAGCCACCGTGCCGGTGGTGGTGGACGCGGGCCTGGGCGCGCCGAGCCACGCCGCCGAAGCGATGGAACTCGGTGCCGACGCGGTCCTGGTCAACACCGCCATCGCCGTGGCCGCGGACCCGATCCGGATGGCGCAAGCGTTCAAGGCGGCGGTCGAGGCGGGCCGGGCGGCCTACGAAATCGGGCTCGCCGCGCAACTGGAAACCGCCAGCGCCACCAGCCCGTTGACCGGTTTTCTCGATCCGCAGTGAGCCGCCCATGAACCCCACGCACCTTGTCTCGAAGCGCGTCCGGGAGTTGCTCGACACCGCCCGGCACCGGCGCGTGCTGGTGGTCGGCGACGCCCTGCTCGACCAGTTCATCTGGGGGCGGGTGAATCGCATTTCGCCCGAGGCGCCCGTGCCGGTGGTGGAGTTCGATCGCGAGAGTTTCATGCCCGGCGGGGCGGCCAACGTCGCCCGCAACCTCACGGCGCTCGGCGTGGCCACCGAGTTGTTCGCCGTGATTGGCCAGGACGCGGCGGGCGAGAACCTCCGCACGTTGCTGACGCAAGCCGCGGTCAACTGTCGCGGCCTCCACATCCACCCGCAGCGCCCCACCAGCATCAAGACCCGCATCATCGCGAACCGGCAGCAGGTGGTACGCGTGGATCGCGAGGCGCCGACAGACCTCGGCGCGGCCGCCAGCGAGACGCTGCTGGCCAGCTTGAAGCGGCGGCTCAGCGCGGCGGACGCGGTGATCGTCGGCGATTACGGCAAAGGCGTCGTCACCCAATGGCTGCTGGACCGGCTGCGGGACGAATGCCGGCAACGCGGTCTTTGGCTAAGCCTGGATCCCAAGCCGGTTCACGAACTGAATCTCAGCCGGCTTTCGCTGATCACGCCCAACCGCAAAGAAGCTTTCGAACTGGCCCGCGCTCAGGACACGGTCCGCCACGAGAACCCGCTCGCCGACACGCCGTTGCTCGGCGCGGCGGAACGGCTGTTGAGCGAACTGCAACCGGCGTTGATGCTCATCACGCTGGGTGAGCAAGGCATGTTGCTGTGCCGGCGCGGCCAGCCACCGCTGCACATTCCCACCACGGCGCGCGAAGTGTTCGACGTTTCGGGCGCGGGCGACACGGTCATCGCGGCGTTCACGTTGGCGATCGCCGCCGGCGCATCGCCGGTCGAGGCGGCGGCGATCTCGAATCACGCCGCGGGCGTGGTGGTGGGCAAGTTCGGCACCGCGACCGTCCAGCCGGCAGAACTGCTGGCCAGCTTCGAGCCAACGTCATGAACCCGCCCGCCGCTGGCGCCCGCCCTGGCGCGCCGGACGGGACCGCCCTGACCGGCTACGAATTGGTGCGCCTGGTCAGTGGCGCGTGGAGTGTGCGCTCGCTGGCGGAAGGCGAGACTTTCCACCCCGTCGTCGGCCCCTGCGCCGAAGCCGAAGCGCTCTACCTCCGCCAGTTGCGACTCGTGGACCGGATGCGCGCGCATCGGGGCGAGTTCGTGATTTGGGACGTGGGCCTGGGTTCGGCGGCCAATCCGCTCACCGTGCTGCGCGCCACGCGCGAACTCGCCACGCCGGTGTGCCTGGTCAGCTTCGACCGCACGCTGGCGCCGCTGCGCTTCGGGCTCGCGCACGCGGAGCGCCTGCCGTACTTCACCGGTTACGAGGCGGCGGTGCGCTCGCTCTGCGCCGGGCGATCCGTCCAGTTCCTCAACGGCCGCCAACCGGTGCGCTGGAAGGTGCACGTCGCCGATTTTCCCTGCTTGTTGAACAAACCCGCGGCCGAGGCCTGGCCCAAGCCGCACGCGATTTTGTACGACGCGTTCTCGCCCGCACGGAATCCCGGGATGTGGACGCTGCCGCTGTTCGAGCGGTTGTTCCGGTTGCTTGAGCCGGCCCGCCCCTGCGCGCTGCCGACCTATTCGCGCAGCACGTTGCTGCGCGTGACGCTGCTCCTGGCCGGTTTCTTCGTCGGCGCCGGCCAGGCCACCGGCGAGAAGGAGGAAACCACGATCGCAGCGAACATGCTCGACCTGATCGAGCATCCCTTGGATCGGCGCTGGCTGGCACGCGCGCGGCGTTCCACCAGCGCCGAGCCGTTACGCACACTCGCCTATTGCCAGACCCGACTCGGATACGATACAATCGGCCGTCTCGAACAGCATTCGCAATTCTCACAATGAATCGCTTCGGGCAGCCACTTACTGGTCAGGGTCGGAGACAGATTCCTTCCGCAAGAGGAATCCCTGTTCGTCAATGGAGTCAGCGGAGGGCTTGCCCGTGAAATCGTCCTCCGGCAACGACCAGCCGAACCCTCCCGCGAGCGGTGGGCGACCGCCTCAAAAGCGGCGGTTCATCCACTACGGTGGGCCTGCTCCTCGGAGTGCGGACTGGCTGGTCTTCGCGGTGGTGGCAGGTCTGGCGATTGCCGCGGTGGTCATCATCCCCCCCGCGAATCGCGAAGACCGCGCATCCGCCACCAAGCTCAATCCTCCCGCCCGTGCTGCCACGGCTTCCAACACCGCTGCGGTGACAAACCTCGATGGTGTCGTCGCACCTCACGGCGACGACGTGAAGGTGGCGCCGTAAGCGTCGGAGGCCCCCGCCTCGGCGGGCCTCAACCATCCCGGCCAATCTCCCGCGAACAACGCGCGCGTTCAAAAACGCGCTTCCTTGCGTCCCCGACACCGGGCAAATTTGCCCGCAGTGAAAACACCTCCGCGCAAACACCGGGCCGGCCATGCCCACGCCGCTCGACAAGCGTCGAAGTCCCCGTCTGCGCGACCCGCGACGGGGTGGGTCCTCGCCTTCATCGGGGTCTTCTCCGCGGTGGCCGTCTTCGTGATGTTGCGCGAGCAAAGTCCGGGCACGAACGACTCCGCGCCGCGCACCCAGGAACCGGCTTCCCCGCCGGTCGCGGCCGCCCATGGTGGGACCAACGCCAGCGCCCCCGGAGGGCAGCGCGCCAAAGACCAGCAGGTGGCCGATCTGCTCGCGAAAGGCAACCGCGCCCTCGCCAACGGCCAGGCCGACGCCGCGGCGGCTGCGTACCGTGAGGCCCAGCAACTCGCCCCCAACGACGAAGACGTGCACTACAACCTCGGCATCGCCTTGTCGCGCCTCGGGCAAACCAACCAGGCCATTGCGGAATACGAAGCCGCGCTCAAGGCCTTTCCCGATTACGCCGAGGCGCACAACAACCTGGGGAACCTGCTGCTCCGCGCGGGCAAAACCGACGAGGCCATTGCGCATTTCCGGGCCGCGATCAAGGCGTTGCCGGACTATGCCGCCGGCCACAACAGCCTCGGCAACGCTCTGCGCATCGCGGGGCAAAACGCGGAAGCGATCGAGCATTTCGCGAAGGCGGTCGCGGTGAACACCAACTATTGGGAGGCGCGGTTCAACCTGGCGAACCTGTACCGCAGCACCGGCCGCACCGAGGAAGCCGACCGCGAATACCGCGAGGTGCTCCGGCAAAAGCCCGACTTCGAGCCGGCCCGTCAGGCGCTCGCCAATCCTTCCGCTTTGCCTCCGGTTCCGCTGCGTTGACACCGGTCTGCCGTCGCTGGGAGGCGGTGGCGTCGAAGCCGGCGCTTCATTCGCGGCGCATCGCGGAGCTTGGTTCCTCGCCCGGTTTCTGCCCGGTTTGATCGACCGGCGTGATTACCTTTTGCGGACGGACCACGGCCCCGGCCAACCGCGCCGGGCTGACGCGGATGGGGCCGGCCACGAACTCGGGCAGGTTGAAGGTCTGGATGCAGGCGTCGTAAAACGTCGGGTCTTCCTGCGGCAGCACAAACGGTTTGTGGAACGTCCCGGCCTCATCCACGTACGTGAAATGCGGGCGCGAGAAGACGCCATTGCCACGCTTGCTGCTGAAGACCACCCAGCGGCTGTTGCCAGACCAGCAATGCCAGGAGTCGGCCTGGTCGCTGTTGATCTCCAGCCGACGCGACTGGCGGGTGCGGAGGTCCATCAGGTACAGGTCGCTGTTCGGCTGGTAGATCGGGAAGTTGCCGTACTTGGCCAGCGTGTACAGCAGCCAGCGTCCGTCCGGCGAAACGCGCGGCTGCGCGGCGCTCAAGCCGGTTTCATCGGCGGACACCATCGTTTCCGGTTCGCCCCAGACGTTGCGCTCCAGATCGAAGCTTACCCGCATGAGATCGTAGCGGACCTGGCGGAAGCGCTCCTGTTTGAACTTCGGCGCGGCGCAAAAATAGAGGTGCTTGCCGTCGGGCGCCCACGACGGCCACGTCTCCTGGCGATCAGGCAGGGAGATCGGCGGGGGCATGACCACGACGTTAGAGCGGAGCCAATACACCGCCAGGTTCGACTCGGCATCGAACACGTCGCGGGTCTCGCCGACCGTGTGATAGAAGAGCGAGAGTTTGTTCGCCGAAAACGTCAACAGCTCGCCGCTGGGATGCCAGGCGAGGTAGCCGCCGGTTTTGTTGATGCGCGTGACCTCGTTCGACCGCACCAAAATCATCGGTTGCGGACCTTTCTGGCCGCGGATGTGGAATACGAACGTGTTCGGGTCGCGGTTCAGCGTGGTGTGGCAGTTCAGACAGCCGTCGCCGAAGTCGCGGTTCTCCAGCACCGGCGTCTGCCGGAAGCTTTCGAGATCGCGCTGATAAATGCCGATCTCGGAGTAGAAACTGTAGAGCGGCTTCAACAGGCGGTACACCAGCGTGCGGTCGAACGGCTCGCGAGCGACCTGATTCGTCACCGTGACGAAGCGTTGCCAGCCGCCCGCCGCGCTCCGCGCCAACACGTCGAAGTAGAGTGGCCCGCCGGCGTTGGTGGCGAGCAGGGTATGCCAAGATTGGATTGGGATGTGGATGGCCGCCTCGCGACTGGTGAGTTCGAGGGGCGACCCGCGTTCGCCCCGGATGCGCACGGCGTAGGCTTGACCGGGTTCCTCGATGAGGAAGTTCAGCGGCGCGACGTTGGGCGGGATGACCGTCTCGGTGTAATCCGGGTGCAAGTGCGGCGGGCGAGGCACCAACGTGGTTGGTTCCGCGGGGAAGGCGCCCACGCTGGGCCGGCAGGCAGTGCCGGCCATCGCCAAGGCGGCGGCAAGCGCCAAAAGGAACGATGTGCGGGCGGCCTTCATGGATCTCCAGGGCGGGAAACGGTCGTTCGCGCACTTTGGCCGAACACCAGGTAGTACCAAAAAGTGTCGCCGAACTCGGGCGCCAGCGCGGCGCGCCCGGCTGCCGGATTCACGCGGTATCGCTGACTCGAGTCGGCAAAGCGTCGGTAACGTTCCACGGCGGCGGGGCGGATCTTGAAACCGTGCCAGTCCGCCTTGCCCTCCCCGGCTTGGTACTGGTGGAGCAAAACGGCTTCCTCGCACGGACGTGGCAGGGCGGTGTAACCGAAGGACGCCAGCGGGGCCAGGTCCTGCACGAGCGGTTCCAGCTCCGCGTTCAACAATCGATGCGCGAGCAGGTAGGCGTAGGCCATCCGGTTGGTGCGGTTCGCGGCGAGCAACTGCTGCAACAGCATTTCCGTCGGCGCCCGGCCGGTGGCGAGGTCGGTTGTCGGCAATCGCGTACGGATCAGGCTGAGTTCCCCGTCGTTCGCCCCGCGGGGATCGACCGCCAGCGCCTGCAGCGCTTGCTCGGCCTTGGCCCGATGAAAGGGCGCGAGGCGCAGCCGATTCAGGAAAATCCGGGCGGCTTCCGGACGTTCTTTGAGAATATTGATGCGGGCCAGCAGACGCAGCGTGTTCGGGCGGGCGCCTTCCAGCTCGAGCGCCTCGTGGGCCATGTGCTCGGCCAGGTTCACCTCGCCCAACTCGAACAACGTCTGGCTGAGCGCGCGACTCATCTCCAATCCCGCCTCGTAGCCGGGCAGGAGGTCCAACCCGCGATGCTGCGGAAACGAAAACAAATCCCCTGGCAACCTACCGGCGTAGTAGAGCGCGCGCATTAGGTTCAGCCGCGCGCCGGCGGTCCACGTGCGCACTTCCTTCGCCGCGGCCAGCGCCCGGTCCCAGTCGTGGCGTGCCGCGGAGCGGTCAAGCATCGCGATGGCCCGCCGCGACGTGTCGAGCGCCGCCCACATCACCGCGAAACCCGCGGCGAGCCCCAACGCCCACGTCGTCCAGAGCGGCCACGGTGTTGTGATCTCGACGCGACCGCGAGCCAACCGGGGCCTGACCGCCTCGAACCCTGCTCGCAGCGCCAGCCACAGGGGGACGAACGCGTAAGCCGTTGCGAAAAGCGCCCACGTCACTCCCCCACCCCAGTGACGCGCCGCCACCAACGGATCGAAGCCCGGTCGCAGCCAAGCCCACATTGGCACCATCAGCGCCGGGATCGCGCAGCTCAGCGCGAACCACGGTCGCCGCCGGCCCGCCAGTTCCGCGACTGCGACCGTCGCCACGAACAACCAGGTGGGGAACGTTCCCGCCGCGTAAAACAGCGCCCCCGCCGCCAGTCCCAGCGCGAAAGGCCGCAGCGCATCGAAGCGGGGCGGCAGCGCCAGCCAGGCACCGGCCGCCGTCAAGCCCACCAAAATTCCCAACACCGTGGCTTCCACGTCGCCTTGATAGCGCCCTGGCATTGCCGCCAACAACATTAACAAGACCAGCCCGCCCGCCGTGGCGCCCCGCGCCGAAACCTGCAGAAAGATCAAGCGGGCGCAGAGCAGAATGCCTGTCCACACAGCCGCGAGCGCGACCGCGCCGAGCGCATTGTAAAAGTTCAACTGGGCCAGCGCCGCGGCCGAGTACTGGAGCAACCCGCCGGAAACCCCTGTGAACTTCGCGAAAAACGGCGCATCGACGAAGAAAGCCGGCACCCCCAGTCGATAACGCAGCATGGGCTGGACGCGCAGCCACAAGTGCAGTCCGGCGAGCACCAAGGCGACAGCCAGGCCAACCCACTCCGTGCCTCTCCACCTACCTTTGTTCGCTGCCGAACGGGGAGCGAGTGAAGCGGCCGGTTTCGCAACGACCGGCACGGCGGCGGCGGGTTCTGTCCGCGGCGTGCTTTTGGCTCGGGTGTGCTTCTTAGCCATCTGGGATCGCAGGCAGTTTGAGCGGCGCCCACGCCGAGCGCAAGCAAGACGCGATCAATGCCGGGCACCGAGCAGGCGCAAAGCCGGTCAAGTCGGACCCGCGGTGGGTGGTGTCCTGATTTCAAATGGGTGGCTGCGCCGCGGCGGCGGCGCAGGGCGGTGCGGCAGCACCGCCACCACCAAACCAGGACACTACCCCGCGGTGAGCCGCGCCAATTCCTGCGCCGCTTGAGCGCGGGTCGGGTCCAGGCGGATCGCGGCACGCAAATGCCGGATGGCTTCGGCCGTGCGCGCTTGGCGGGCATACAGGAGGCCCAGACCTTCGTGGGCCTTGGCAAAGTCCGGGTTGACTTCGATCGCCCGCTGGAATTGCGCCTCCGCCTCCGCGGTTTTCCCTTGTTGAACCAGGATTTGCGCGCTCTCGAAATAGGCGGTGGCGTCGTGCGGCATCCGCGTCGCCACCTCGCGCCACTCGGCGATAGCCGCATCGGGCTCGTCGGCCGCGAAAAGCGCACGCGCCAGCAATTCGTGGAGTTGCCAATCGTCGGGGGCGCTGGCCAGCGCCTCACGAACGAACTGCACGGCGCGCCGGCGGGCGGCGGGCTTGGTCTCGCCGCGCAATTCCTCGTAGCGGCGGGCGACCCGCGCGCGGCGTTCCGCGAAGTTGAGTTGCCGATGGTAAATCGGCTCTTGGATCCGGCTCAGGACCACTTCCAGCACGTCGTGCTCTTGCGTGGCCGAGAATCCGAGCCGTCGGGCGCACTCGTCCTTGGAAAGCCACGACGCATTCGTCGCGGCGCGCCCGGCGATGGCGGGTGGCAGGAGCTTGGCGACCTCATCGGCGAAGGCGCGCGCGAGCTGGTAGTTGCCGGCGAACTTGAAATGGACGTGCTCGTAAAACCATTCGTCGCCTGGAACGCCGTCCTTCGTCGCCCCGGCGAAGACCCGCTCGGCATCGAGGAAACGCACGCCCTGCGCCGCGCCGGCTTTGGCCGCGTCGCGGATGACGCCATTGATCCGGGTGTCGGTGCGGAAGCGCAGTGTGTCCAAATCGCGCGCGCGTTCGAAATGCTTGCGCGCTTCGCCGGCCTGGCCGAGCGCCAGACAACATCGGCCCCAGCGGAATTGGAGATCCGCGAACCGGTCATCGATGCCGGCCGCCTGTTCGTACGCGCGGAGGGCTGGCGCGCAATCGCCGCCGGTCTCGGCGACCACGCCGGCTTGGTAACTCTTGTCCCAAGCCGCGAGTTGGTCCGGCGTCAGGTCCGCGCGGTGCAGCGACCCAAACGGCGCGCTGTCCCGGAGGTTGCAGGCGACCGTGCTCAGGATGACCTTCGCGCCGGAGCCGAGGCCGAGCCGGACGAGGTCCGCGAGGTTGCGCTGAAAGTTCGCGTACACAGCGGCCAGGCGCGGGTCGTCCTGGCTGACCTGGTGATTTACGAACATCGACATCCCGCCCCAACCCTTCGCGGCCTCGCTGGACCGGTGGAGTTGCGTGGCCACCCAGCCGAACAACTGCCCCAGCCGCGTGCTCTTATATGCCAGGCTGGCGCGGATGGCGGCGAGTGGCAGCGAACGCTGGCCGAACACCGACGCGATGCCGTACGGGCCAATGACCTCGTTGTTGCCCATATAGACCAACCACAGGTCGCCGTGGAGATCCGCGCATTGACGCGCGATCGGCAGGATGACGTGCGAACTGATGGCCGTGAACGCCGTGTTCACCACCTCGAACCGCGTGCCGGGATAGCGCTCGCGCAACAGCACTTCGAGGACGCGCGCAAAGCCGAACGGCGGCGCCGGATCGCCTTCCGCCGCGGATTCTCCGAACACGAAGATGCGGTACGTGCCGGGCGGCTTCTGCGGGGCCAGCACCGCCGGATCGGGATGCCGTGCCAGCGTGGGCGGAAAGAATCGCCACGGAAACCGCTGGTTCTCGACCAACAGGCCAGGCGGCGTGGCTGGGTGAGGCACGAAATAGGCGGTCGCGTAGCCGAATCCAGCGCTACGCAACGCCAGTTCAACCACCACGAGCACCACCGGGATCAGCAAGGCCGCCGCCAGCGGAAACCACCAGCGTCGTCGCCAAGTCGGCGCATTGGCTGGTGGCAAAGCCGGGCCCGCGCGCGTCTCGGAATGCGAGGCGCCACCGCGGCGGGAACGATCGCGTGCCTTCTTCAACGGTAAATCGGAGCCGATTACGGAACCGCGCGTGTCGCCTTCACCTGAAGGCGGCCGTCACTTTCCACCGCGATTTCAAGGGCGTCACTTGGAATCGAAGAAGCCGTCTCCCGCCCGCCGGGCCAGCGCACGCGAATCTGGTTCGGGCGCTCCTTCGCCGCCAGCACCTGCACGGCGCTGTCTTGTGACCAGTAACCCGAACCGGCATGAACCTCCCGCGCGGGCCCGAAGCGGCCGCCCGCGCCGAGGCGCAGCCCCGCACCGATGGCCCCAGGGTTGCCGGGCGGTCCAATCAAGCGCACCCGCAAGCCGGGCCGCGCGCCGGTGTTGTGAAACAGCCGGGTGGCATTGCCGTTTTGCGTGACCACCAAGTCCACGCGGCCATCGCCATCGAAATCACTGACCGCCGCGCCGCGCTGTTCGCCATACACGGCAATGCCGCTCTCCTGTCCCGGTACGGGCCGGAAGCCGCCCTGCCCATCGCCACGCAACCACAAACCGCGACCGGCGTCGCAGCGCGGGGTCTTCGGTTGCGTTGCGAAGAAGTTCTGGCTCAGAAACACGTCCTCGTTGCCGTCGCCGTCGTCGTCTGCGACACACGCCGCAAAAGCCGTGGCAAACTGGGCCTCGCGCGGCAACGGCACGGCCATGAAATGATTGGTGCGATTCAAGAACAACATCGAGGCGAGCGTGTTGACCTCGAGGCGGCGGGCCTGGGCAAACGCCGGACCGATCACGTCCGCCACCGTGGCCTGGCCAAACGCGGCGTAAGTCGGGAACCGGCTGCGCACGGACAGCAGTTCCGCCGCCACCGAATCGAGATCGCGTGCGGGCATCTCCCGTCCCGTGTCCGGGTCGCGCTCGGCTTCGAGCACGTTCACCGCCCCGCTGCCTTCAAAGTCGCCGTAGTAAAGCCGATAAGGCGATTGCGGCGTCGCGCGATAGACCGTGTTCAGTCCCCAGTTGGTGGCGAGCAGATCGAGGTTGCCATCGCCGTCGAAGTCGCCCGCAGTCACGCCATTCCACCAACCAAGATAATCGGCGAGGCCCAGCTCGCTCGTGGTTTCGCGCAACCGGCCGCGGTTGTTGTGAAACACGCGCACCGGCCCCCACTCGCAGGCAAGTACCAATTCTGGCCAGCCGTCGCCGTCGAGGTCGGACCAGACCGCGCCGCTCACCAAACCCACGCCGGCCAGGCGCGTGGTGTTCTCTGTGTCCAGTGACCAAGCGGCTCCGCGCCGTCGCCACAACTGCGAGTGCGCAGGTTCGGGATAACGCCCCGGCACGCTTCGCCCGCCCACAAACAAGTCGAGTTGGCCATCGCCATCGTAGTCCGCCAATGCGAGCGGTCCCACACTGAAGCCGGCAGCGGGAACGGCATCCGTGGCCTGGGCTTGTCCCGGCTGGAACTGGAGCACGGCGCCACCCGCAGCCTGGCCATCCTCGTAATTGGCGGAACCAACCAGCAACCCGCGCACGCCGTCAGAACCCACCCAGCCCAGGACAGTGGTTTGGTCGCGCGTCACCAGTTGGTCCCACGGCAAGCCCGACCGGCGCGCGAAGCGGCCGTGTCCGTCGTTGTGAAAGAAGGCGAGGGTTCCGCCTTTGCCGCTGCCGACGATCAAGTCGTCCCAGCCGTCGCCGTCCAGATCGAACCAGCACACGCCGGGGCCAAGTTGGCTGAGACGCCGCGGCAGGAGCGGCTGGCGGTCAAAATCGTCGAAGCGATCGTCGTGATGGACGTGGCCTAACCGCGCGCTCACATCCTCGAACACTGGCGCCGGCGCGGCCGGTCGCGTCTTGGCAGAAGCACCATTCGGTCCCGATTTCGGCAGCTTTGCCGGCGCCGGTTCCTGGATTTCATAAAGGCGATTGGGCTGGGCATCCGCCACGACGCTGCGGCGCCCGCTGCGCCAGGCCACCTCGATGCGGAGGCGGTTGGTCGTCGAACCGGCGGCAAACGTCCGCAGCGCCTCGTCGCAGGACAAGTACCGGCCACCGCACATCATCTCCTGGCTCTGCGTCATCGGCCCGCCGGTCACGGTGATGCGGGCGCCGATTCCGGCGGTGTTGGGCGGCTGGCCTTTCAACCGCACCGCCAACCGCGGCGCAGGTGCGTTGTTCCGGTAAAGCCCAAGCGGGCCGTTGAGGTTGTTGACCACCAGGTCCAGGTCGCCGTCGTTGTCCAGGTCGGCCAGCGCCATTCCTTGCGAAACACCCACCTGGTTGAAACCCCAGGCCTGGCTGTGTTCGGTGAACTTCAGATTGCCGTGGTTGCGGAAGGCGAGGTTTGCCTGAGCCAATGGCGGCAACATGAGCAGTTTCTTGGGAATCATGTGCCGCGGGTATGGTCCCTTCGCGGCAATCCGCGCCTGCGCGTCCATGTCCTGCGTGTCGAACATGTGGCCGGTGGCCGCGAGCAAGTCCTCGAAACCGTCCAGGTCCACGTCGAGGAAAATGACCGACCAGTTCCACTCCGAATCCTCCAGGCCGGCGTAGTCCGCGACCTCGGCGTAGGTGCCGTCGCCACGGTTCCATTGCAGCACCGTGCGATCCAATTGTGGCCGGTCGTCGAACACGCCGATGGCGATGTCGTACGGCGCCATGCCAGCGATCTGCATCAGGCGCCGCCCGTGCGCACGGCTGGTCATGTCCGAGGACAGGATGTCGTCGCGCCCGTCGCGGTCCACGTCCGCGAAATCCACGGCCATTGAGAACGTGGCGGTGTGGCGGAGAGCGAGGCGTGGAAGAGCGCGAAAGTGGCCGTGCCCGTCGTTGAGCCAAACGCGGTCGGGCGACTGAAAATCGTTGCAGACGTAAAGGTCGGGGAGGCCGTCGCCGTTCAAGTCGCGAAAGGCGGCGGTCAAACCCCAGTCCAGCGGCGCCGCTGGCAACGGCCGGCCGTCCTCGTCGAGAAAAGTGCCGTCGTTCCAGCGGACGACCCGGAAATGGCCGCGGCCGTCGTTGCGGTAAAGAAAGTGCGGTTCGCCGTTTTCGAGGACGCGCCCGGAAGGCGTCATTTCCAAATGCCCGCGCTCGGCGGGCGGGATCATCCGACGCCCGCCGACGTTGAACAGCGCAAAGCCGGTTGAGCGCACGGTGTTGGTGCGGTAGTTGGCGACGTACAAATCGAGCGCACCGTCGCCGTCGATGTCGGCGAGCGCACTGGTGGTGGCGCCGTGGCGATGGATCAACCCGGCGTCGGTCGCCTCGGTGAAATGGCCGCGGCCGTCGTTCACAAACAGCCGCGTGCCGGTGCCAATACCGTTGACCAACAAATCCAGATCCCCGTCGCCATCGACGTCCGCGAACGTGGCGCCGGTCGAGTAATTGCCAGGAAAGTCCAAGCCGGCTTCGGCGGTGACGTTGGTAAACCGCCAGCCGCCGAGGTTGCGAAACAACGCGACGTGCCGTTCGAGCGCGCAAACGAAAATGTCGCACCAGCCGTCGCCATCGACGTCGCCCAGCGCCACGCCGGAGCCGTTCAACCGAATCTGGTTCTCCGCCGCCGCGTCGGCCGAGAGCACGTTGGTGAACTGCGCGCCAGTCACCTCGGCAGGCAGCAGCGTGAAGCCGCTCCGGCCGGTTGCCGGCACTGCCAGTGCGGTCGAGCGGTAACCGTCGCCGCTCACCCACTCCGGTTCGGCCGCAACAGACAGGAACCAGGCAAAACCAAACGCCACGGCCAAGCTGGAAATTCTCTGGGCGAAGCGGTTCATCGTTGAGCTGGCTGGCCCGCGCCGGCCTTGACTTTGGTTTCGCTGAGCTGATTGCGCAGGATCAGCAGCGACGGCCCCTCCTTGTCCCACCGCGCCTGCAGTTCGCCCGTGGTGCGGAACGGCGTCTTGTAGGCGGCGCCAAGGACGATGTCGAGGTCCCCATCCCCGTCGAGGTCGCCCACGTCCATCGTGAGCCAGCGCCCGCGCTCGCAATCCGGAAACGTCCACGCAGCGAAGTTGAGTTTTCCGAGGTTCTCCAGGTACACAAAGCTTTCCTCGGGCGAGCGGTCGTAGTCGGGGAAAAACGAGATGGCCGCGATGTCGAGGTCGCCGTCGCCATCGAAATCCGCCGCGACCGCGTCGTAGGTGCCGTTCAACGGATAAAAGAACGCTTCGCGGAACTTGAGGTTCCCTTCGTTCAGGTAAAGCCGCACGCCGTGGTAGCGCTTGGGCGGACAGTTGAAGTCGCCGAGGTCGCCGTTGCCGGTGAGCAGGTCGAGCTTCCCATCGCCATTGAAGTCCACCAACTGGAGGCTGACGTAGCCCCACGCGGGCGGCTCGGTCACGAGCGGGATTTCCTGAAACTCGCCCCCGCCCAAATTCCGAAACAGGAACACACCTTCCCGCGCCTGCGCCATCAACGCCACAATGTCGGGCCGCCCGTCGCGGTCCAGGTCCACGATGTAACAGCGCGTCGCGCCGGGGCGGTCGAGCAGGACGTGCTCTTCGTAATTCGTATTCCCGCGGTTTTCGTACCAGGCGAGCTGGCCGGAGACGCCCGTGCGGTTGCCGTAGCTGCAAAGGACCAGGTCTCGAAGACCGTCGCCGTTCAAGTCGCCGGCGGCGCATTCGATGGGACGCACCAACCCGGTAACCACATCGCGCACGGGTTGGAACTTCAGTCCCGGCCGGGCGAACAGCGTCAGGCGCCCGAGCGGCCGATCGTCCGGCACCACCATGCCGATCTGCGTGCCGAGCCACTCGCCGTTGGGTTCGCGCAGCAAATGCGTCAGCGTCGTGTCCAGCCGGGTGGTGGCGAGGCCTTTCCCGTTTCGATCGAGCACGTCGAGGCTGCGCGTGAGCGCGTTGCCGACGTAAATCTGCTGCGTGGCGGGATCGATCTGAACCATCGTGGCGTAGCTGATGCCGCGCCGGTATTTCGGGTCTTCGACCGTGAAGCCTTTTAATTCGCACCGAATTGGGGCGCGCGGGCTTTGGGGAATCGCCTTTGCGGGCGCGGCCAGGAAATAGTAGTTCCAGATCAGCCGCCACTGTTCGAGCGCGGCCTGGTCGGCGGCGGTGCCGTTCGGGTTGATCTCACCGATCCCGGCGTTCTGGTGCATCAACGGCTGCACGTCCTTGCGCCACGTCGCCACGTCGTGGAGGTCCGGCTCCGGGTACACGTGGCAGGACACGCAGAACACATGCGAAAGCTCCTTGCCGCGCTCGTACTCGGCGGTGGCCTGGGGATCGGGTTGCGCCTGCGCCGTGGCCGCAAATATCGCGGCCAAAATCAAGGCGACCGGTTTCACGGCAACACCTCGATTTCGCCGGTGCTGCGCACGGTGAGTTCACGAGCACCCGCAGGCACGGGACTTTCCGTCACCTTCCCGCCCGGCCACCGGACTTGGATGGCCGTCGGCGGCTGCGGCGTTCCCAAAACCAGCACCGGACTGTCTTGGGACCAATAGCCGCTGCCGGCCCGGACTTCGCGCGCCGGGCCGAGCGTGTCGCCAAACCGCAGCCGCACCACCGCCCCCACACCGGTCGGATTCCCTGCCGGCCCCGCCAAACGCACGCGCAGACCGGGTTTCGCGCCAGTGTTGTGGAACAAGCGCGTTACCGCACCGTTCTGGGTGACGACCAGGTCCACGCGCCCGTCGCCGTCGTAGTCCGCGAGCGCCGCGCCGCGTTGCTCGCCATAGACGCGCACGCAGCAATCCTGCCCTCGCACCGGCGTCAACCCGCCACGCCCATCGCCGCGCATCCAAAGTCCCCGCCCGGCGTCGTACCGCGAAGTGTCCAGGTCCACGTCGAAGAAATTCTGACTCAAGAAAACGTCCTCGTGGCCGTCGCCGTCGGCGTCCCCCACGCAAACCGCGAACGCCGGGGCGAATTGGGCTTCGGCCGGCAGGACGCGAACTTCAAAGCGATCGCCGCGATTCAGAAACAACGTGGATTCCAGCCAGACCGCCTCGCGGAATTGCGCAGTGCGCTGCGCGTCGCCAAGCACCTGGTCGATGCCGGCGTTGGCCCAGGCCGCGTGGGTGCTGAAGCGCGCGCCCAACCGCGGCACGCTGCGCGCGACCGCGTCGAGCATCCGTTCCGGGGCGTACTGCCCCAGCTCGGGCGCGAGGTGCGCTTCGAGCAATTCCACGCCGCCGTCCTCGTTCAAGTCGCCGAAATAGACGCGCAGCGGCGCTGGCCGCCAATGCTCGTAGCGCGTGTTCTCGCCCCAGTTGGTGGCGATGAAATCGAGCCGGCCATCGCTGTCGAAATCGCCCGCCGCGACGCCATTCCACCAGCCGGTCAACTGGCCCAGCTTGTCCAAACCGGCGTGAGGCGGCGCGACCGCGGGCCAGGCCAGCGGCGGATCCCAAGGCACGAGCCGGCCCTTCTCGTTGCGCAAAACGCGGATTGCGCCCCAGTCACACGCCAGCACCAACTCGGGCCAGCCGTCGCCGGTGAGGTCCGACCAAATGGCGCTGCTCACCAAAGCCTCGGGCAGCGCCGGTGTGTTCTCGGCGTCCAAAACGAAACCGTCATTGCGCCGGCGAAAAAGCTGCGACGGCCCCGCCGCCGGGTAGCGCCCACCCACCGCGCGCGCGCCCACGAACAAATCCAGGCCGGCGTCGCCATCGTAATCGGCCACCGCGAGAGGTCCGAAGCTGGGCCCCGCCAGCGGCAGCACTGGCTTCGCCGCGGTGGCACCCAACATCACCACACCCGGCCCGTTCGTTGCGCCGTCCTCGTAGTTGGCAAAAGCGACCAGCAACGCACCCGGAGCCACACCAGCAAAGCCTGCCGCGTCGCGATCGAGCGGTGTGTCCCAAGCCGCGCCGCTGCCGCGCTCAAAGCGTCCGCCGCCGAGGTTCCGAAACCAGGCCAGCCCGCCGCCGCGACCGCTGCCAATCACCAAGTCTTCGCGTCCGTCGCCATCAAGGTCCCACCACGCGACGCCGGGGCCAAGCTGGCTGAGCTTGCGCGGCAGCAACGGCTGGCGCTCGAAGTCATCGAACGGCGTCTCTTGATGGACGTGCCGGAGCGCGTCGCTCGCGTCCGTGAAGCGAATGGCCGAAGGCTGCACCGCGGATTCGCCGGCCTGTGACACCGCATTCGGAATCGGCCCGGCCGGCTCGGACACTTCCACCAATGTGTTCGGCGGGACGTTGGAAACCACGGTCTCGCGTCCGCTCCGCCAGCGCACCCGCACTTCGAGCGACTTGGCCGTGCCGGCGGCGAAGGTGCGCTGGGCCTGGTCGCTCGAACAGTAGCGACCGCCGCACACGATCTGCTGGTTTTGCAGCACCGGCCCGCCCGCGTCCGTGATCCGCGCGCCGACGCCACTCGTGTTGGGCGGTTGGCCGCGCAACCGCACCGCCACCCGCGGCGCGGACGTGTCGTTGCGGTAAATGCCGGCCACGCTGTTCAGGTTGTTGACCACCAGGTCGAGGTCGCCGTCGTTGTCCAAGTCGGCGAGGCAGGCACCTTGCGAAATGGTCGGCTGGTCGAAACCCCAAGCCTGGCTGCACTCGGCGAATTTCAGATTCCCCAAATTGTGAAACGCCAGGTTCGGCGTGTTCAGCGGTGGGTAAAGCGCGCGCAGGTTCAACTCCTCGACCGCTGACAAGCGCCGCCCGGCTTTCTTCGCCAGGATGCGGTTCATCGCGTCGAGGTTCATGTTGTCGCGCACGAAACCATTCGGGACGAGCAGGTCTTCGTAACCGTCCAGGTCCACGTCGAGCAACACGGGGTTCCAGGACCACTCGCTGGCTTCGATGCCGGCGAACTGCGCGATCTCGGCGAAGGTGCCGTCGCCGCGATTCCAGAGCAGCGTGTTGCGTGGGTACTGCGGTCGCCCGGTGATGTCCTCGGCCGGGGCGAGTTCGGCGCGCAGGATGTTGCGCTGGGTCAACCGACGCCGGTGATCGCGGCTGAGCATATCCAGCACCACCAGATCGTCGTAACCATCGCGGTCCAGATCGGCGGCATCGACCGCCATCGAGGCGAGGCTGGTCTGGCGGATGGCCAGCGCGGGCGCGAGGCGAAAGCGGCCGTGACCGTCATTCAGCCAGAGGCGGTCCGGCGTGCCGAAATCGTTGCAGACATAAAGGTCGGGAGCGCCATCGCCATTGAGGTCGCGAAACAACACCGACAGGCCCCAGTCATAAAGTGGCGCACTGAGCGGCCGGCCCTGTTCGTCGAGAAAGGTGCCGCTCGTGAACGAAGCCGGCGTGAAGTGCCCGTGGCCGTCGTTGACGAAATACGCGTCCGGTTCGCCCAGTTCTTCGCGGCCGAATTTCCCACGCCCGCCGGGGCCGAGCTCGAACTTGAAACGGAAACGATTCGTCCACTCGGGATCGGTCGGCGGCCGGCCGTTGATCGCCGCCACCATCGGCTGACCGTTGACCATCTTCACGCTGAACCGCGTGCCCGGCATGTCCGTCAACGTGGTGACGCGGTAGTTGGCGAGGTAAAGGTCCAGCGCGCCATCGCCATTCGCGTCGGCGAGCGCCAGCGAAATGCCGCCTAGGTCGGCGTTCAGCACTTGCGGACCGGGAGTGAAGTGGCCGTGGCCGTCGTTGAGGAAGATGTGCGTGCCGCCGCCAAGCGAGTTCACGATCAGATCGAGATCGCCGTCGGCGTCGAGGTCGGCGAACGCGGCGCCGGTGTTGTCCAGGCCGCGGCCTGCCACGCCGGCAGATTCGGTGAGGTTCGTGAACCGCCAGCCGCCCAAGTTCCGGTAAAGCTGGCAGCCCGAATCTTTCAAGCCGCAGAAAAACAAATCGCACCAGCCGTCGCCATCGATGTCGCCGGCGGCGGCGCCGGAACCGTTCGGGAGAATTTGATTCGTGAGGTGGCGCGCTTCGGGCAGGAGGTTCGTGAACCAGACGCCGGTCTGGTCAGGCGCCAGCAGAGTGAATCCCGTTTTGCCCGCACCCACGGCCTGGACCGCCACCAGGCGGGAGCCGGAGCCTGGACGCCAATCCAAGCCCGCCGAAATCGCCCCGCCTGCGCGAACGCCCCAGCCCACCGCCAAGGCCAGGCCAAGGGCGACCGCTGGCCGCACGGCCAATCGGCGGGAGCCCGGAGTTGAGGCGTCCGCAGCCGGGTGCATGAGGATGATCTTGCTCAAGCACGGTTCCGTTTCAAACTGCAAAAATAGGCTCTTTGCGGAATTTCGGAACCTCGCTTCACCCAGATGCCGAGATGGCTGGTGGATCCAGGCTGGTGGCGGCTGGCTTCCGCCTCCCGGCGCGAGGAAAGGGGTGGTTTTGCGCCTCCGAAACCGGCCCGGCGCGTCCAGGAGCCGCTATGGCTGGCGCCCCGGCGGCCCGGCGCGGTTGCGGGGTGAGCGTGCCCCGGCGCGGGCTTGTTCCTGCCACTCGCGAAATCGCGGCGCCTCCGGGTACGCCCCGACCAGACTTGCGAATTCCGTCGCGGCGGCGGCTGGCTGTCCGAGTTCGCGGAGGAGCATGCCCAGGTTGAACTGCAGCTTCC
>JAKANS010000201.1 GCA_021823625.1 bacterium | reverse complement strand
GAAAATCAGAGCTTTCTGACAACTCCGGACGCTATGGGACGGAGTGTGCCGGTTGAAACGCCAGCCCCTTTTCAAATCGCCAATGAAATCAGTGGTTTTGAGCATGTTTCCTGTGGGACGGCACTGATTGTTTTCCTCAGAGCCAACAGTCTGCTTTGCGTCGTTCCACCTATTTCTCTTTCACACAATCCAGTTCGGCCCGGCTGCGCTGGTCTTGGCGATGGCGGCGGACAGTGTTCGGCGATTCGGCGGCGGCGTCATCTCATTTTGAGTTTTGGATTTCGTTTTTGTTCTTAGGCCGGATTTACGGCACGACGATTTGGGCCTGGGCACTGGGCTGGCTTGCGACAGCGTCGGTGATAGCGGCAGAGGGGCAGACTCAGAATCCTCCCAGTCGCCTTCGCACGCATTCCTTCAGCTTTTCTCGGCCTTCGGACGGTGCGATTGCCTTTCTGCACGCGAGTATCGCCTGTGTCACTTCGTCGTCGGTCTTCGAAGGGAATTCTCCCTTCATCGTGGACTTGAAGTAGTAGTACTCGTGCGGCTGTGATGAAACAAACCAGCTATCGACATGTTTCAGATTGGGATCATCTGCCATAGTGTTTTCTCAGTGTATTGGCATTGTTCTGCATTGTCGCCCCATCCCGCATCAGCCCTCTCGCATCGGATGGGAGAGGGAGACGGCTGACGCGGTCATTTCGCAATGGGTTGGTTCACGGGCAGCTTGAAGGCGCGGCGGAAGGGTGCGCTGGCGCTGTCCGTGTGCGGCCAGGCGGTGTCGGCGGCCAGTTGGATTTCGCGGCGCTCGGCGTTCATCTCGGCCACTTTCGCGTCCAGTTGGCCCAGTAGCTTGCCCTGGTCTTCCTCGGCTTTGTGCTCGTCCTGGTCGGCCTTTTTCCAGGTGACCAGGGCGGCTCTGCTGGAGTCTGGCCTTTTCATAAGCGCGCAGGAAATCCTCATGACTGATGGCGGCCTTGGCGAGAAAGTTGCGGGCCTGTTCACGTTGCTTCATAGAGCACTTTGCCCTCGGTGGCGGCGGCGATCATGGGGAGTCCGAAGGGGGAATATCAAATGGCGAAGCCAGTTTCACATTCCCGGCGATGGCAGGGCGACGCTCCCGCGGAGCCTCTGAATCCCGCGACAAGCGGCGGCTCGGCAGGAGCCTCGCCCTACCGGAACTCGGATTCTGCAGGAGTCTCGACGCACTCACATTACCCCTTGAACGCCTTGTCGGCTGGCAGGCCAAATTCCCGCCGAATCGCCACATTCTCCTGCTTCCCGGCGGGCCAGAGGCCGTCCACGGCGAATTGGAGTTCGCGGCGCTGGTCGGCGCCACGCTTCGCATGGTTCCATCCGCCGAATTGCAGATTTTCAATGGATCGAGCGTCATGAGGTGGCAGGCCCACGGAAATGTCGAATGCCGAGTGCCGAACCGCGGGAAGTGCGAGGTGCGAATTGTGAATGTCGAATGGCAGGGCAACTCCCGTCGCTGGCCGGCCCCGCGCTTCGCTTGATTCCAGATGGCACATCGCAGATTGCAGATGCAGGATGGCCGCAAGAGAATGCATGGAACGCAAAAAGGCCACCTGGATGATTTCGACACCTCACCCCGACCTCTCCAACCGTATTGTTTCCACCCCTACAACCCTCACCTGCCCTCCGGCCACCCTCTCCCACTCCCGTGGGCGAGGGGCAACGTTCGAGGCGCAGAGGGGTTTTCTTTGCGCTCTTTCGCGGCTCGATCATGCGGCGGATGGCTTGAGATCTCACAGGTTTTCTACAAGGTTCTCGGCTGTGACGTTGGCTTGTCTGAGGATTCCCCGCAGGGTGCCTTGGTCCACTTCCCGATGCATCGGCACGACACAGACATCGGCACCGCGGCGCAACACGACATGGCTGCCGCGCTGGCGACGGCGTTCAAAGCCGAGCCGGACGAGGGCTTTGATGATGCGAACACCGGAAACACAGGGCAGTTTAGGCATCAGCCAAGTCGAAAGTGGTTAGCAAGGCGCGGCCCCGGAAAGGCACGGGACACTCCTCCAAATAAAGCGCCGTGGCTTCCTTGAGGTTTTTCAAGGCTTCCTGGAGGTTCCGGCCTTGCGTGGTGGTGCCTGTTTCCGGGTTGTAGGCCACCAGCCAGCGTTTGGTTTCGCCCGGAAAAATGACGGCGGTCATTGTCGGCATAGGTCATTCATGGTTTTGTGCTGTCAGCCCTTGAACGCCTTGTCGCGTGGGAGCTTGAACTCGACGCGGATGGCTGCGTTCTCCGGCTTGCCGGCAGCCCAGAGGCCGTCCACGGCGAATTGGAGTTCGCGGCGCTGGTCGGCAATGGTGGCCACAAATTGGTCCAGTTGCGAGCGGCTGGCCGCGGCCCCGGCTTGCGCGCCCGTTTGCGTGGTCTGGACGGCAATGTAAGCCGCCAGGGCATCCGCCAGGGCCTGCAATTCTGCCGCCTCGATGCCGGGCAGTCCGGCGTCCGCGGCGTGTTCGTGGATGGCCGTGGCGCAGGCTTCCAAGGCGGCGCGGCTCATCCCCTTCAGGTTCTGACCCATGTAGTAATCGGCCAGGGCGGTCTTGTTCCGGCTGAACTTCTGTTTGGCGGCGGATTGCACGCTCCGAAGCTGGGCGATCAATTCGTCGCGCAAGGCCGCTTCCTGCTGGGTGACCAGCTTCTTGCCGGTGCTTTTGCCGGTGGCCTGGCCGGTCAAGTCGCGCGCCTGCTTGAGGTCCGCGTTGAGCTTGGTCAGGAACGCGCCGTCGATCTTGCGCCGGGCGAGCTGGGGAGCGTAGCCGTCCTTGGCCGCGACGGCCGCCAGCTTTTCGGTGGCGGAGATTTCGGCCAGCCAGCGCTGGTTGAGGTCGGCGCGCGGGTGGTTGGATTTCGGTTGGATCGCCGGGGAGTCCGGCGCGGGAGGGTTATCGCTTGGGTCTGCCATAAGCGGATGCTATTTGCCGCATTGTGCCCGAAGCCATTACAGCTTGGGAAGAAGAATTTTGGGGGCGGAAGGCAGAAGCGAGAAGTCAGGAGTCAGAAGGCGGAGACGAAGGCGAAAACTCGAAATCCGAAACCCGAGACTCCCCGCGCCCCGCGCCTCATGCCTTGCGCCTGAAAATCATGCAACCCGTTGAAAACACGAAGGCTAGGAAAGAGCACCTGATTTCCAAGAAGCGGCACAACGCCCCGCGGAAGCGTCAGTGCGCTTCCAAGGAGCCGCACGCGACTTTCTGGAAACAGCGCAGGACATCCAGAAGGCCGCACGGGGCCGCGACGAAGCTTCAGAAGATTTCCAAGTTGGTTCATCGCATTCCCTGGCTTTGGGAAAGTGTTTCGTGGCTCCCGTGCAGCACTTCAAAGAACGCGCTCGGGATTTCAGGTCAACGGGACAACGTTTCAAGGTCACCGGCTCCATTCGGAAGTCAGGAACTCAGAAATTCGGTGAGCACGATTTCTGGCTTCCTGATTCGATCTCCGAACCTCGACGCCTCCATCGCCAGGCGATCACCGTCGCGCGTCCAGGCCTTGCCAGCGCCAAGTCCACGGCTCGGGGCCGGTGCTGTCCACAACGAGGAAATCTCCGTCGCGCCGAGAACGCAGGGGCTTTTCGTTTTCGTCGGACAGGTAACGCGGCGACATCAGGCCTGCCTTCACCAAGACCTCCAGCGATTGGGGCAGTTCACTGTATGCGAGCCGGTAGGCATAGACCGCGCGACCGATGCCCAATCGGATGAAGTGCGCCTCGTGATGCGTCTTGACCGCGCGCGTCGCTTCGGGCGGGAGGCGCAGCCAGCGAAGCATCTCCGCCGCCATCGGTCGGGCCGGGCCGCCTTCCACCGCCAACGCCCGGAAGGACAACGCGTGGGCACCCGCCGCCAGCTCGCAGGTGCCGAGCGACAGGTCCAATTCACCGTCCTCGCGGGCGCGGAAATCCGCCGCCGCCACCGCCGTCTGGCCGTCAATCTCGATGGCGTACACGCCGGAGCCGGGATTCGCCGACGCCGTGAGCCGCCCGGCATAGCGGCCGGCGGACTCCACGGCGAACGGCAACGTGAGTCGCGCGCCGACTTCGGTGTTCGTCCAGCCCAGCACCGGCCGGGCACCAAACATGCCGCTGGTTTCCACTTGAGCCAACGCCGGACCGGTCGTTTTGACTTCGCGAAACGCGCGCACGAGGAGGCTTTGCTGCCACGGAATACGCCGCTCCGCGAACGGAGGCAGTTTCTCCCAGGCCTTCGGCTCGCCGGTCTGATACCAGAACGCGACGCTGTTGATGAACTCGGGCCGTTCGAGGTAGAAGCCCTCCGTGTCCTCGGCGCGATTGCCTTTGTGTTCCAAGGCAACTTTGAGCGACTTGCTGAAACCCACCGGGTCGAGGACGTGCCAGCGATAGGCCACGCCACTGTCGCCGGCGTTGTCGCCCTGCCAGCGTGGCTGGCCGAACCAGGCGCCCGTGCGCGGTCGAAAACCCCAGGCATCGTTAAAGTAATCTTCGCTGCCGGTGCCTTGCAGGCTGGGGACCGCCTCGCCATCGATGTAGAAGAAGTCGTCGCCCTCGCCCCACCAACCGTCCTGCGCCATCGTAACCGACATGACCGTGCCAACGTATTGGCCGCGACCCTCCAAGTCGGCTATAACATAGTCGCGGCCGGCCACGGCGGGGTATTCCTGACGATACCGCGCGTGGAAGTAACCCGTGTCCGCAGGCAGCGCGTCGAGTTCGGTCCAATCCACCTGCCAGTAAAGGCCGGTGGTGCGGTCGGGGTTGTCGTTCGACACGACGATGCGCGCCGACTTGGCGAACGGCATCCGCCAGTAGCACGTCAATGCACCGGTCGGCGAAACCTGCACCGGCACACTCTCGACCGATGCCGGCTGGCCCTGGCCGACGGCGAAAAACTCGCCCAGCGGGACTTCCACTCCAGGCTCAGCGCGCCCGTCCCAATAAATGCGGAGACTAAGGGCATTGAGTTCATTCACGCGGCCGGCGTGGCTGGTCATCCAGATGTGCGTGATGACACCCGGCCCTTCGAGCAGCGGCATTTCGAGCGACTTGCCGGGCGGCAAAACGGTCATGTCGAGGTTCGCATCGTGCCACTGCGGTTGCTCGTTGCTGGAGATCCGGCGATTGCGGCCAAGGGGCGGCGCAGCCAGCGCACCGAGCGGGTCGCGGAACAGCGAAGCGGGCGGCGCCGGCACCGCGGCCGGGTGCGTGCGCCCCGCGAAATCCACCCACGCAGCGTCGTTCATGTAGGCCTGGGCATACGCGTACGGCATGAGGCCGTCGCGCCCATCGCCGGCGGTATTCCGAAAGATGAACACGCCACCGCCGGGCTGAGCCGCGTCGTTCCGATAGCCGATCAGCAGGACACTATGGCCGTCATAGACGCCGTCCGCCGGCGCCATCTGGAGCACGCCGTCTTCCCAGCGGGCCTGCTTGGGCCAGCGCAAGCCGGCGCAAACCGGCCAGCCGTTGGCGAGGGTCTGTCGGATCGCTGCGAGATGTTCGACCGTCAGGCCGGTGTTGACGTTCCATTCCTTGATCCAATGCAGCCGCAGGCCCAGGTCGAGTCGCGTCTTCGCGTCCGCCAGGGCCGCCGCACCCGGCGCCTCCGCCGGAGCGAAACTGGGCTGGTAAGGCATATCCTCCTCCGCGCAGATGCCGTAAGCCGCGAAGCCTTTCCACAAATCGGAGAAGAACCCGCCATCGGCTGTATCGCCGCAGACCTTGTTGGCCGACCAGTTGAGGAATTCCACGCTCAGCCGCGTGCCGTGGCCCTGGCGTTTGGCGACGGCGTATTCCAGCGCGACGGTCACGGTGAAAGCCGAGCAGGTCGGCCGGCCGCCTTGAAGGCGCGGCGCCAAATTCCAGCCTTCAAACGCGGGGCGTAGATCGACCGAATCGGGCAGGCCGGAAATGGCGACGGTCGGGTCGGTTGCGGACGACCCGGCGGCGGAACAGGTCGCCGTGAGATGAGGAATCAAAATTCCCAGAACCAAAACCCATATGGTGGCGCGCATCGCGCGGGATGCTCGCACGAAGGGTCCGGCCGGCAAGTCGATTGAGCAGCGCAGACCGGGCGAGCCTTCACCGCCGCACCCTCAGTTCGCAGTGCTGGCTTCGGTTTTCTTGAGCAGGTGGAACAAGTCGCTGTCGGTGGTGAGGATCAACGTCGTGTCGTTCGTCAGCACCGTCTGGTAGGTTTCGAGCGTCTTCAGGAATTCATAGAAGCGGACCGACTCGGGGCTTTGGTTGTAGGCCGCCGCGTAAATCTCCGTGGCACGCGCGTCCGCCTGACCGCGGATTTCCTGAATCTTGCGGTAGGCTTCGGATTGGATCGTCTGAAGGTCCTTTTCTTTCTGACCCAAAATCTTGGCGGCCTCGCCCTGGCCTTCGGACCGGAACCGGTCGGCGATCTGCTGGCGCTCGCTGATCATCCGTTCGTAGATGCGCTCGCGCACGCTGGGATTGTAGTTGATGCGCTTGAACTGAAGGTCCAGCAGTTCGATGCCGAAGTCCGAGACCTTGGGCGCCGCGCTGGCGAAAATCTCCCGCTCGACGACGGCCCGGCCTTTCCTGATCGGATAGAGCTGGCTGACCGTGGCGTGATCGCCCTGTAACGGTTCATCGCTCACGGCGGTCCGGTCCTTGGTGGTGCGGATCACTTCGATCAACTCGTGCTTGGCGATGGCGTTCCGGATTTCGCTGCCAAGAATGTCATCGAGGCGCGAAAGGGCACTGCGCTCGTCCCGGAGCCGCAGGAAGTACTGTTTGGGATCGCTGATCCGCCAGCGGCCGAACGCGTCCACGACTATGTAGGTCTTGTCCTTGGTGGGCATTTCGCTGGGCCGCCCGTCCCAACGGATCACGCGCTTTTCCAGGCGATTCACTTCCTGGACAAACGGGAGCTTGAAGTGCAGTCCGGCGTTGGTGATCGCCCCGCCGACCGGCTTGCCGAACTGGGTCAGAATCACCTGTTCGGTCTCGTTCACGGTGTACGCCGACCCGAGGAGCAACAGCAAGGCGACAAAGCCCACGGCGGCGAGGACGATGAGTTGGCCCAGGTTTTTCACGGTTGCTCCTTTCCACTGTTGAGTTGCAACAAAGGCAGGACCTGGCTGGCGGCCGCGTCCAGCACCACCTTGCGGCGGAGTTGCGGCAATGTGGTGGCCATCGTTTCGAGATAAAGCCGACGGCGCGTGACTTCGGGCGCCTTCGCGTACTCGGCGAAAATCGCGTTGAAGCGGGCGGCATCGCCTTCGGCTTCGTTCACGCGCTTGGCCGCGTAGCCTTCGGCGGTGCTGATCTTTTCCTGGGCCTCGCCGCGGGCGCGGGGCACCGCCTTGTTGTACTCCCCGCTGGCGACGTTGATGGACTTCTCGCGCTCCTGCTGGGCCTGGTTGACCTCGTTGAAGGAGGGCTGCACCGGCGACGGCGGGTTGACGTTCTTGAGCTGAACCTGGTCGATGCTGAGACCCAGCTCGTAGCGCGCGACCACCGCCTTGAGCCGCGCCAGCGCCTCGGTTTCGATGTCCTGCCGGCCCACGGTGATCACCTCGTCCACCGTGCGATCGCCGACGACTTCGCGCATCACCGACTCGGACAAATCGCGGAGCGTTTCCGCCGGGTCGCGAAAGTGGAACAGATACGCTCGCGGGTCGGTCACGCGGAACTGAAGGATCCACTCGACGGACGCCGCGTTGAGATCGCCGGTCACCATGCTGCGTTCCGCCTCCTGTTCGCTGGCGGAAGTGTACTGGTTGGGATTGCCGGCGCCGGGAGTGCCAAAGCCGAATTCCTGCTTCAACTGCCGCCGCACCGGCACCTGGTACACTTGTTCGAGGCCGAAGGGCAGCTTGGCGCGCAAGCCCGGCTCGACCGTGCGCGAGTAGCGTCCGAAGCGCAGGACGATGCCCTGGAACTCGGCCTCGACCGTGTAGAACATGGTGAACAGCGCAATCAGTAAGAATAGCCCCGCGATAGCGACGCCGATGAGGCGAAGCCGCAGGGCGTAGAAGGTGTTGCCAAAACGGGTGAGCATGACGCGGCGCAGTCTCCCCTCCAACTGACGATCCGTCAAACGGCGTTTCCCGACTTGTCGCGACACCCTGAAGTGCGCTTCTTGACGGTAGCGCTGCTGGAGTTCATCCGCGCCATCGACACCCCCACGGGTAGCGGAGCGGAGTTGAGCCGCCACCTGGACGTCGAGGCCTTCACCAAAACGACGGTCGTGATGCTTTTCGCCGGCGCATTCGATCAGTACACGGGCTGGGGGCCGCGCAATTACTACCTGTACCAGAATCCGGCCGATCAGCGCTGGACCTACGTTCCCTGGGATCTGGATGTGGGGTTTGCAGACAACGCCTTCGGTCGCGTGCCCGTGCTGGCGGGCTGGCACGCGACCTGGCCGGCCCCGGTGCCGGGTCATCCCTTGATGGAACGGCTGCTCTCCGACCCGGCCCTCCTCCATCAATACCGGGAGCAAGCGCGTGTCATCCTGGAAACGTGGTTCCGGCCCGAGGTGCTCATTCCCAAGCTGCGGGCGCTTTACGGGCTGATCCGGCCGGCGTTGGAGGAAGACCCGTATCCTCCCGCGTCGAGTCACCGTGCCGGGCGATTCGGGATTCGAGGACATTCTCTCGTCGATGGAGAAGTTCATCCGCGATCGTTACGCCCTGGCCCGGGCGCAACTCGACGCTCCGGGAAACCGGCCCGCGGTCCGGCCGGAGCCTTCCGGGCCAGAACCGGAGGGACCCAAGCCCGGCCCGCCCTCGGCCGATGCGCCCAGCGACCTGCGGGCGATCAAGGTCACGTCGGCCAGTGTGGAATTGCAGTGGGTCGATCATGCGAAAGGCGAGATGGCTTATATCGTGCAGCGTTGCTCCGGCGCTGAGGCAACCGATTTCGTGAATGTGATCGGCCAGGCGGGTCAGAATCTCACCGCAGCCATCGACCGCCAGGTTCAACCCGGGATGACCTGCCGCTACCGGGTCTATGCGGTCTTGCCGGCACCGCAAGGGTCCCACGGCCCGGGGCTGTCCAATGCGGTCACCGTCACCATCCCCGAAAATTGAATCGCGAGAACAGGGCAGTCGCTGACGAAACCAAGCGGCCAAGGAGAACGGACGGCAAGCCACAAAGCCGGCTTCACCAATCCGATTCCCCCGGGGCTGTAGGTTGTCGCCAGCCACGAAGGGGCGAGCGCGCGCTCCTCGTTGTGCGCTTGGCGTCCACGCGGGTTCCGCTAACCTCCCGCCATGCCCACGCCCCCGGACCTCGCCCTGCTCGAAACCCTCCGCTGGACGCGGCTGCGCGGGGCGGTGCGCAATCTCCGCCAGGATCGCGCGCGCGAACACCCCCTGTGGATCCTCCACGGCCTCCTCATGTTCGCCGTGCCGCCCGCCGCGAAGGACGGCCAGAGCCGCTTCGTTTTCCGGCCCCTGGCACCGATGGGCGACGCCATCCAGCGCGATCGAGTCTATCCTTTCGAGGTCCTCTTTCCGGGGGACGACCTCAGCCTCGCGGCCGACTGCGCGACCGGCCTCGCTCGACACCTCGCCGACCTGCGGAACAACTTCGCCCTCGAACGACTCGACCCGCCCCAGGTGCGCTCGCTGGCTGATTTGGTGGATGCCGCTCTCCCGTGGCCGGCCGACGCCTC
>JAKANS010000200.1 GCA_021823625.1 bacterium | reverse complement strand
CCGATCTTGTAGTTGTAGCCCGTGAACGGGTCCAGGAGCCAGTTGGCCTTGCCCGCGAAAGACGGGCATTGATGAATCTGCTCCGCGCCTTGCCCCTCCCACAGCAAGCCCGGAACGACGTGGGCCGGATTCCCCATGAAGGTGGTCAGGTCCCAGGCATAGGAGACGTTGACGCCGTTCTCGACGCCGGTGGAGTATGCGATGGGGTACGAATCGTCGTGGTCCGCCACGTAGGCGTTGGCCGCAATGCCCATCTGCCGCAGATTGCTCAGGCAGGCGACGCTCTTGCCGCGTTGCTTGGCGCGAGCCAGCGCCGGCAAGAGCAGGCTGGCCAGGATCGCGATGATGGCAATCACCACCAGCAGTTCGATCAAGGTAAATGCCCCTCGGCAACTGGTAGGCATCGGGTCCAAACTGAGACCGCCGGGAACGCGCGCCCACGGCGGCGCCAGTCCATTGGGAGGAAGGCAACGGTTCATTCCCAGCGGTCTCCCATGTAGGGTTGGCTCGAAAAGTTATGGGCGGTTCATGCGCACTCGGTAGAAGGCGCTGCCCGCTGTTTCGCTGTCGTTCAGGGCCGTCCAACCCGCCGGCAAGGGCGTCTGGCTGGTCACCTCGTTCCAATGAACGAAATCCACCGTGCGCTCCAGTGTATAGGTCCAGCCAGGCAGGGCGGCGAAGTTCACAGTAGCCAGCGGTTCGCCCAATCCATCCACACCGATGGCGAGGGTGATCCGGGGCGGAAGAACTTGAATCAAGGCGAAGGTCGAGGAATTCGTGACCCCCGACACCAAGGCGCTCCGGCTTGCCGCCTCGAAGCTGAAGGCTACGTTTTCCCAGTCTGTTCCAACTTGGCGAAGCGGGGCCAAGTCCTGGCCGTTGCCCTGGTAACTCGCGCCGGCCGCCCAACGCAGGTTGGCCCCGAAGCTCACGGAGTTGCTGCCGAGCAAGGGCGCCACCGCGAAGCCGCCACCGTTCAACACCCGGCCATAAGGCGTGAGCGCCGAAGTGTCCGGCAACGGAGCCGTGGCCACCCGCGCCATTTTGCTGACCGCAGTGAAGCTCAATGTGAGCGCGGTTTCCGAAGGCCGAGTGGGCCGCTGGAAACGCAGCGTGGCGCTTCCGTTGGTCAGGTTTTCCGGGGTGACGGTCAGGCTGTCGCCCAAAACCATCGGTCGCACACTGGAGAACGCATCAATCTCGCCGCCATCAAAACCAGTCAAACCCTCGACCTTGACGAATTGAATGGACGTGAATCCGGACTCGGCGAGGTCGAAGCCAGTGCCGCCGCCGGAGCCGTCGTAGAGATCAATCGCGTCCGCTGCGGACAAGCCTGCTGTGCCCGCAGATTCAAGCGCCGGTCCGAAGACGGGATTGACCGGCTTGGTGAAATCCATCGACTCGTTGCTCCAAGTCGAGTTCGTCCGGTTCCACCGATAGGCGTGGGTCGGAAACGCGGTGTCGGCATAGGGACCGCTTTTGTAGCGATACCAGTCCCACGTCTGCCAGTTGGTGGAACTTTGGCCGGGCTTGCCGGTGTAGCCCGGACTGACCGACACCTTCATCGGCTCGAAGAATCCGCCCCCGGCCAGCATGAGCGTGTTCATGTCCGCGCTGTCGTTCACGAATCCGCTGGAGGTGTAGAAGGCGTTGCCGAACACGAGCAAATCAACGCCGTAGGGGTGCGCCGGATCGTCCTGGATCGGCTGCTCAAATCGAGCCACGATGGAACTGCCTTCGTTCAGGGTGGTGATGAGCTTGTGTGTTTGGGTGGCATCCAGGTTGTAGGCGGGTTCCACCAGTTTGACCCGGCGCACCGTCGTGCCGCCAGACCACCCGCCCCAGGGATCGTAGAAATTGGTGGACGGCATCCCCAGCACCGAAACGGGGTCATCGTAGGGCGTCGCGCCGAATGGGCCTTGGGCAGCCACCACCTCGATGGCGAACGGATTTGACAACGCCGGCGTCCGTTCAGAAGGCTCGGCAGAATTGAAGCCCGCTGCGAAGCTGTATCCATCCCACGCGCCGTCGGCCAAAACGCGGTCACCCGCCCCAACCCACGACGAAGCCCACGCATCGCCTTGCGTGGCTTTCGTGAAATACGCCCAGAAGCCGGTGTTCCATCCTTCCACAAAGTGATCGGCAGCGTCCGCCGGGACGCGCGCGTCACTGGCGTTGGTGGAGCCGGTCTCCAGAGCCAACCCACCATTGTCAAATGACAACGCTGGAGTGGTGTTGAATCCGCCACTGTTGTTGAGGTCGTATCCAATTCCGAAGATGGCCGTGCCCCAGCCGAACTGCCCCAGGTGAGCAAACAAGCGGGAGTCAGCAGCCACGACCGTTTGCAGCATGTCCAACCCCGTGGTGGGGCCGTTCCAGCGGTAGCCCCACAAGATGGACTGGGAAGTTTTTCCATCCGTCCAATCAATCACAATGCCAGCGCGGTTGGTGCCGCTGCCGGCCCAGAATTGGATGTCATCAAAGGCGACCGCGCACGCGGACCATGTGAAAGGCACTGCCGCCAGGGCCAGCGCGAGACTGCGTACTGTTTTCTGTTTCATCAATCTGATCTTTCTGTTTATGGCCGGGTACGCAGAAAAACTGCATGCCCAGCCGGGTTAAACGGCGAGACCAGACCGGGGAAAACATTCGCCAGGCCGCACGGCCCGGAAACACAAACGCCTTCCTCCGGCAAATCACGAAGGAAGGCGCAAACTGTGAAGTTTCACCGTTCAGAAACCTCACGGCATCCGAAGGTGAACTGGCCTCATCCTTCTCTTTGCGGAGAAGCGGGCCTGCCTCACCCGAGGCGGGCCATGATGAGCATTCTTCAGCCGATATCCTGACTCCGGGCATCGAACCTCACTCCCGCCTTCCCGCTTGATGCAGTGGCTTGATGGAGCTTGTAGCCCGTCACAGTGGCGCAACCGTCCCCGATTTCCACGGGGTTCCCTGATACTGGAGAATGTTCTGGCCGGTCAATCGACCGGCGATGTCAAAGAGCGTGGACACGATGAACAATTCAAGGCGCCACACAAGAAGAAAAGCAGATCAGTATGAAATTTATAGCTTGTCGTAATATCCGTGCTTGCTACTATTTGCAGTGATGTCTCTTGAGACACAGTCAAAAGCCCGCGGTTCGGAGTGCTCGCGCGCCAGAATTGGGGCCTTCACACTGCTTGAGTTGCTGGTGGTCATTGCTATCATCGCGATTCTCGCCAGCCTGTTGCTGCCCGCGTTGGCCCGCGCTAAGGAGAAGGCCAAGGTTGTCAAGGTCCACGCCGAACTCTACGGCGTGGGCCTCGCGCTGGAAATGTATGCCGACGACCACGAGGGCCAGTTGCCGCCCGTGCGCGTCAATTGCAACACCGATCTCTCCACCCACTGGTGCCAGTTTCCTATTGAACTGGCCCAGGAAGGCTATCTGGCGCACGGCGACAAACCCGGCATGGCCGCCAACATGGAAGACGTGTTCAATCCCGGCCACACTTACAAATACGCCGCGCCGGGTCCGCAAATCCTCAACGACTCGCCCGGCGGCAACTACAAACTCTGGGTGCCGGTAGATTTCCCCGAGTGCGCCAGCACTTCCGGGAAATATTATTCGAGCCGGACCGACTCGCCCGTGCGCTGGATCCTGTGGAGTTTGGGACCGCGTCCCGACAGCGACAAGACTCAGGATTCGCACGCACCGATCGCCAACCGCAGTTGGTATCGGAAGACCGGCGACGGCGGTGTCATTGCCCGCATGGCCACGCGCGATGGGATGCAGTTCAAGACGCCATGAGCCGACGCGCTTTCTTCCCACTCGGAGCGGCACTTCTCCTTGGACTGCTGGTTCTGCCTGCCTGCCAGCGCTCCGCCGCGCCCGCGAGCGGCCCAAAGATCGCCACCACGACCTCCTATCTTGAAGCCGCCGCGCGCGACCTGCTGGGCGACAACTTGAATGTAGTCCGCCTTGCTGAACCTGGCACGTGCCCAGGCCATTTCGACATTCGCCCCAGCCAGGTAGCCGAACAGCGTCAGTGCCGCGCCTTGCTTCGTTTTGACTTTCAGAAGTCGCTTGATGCGAAGCTCACTGGATCGGGCACCGATGGTCCGCGCGTCGCCGAGGTCGCGCTTCGGAGCGGGATGGGCCGGCCCGATAGCTACCTCGCTGCCTGCCGCCAGATCGCCGACCATCTGGTCGCGCTCGACCTGCTGGCCCGCACCAACGCCAACACACGCCTTCAAGCCATCACCTCACGGCTCGAAGCCCTGGCACGCGCCGCCACCAATCGGCTGGCCCAAGCGGGCCTCGCTGGCTCGCCCGTCATCGCCAGCGCACACCAGCGCGACTTCTGCGAATGGTTGGGCCTCAAAGTCGTGGCCGCCTTTCGCGCCGCGGATACGGCCAGCATCGGCGAAATCGAGGAGGCCATTGACGCGGGCATGCTCGCGCAAATCAAGCTGGTCATCGCCAATCTTCCCGAAGGTCGCCGCACCGCCGATGCGCTGGCGGAGCGGCTCAAAGCGCGCGTGGTGGTATTCGAGAACTTCCCCGCCCTTCGCAAGGGCCGCGTCTCTTTTGATGAGATGCTCTCTGCCAACGTCGAGGTGCTGCTGAAGGCGGTCAATCCCTGAGGCAGACGAATTCTCTACTGAAGCCCCACGCGCAGGCGGTAGAAGCGCTGGGCTGAGGCGTTCGACGGTTGGGAATCGCGAATGGTGACTTGCTCAGTCGTGCCGTGGTCCTCGACGCTGAAAACATCCGTTAGCACCTGCCAGTTTGTGGCCGTCAGGCTGCTCACCGCGACCACTTCATACAGGCAATCGGTGGCGGCTTTAACGCGGGTGAATGCCAGGGCGCCATACTGCTGGCCGTTGGTTGTGACGGTGCTAAACGCCGGCCAACCCTCGGTGGTGATGAACTTCGGGTTGGTGCCGAGAGCGTATTCCATCGCGTTCACAGCGGCATCGGCGTCGGGATTGGCGCTGGCAGCGATGATATTGGAACGGCATTCGCAGAGCCAGTTGGTCGTTTGCCAGGTTTCAAACGGTTTCAGGGGCAGGACGTAGAAGGTGAACGGCGTCTCAGCGGAGTAGGTGTTGGTGGTTTGCCCAACGCGGACGCCGGATGCCTGGAAATAGACCCGATAAACACCGCTGGTGGTGAAGCCCCAGTTGTGGTGTTCGTGCCCGCCAACGAAAGGCGTGAGTTTGTCGTTCGGGCCGATGCCGTCACGGGTGTCCATCTTGATGTCGAACTCGCCCAAGGTTGTCGATTGCCACACCATGAAATGGCCTGGCCCTTCGACACGCTTGAGTTGGATGGTGAGCGGGTCGTTGAAGATGCCCGCTCCAATGGCCTCGGCGGACACGCCCACGTACGGCACCCCGGCGTAGGGATTCTGCGGGAGGATCCAGAGCGGGTCGCCTTCGCTGCCCAACGTGGTGCCTGCGGGCAGGGTGAACTTCATGGATTCCGGGCAGAGGACGGCGCATTCGTTGCTGGCGTAGAGGGTGCCGCCGTGGGTGTCGTCGGAGGCCATCAAGCTAAGTTGGTTGCTGGCGGAGTTCCACTGGAGGGAGAGCAGGTCCACGTGCTCCCGGGTGAACTGGAAGCAGCGGGGCACAACGTCGAACGTGTAGGTCACCGGGCCGCCGGTGGTGAACTGGTTGCTTGTCACGAGCATGCCGGTCGCCTCCAAGTCAACTTGGTAAGTGCCAGGTGTGGTAAAGGCCCAGTTCACATGGCGGTGCCCGCCCGCCTGCAAAATCACGGAGTCAGCGGCGGTGATGCCATCGCCGGAGTTCATGAGGACGTTCGGCGTGCCGAAAGCGTCCACGTCATAGACGGCGAATTGGCCAGGGCCACGAACCGCCCGCAAGGTCAGCCTCACCTGGTCGTTGGTGAACAGGCCGGAGGGAAGCTCTTCCGTGCCGAAGCCGAGGAACACGAGGGCCGGGTTCTCCACTTGAGGCAGGATGTAAACGGGCGCACCTGCCGCGCCCAGGAAAGCAAAGGCGGGGTTGGCGGGCACGGTGGTTCGCGCGGCCGGTCCCACCTGAAGGACGGCCACTTTGGGCGCGTATTCGGCGGGCGGGTCGGCTTCGTGCTGGCCGATATGGAGATTCCAGGCGTCGTCTTCATAGACGATGCCGACATCGGTATGGCCGTTGGTCAGGACCGTTTGGGCGTTGAGGTTGAGTGCCGCCGCGAGCAGAGCGGCCAGCCCAAGCTGACCGACGGAGGCAGGGGAGAACGAACTAAGGACCGAAGTTCTCATGTTTGTTTAGTGTGGATTTTGGTGATTGGTTGCGGTTGGCAGAACATTCATTTGGGCGGTTTGGCGAAGTTGTCGCCCGCGTCAATGCGGGCTTTGAGTTTGGCGGCTTGGATGTTTTCGACGTGCGAGTCGGCAAATAGGTAATTGGCGGACGTGCCGTGGCGGCTGGGTTGGATGTCGGCGGTGACGCTGCTCCAGCCGAGGTGCCAGTTCCGGGAGTGCGTGTGGTCGTTGAAGATGCTCATGCCTGCGGCATCGGATATTTCAAACGTGGTCATGGTGTCTGACGGTCCGGGCAAGGCGTCCAGCTTGCGGAAGCTTTCCAGGGGACGGCCGAAAGGATCGGTCAGATCGACCGACGTGTATTCATTCTGCGTGTAGCTGGCAGCTTTGGCCGCGACGCGCTGTTCGGCCTTGGGATCGGCGGGGCAGAGGCGGATGCGGTCCACGTTGCCGACGTATCCGGAGAACTGGTAAATCCAGGAGGCGTTGGTGGCGCCGCCGTGGGTGGTGGTGGGGAGCATGCCTTCGTTGTCATCGGCGTACATGCGCATGGCCAAGCCAATCTGGCGCATGTTGTTGATGCAGGCGGCCTGCTTGCCCTTGGCCTTGGCGCGGGACAGCGCGGGGAGGAGCAGACTGGCCAGAATGGCGATAATGGCTATCACCACCAGGAGTTCAATCAAGGTGAATGCGCCGCGCAGGCGCGGAGCTACGGTAAATTTCATGGACGTTTTGTCTGCGGGCGGACTGCCACAAGTGCAGCCCCAGGCGCAGACGGCCTGATGAGGTCTGGGTGTGAAAATCCTGTGGCTGGGGTAGTCCGCACGCTCAATGCGTACAGACCACTCCCTTACAACGGCACAGGCCGGGAGTATTATGTGAGGAGGGAAGGCGGTACGCGCTCGGGCAGCAGCCGATATTCGACTGCGACGACAAACGGCACTGAGGGCGAGTGGATCTCGCCGACGAAGAAAACTGGACGTGAGACGCTGACCTCCACCGAGGCCAAGCTAACTTGACCGTGGGAAAGCAATGTAGCGGCGCACTGGTGGCTGGGGTGGTCGGCGTCGCTGTGAACGATATGATGGATGGCGGAAGACGCGGAGAGGGCCTGGACGAAAAGGAAAAGAACCAGCGCCAAGAGCGAGAAGACACTCCTGCCTGGCCTCGCTTGCAGCGAGAGGTATGTCCGCAGCTTGCGCACCGTGGCGTCACGGTAGGAGAGGCAGATAGTTCGCGCAAACGTTTTCTTGTTACGAATCGGCACGTGCGTACGACGGCTGAGGCCGTTGGTCTATTCCCGGAGAACTGAGGTCCGGGAAAGAATGGCCCGCTCCACTTCAGGGGCAATGCCGTCCCAAAATTGTTTGGCACTATTGCCGGCGTCGTTGACCCTTCGGCGCAAAAAGCTTAAAACATCGCTGCGAAATGGCAGCGTCCGCAATAGAACTTAACCACCTCGCCGTCCACGCCGCCCGCCGTTGCCTGCTTGAGGTGGAGCATCTGAGCGTCGCGCCCGGCAGCGTGGTTGCGCTCATGGGACCGAACGGGGCGGGCAAGACCACGTTGCTACGTACCTGTCTCGGCTTGGCGAGACCCACCCTCGGCGATCTCAGGGTGCTGGGAGAAGACGTGCGCTCCTTGCGCGCCGCGTCGCTGGCCGGACTCCGCCGCCGGATTGGCTACGTGCCGCAACTGCTCCCTGCCCGCAGCGAGCTTCCCCTGACGGTGCGGGAGGTGGTGGCCATTGGCCGAACCGCACGCGCCGGTTTGTTTCATCCGCTCTCCCGCCAAGACTGGCAGACCGTGGACCGGTGGATCGAGCGCCTCGGCCTGGCTTCGCTGGCCGCCCGCGCTTTCAGTCAGATCTCCGGAGGCGAACAGCGCAAGACCATCATCGCCCGCGCGATGGCGCAAGAGCCAGAGTTGCTCCTGCTCGACGAACCCACCGCAAACCTCGACCTCGGCTGGCGGGAGCGCATCGTCGAGACAGTCCAAACGCTCTACACAGAAACCAGCATCACCGTGGTCCTCGTCTGCCACGACCTGGAAGTGCTGCCCCCGGCCTGCCGGCAGGTCGTGCTGCTCGACGCGGGCCGTATAGCCGCAACTGGATCGCCGGAGACAGTGTTCACCACCGACCGCGTCAGCCGACTCTACGGCGCGGCCTTACGCGCGGTGCATCAGGGCGGGCGCCATGCCATCCTGCCGGGAGGAGGCGCGGATGATTGACCTGATCTTCTGGGCGCCGGTCATGGTGGGCGGCGCGCTCGCCGGCGCGTCGAGTGGAGTGCTGGGCACCTTCATCGTCGGGATGCGGATTCCGTTTCTCGGCGTCTGCGTCGCGCACGCAGCGCTCGCCGGGGCCGTTTTCGGCGGCTTGTGTGGCCTGGAAGGACAACAACTCCTCCTGCCCGCACTCGCCGGAGCCGTGTTGACGGCACTGGCCTTGGGTTTGATAAACCCGCAGCGCGCCCACCTCGATGACAACACGGTTCTCAGCTTTCTCTTCTCCGCCACGATGGGCTTGGCGTTTCTCGGCATCGGCCTCTACGGCATCCTGGGAAAGAGCGACAACGATGTCCGCGCACTCCTCTGGGGCAGCCTCAACTTCTGCCGCTGGCGCGAGGTGTGGTTGATGCTCGGCACGTCGCTGGCGCTGTTCGCCTACGTTGCGGTGTTTTTCAAGGAACTCCGCGCCATCCTTTTCTCGTGCGCCGACGCTGAGGCGGCGGGCATTCGTGCCACGGCAGTCTGGACGGGCTTCCTTGTCCTCACCGCGGGCACACTCACGGTCAATTTCCAGACGGTTGGCGGTTTAATGATTTACAGTCTCATCAGCAACCCGGCAGCGGCTGCGTTTCAAGTGGCCCGTGGGTGTCGCCGCGTGCTGCTACTTTCTGGAGCGTTTGGTGCGGTGAGTGGCCTGGGTGGTTTCCTCATCGCGGCCGCCACCGACTTGCCCAGCGGGGCGGTCATCGTGCTCGTGTCCTCAGCTTTGCTTGGAGCGGCTGCGATCATCGGCCGCGTGGCACGGCGGCAGTAAGGAGAAGCCTTCATGCCTCAAGGCCATTGCTCTCGTGCCATTGCGCCTTGCCCGGTCCAACCGAAGCGTGGATTCTAACGTCCGTGAAACTAACGAGGCAGGGCCTCAGACCGGCAAGGCGAAATTGATGCTGGGACTTTTCGGACACGCTGGGGGTCCTGGCCGGTCTGAGGCCCTGCCTCGTTAGTCCTAAAACCAGCGTATTTGAACGCGTAGCATGGGCGTTTCAAATTTTTCGGCGTTTTTTCGCTCTGGTTGGAACCCCATCTCGACTGGGAGCCGGTTGGACGGCGCGATTGCGGTCCGTTGAGGACGTTGGACATTCGAGCGGCCCAAAAAGGGC
>JAKANS010000199.1 GCA_021823625.1 bacterium | reverse complement strand
GGCCCCGTCTGCCTCGGCCGCACGCTTGAGCGAGGAAAACGCCCGAGCCTTCTTGGGCGTCAAGTGAACGAATCGCGCTCGCACAGCCAGAGCCTACCAGGCGAGTGCCGCGATGTCTCTTTAATTATGCGCGGCTGTATAGTCGCCGCTGCAACGGCCCCAGCGCGTTTGTAGCTTGCCATGCGAAGACGCGTCCATCGGGCTCGGCAGTAAAAAGTAGTTTTTCCTCGAAAGGCAGAATTTTGGCGAGCGCCAGCCCGTAACTGGGCTGGGCCACCGACGTGCTGTTTGTCAGCCTTTCAAGCACAATGTTGGTCCACGTATTGCCTTGCACGATATACTCAGCGAGAACGAATTCGTCCGCGGGATCTAGAATGCCATTATCATTCTTGTCTTGAATCGACACGGCAAAAACCGACGAACTATTAGTTTGATCTGAGTAGGCCACGGAACACACCGAAGCTGCACCTGGCCACATTATCGGATTGCTTTCGGATTGATCTGGCAGCAGCCACCGGTTGGTGAACGCTGTCCCTCCGGTGGCATCCGCGATGCCGCTGGCAGCGTTCACGTATGCGTAATCTGCGCTCCAGGTACCGTCAATCGCGTTCCCAGGTTCGGAAATAATGTAAGCGGCAACCATCTGACCACCGTAGAACTGCCAACGATACGGCTCCCGGCTATCGTACCAATTGCGATATGAGCTGTTGCGCCCGCTGGCCCAACCGATTGTTCCGTCCACATCATGATACAAGCCGATCCATCTACGCCCAGGAAATGTGATGTGGACCCAAGCGTCCTCGTTTGCGTCGCTGATAGTCACCAAGTTGCCCCCGTAGTGTTGCGCATATCCTTGGGCGGTATCCCAAGAGAGGCCCGGTGCGCTGAAATACCATTTGGCGGTAACCGGACTGTAAACCGAGTTTGTCGGCAGTTCAGTGTTTCCGACCCATACTTCCAAATCGCCGGCGACCACTTCGATTCCTCCAGCATCCAGCAGGCGCAGGCCGGCATCCCTCCAAACACGCGACATCACGGGGCCGTGCGTGCCAAGTCCACGGTGTGAACTGTTGGTGCTCAGAATGTCATGCCCCCAAACGCCGTTCGAGAAAGCAAGGCTGAAGAGTGCGCCATCGAGTCCATCGGCAGAGTAGTTGGCCAGGAGGTCTCCGGTATTCCGAATCCCCAGAACGAACGCGGCCTCATCGGTCGAGGTAACGACCGCGTTGGTCGGCAACTGCCATGTGCCGCCAACCTGGCTCAATTCTGCGACCCACCCGTTGCTGCCCGGTTGGCGCAGGCCAAGGTAGATGGCAATTGCGGGCCGATTTGTTGGCTGTCCGATGGCGATGGAGGTGATGCCGCACGAACCGACACCCACTCGCTGGCTTGACCAGCCGACGGCCTCCTGCGTGAAAATGAACAACGTGTTTGTTGTCCCGTTTGGATTCCCGTCGGCACCCACGACGATTTCGTCGGCCCCGTACCCATCGGGTTGTCCCGCCGCCATCACGAAATTGGTAGGCGTGAAAGGCAATTCGAGCGACGCGATGGTGGATTCATGGCCGGCGGGCAGGTCAGGCCGGCTGTTCCGGTCCAACGGATTTGTCCCTGCTTTCCATTCCTGCCAGTCAGTCCATCCGTCGCCATCCGAATCGGCGTAGGCGCTGGCATTGTTGGTGAGGCCGGTGAGGAACTCCCAAAGGTCCGGCAACCCGTTGGTGTTCGCGTCCGGCGGGAAATAGACCTGGCGGACCAGATTGTCGTTGCCGTCATATTCGTAGCCGATGAAAAGACCTCTCCCGCACTCCGCGCCAATCAGCCGGTCCTTTCGGTCGTAATAGTACCGGGTGTTCTGTTTGGCTTGCGCCAAGTCGGACTCAGCGCAAGTGGGGAATGGGCTGGTGCCGCCCACGCCAGCGCTGTAAAGGTCCTGGACTTCAGCTTGCGAAATGGCGCGGTTAAACAGCACGACCTCGTCAATCAGGCCGCGAAGAATTGTGGTCCCGACCGCCGACCGCCGATCTGGAAATCGTTTAGGCTGCTGACGTCACCTATGCCGCCACTAGCGTTGCCGGAATGCACGATCACGCCGTTGGCATAAGTTCTGACAGCCACGCCGTCATAGGACACCACAACATGGGTCCACTGGTTCTCGGGAGCGACAAAGTCCGTGCTGATGCTTGACCAGTGTGGGGTAGCCACGGCGAGAGCCCACCAAATGGTTCCGTCCGGCCCGCGGAGCACTTCATACTCGCCTTCTTTGTTTACGATGATTCCCCAGCCGTTGTCGGACCCAGGGCCGGTCGGGAGGATCCAGACGCCGATGGAGATTTGGGTGGAAACGACCAAGGCTGCGTTCGGCCCGACTTGAATGCAGTCGTTCGTGCCGTCAAAGCGGAACGCCTGTCCGACCTTGCCGGCTGCGAACGCCGCTCCATTCGTGGGAATGCCATGATTTGCACCGGCGCTGTCTCTGGCTGTGCCGTTTGCTGCCCAGTAGGCGAGCAGTCCCGGAGGAGCATCAATGCAATCGCTACCAAGGCTGCGGCGATACTCCTGCAAGTTCGTCAATCCATCAAGGTCGCGGTCCTCGTTCGCATCGTTCGCTCGTGGATTAAGCCCGTGGCTGACTTCCCAGCCGTCCCAAATCCCGTCACCGTCGGTGTCCGGATCGAGTGGGTCGGTGCTCCAGACGAACTGCTCATCATGGTCGCTCAAGCCGTCGGCATCCGTGTCAGTGGGGCTGGGCTGGCCGGAGGCGGTGAAGTTCACACCAGCCGCCAGCAAAGCCAGCAGGAACACCGGAATCAAACCGGCGCTGCATTTGGCGGTTGTGGCGCTTGCCGTTTTCATGCGGAGCAGTTAGCGTTCAGGGCATGAGCTTGGTCATCGAACAGACGCAGCCCGTGCCATTGGCCGCGAACGCCGATGGCGTCATCCGCGTGGCCGGCACGCGGGTCACGCTGGAAACGGTCGCCCACGCCTTTGAGCGAGGCGCGACGGCGGAGGAGATTGTCCAGCAATACCCCAGCCTCGGGCTGGCGGATGTGTACGCCGTGCTGGGTTACATTCTCCGGCATCAGGCCGAAGTGGCCGCTTACCTTTCGCAGCGGGCGGCGGATGGCGCCGCCGCACGCCGGGAGAATGAACGACGCTTCGATTCGCAAGGCTTGCGCGCCCGGTTGTTGGCCCGACGCGCCTGACCGTTCCGCCTCCACCCGATGATCGGCCTCGGTTTCGACGAGAATCTCAACCACGACATCCTCCGCGGGTTGCTGCGACGCAATCCCGCTCTGGATGTAATCCGCGTTCAAGACGCCGGGCTTTCGGGACAGGACGACCCCGAGGTTTTGGAATGGGCGGCGCAGCAAGGGCGCGTCCTGATTTCGCATGATGTCTCCACCATTACCGCTCATGCCTACGAACGCGTGGCGGCAGGCCAAGCGATGCCGGGTGTGTTTGAAGTCCCGCCTTCGGTGCCCATCGCCACCGCCATCGAGGATTTGCGGTTGATCGCCGAATGCAGCCGGCCCGGCGAATGGGAAGGGCAAGTGCGGTATCTGCCGTTGCGGTGAGCGCGCGTTGGGTGCCGCCCCGAGATTTCGAGCTTTGAAGCGGAATGCCCTCCGCACTCCGGCGAAGTTGGCGGCGCTGCGTTTGGCGGGTGTGGCGCTTGCCGTTTTCATGCGGAGCGGGTAGCGTTCAGGGCATGAGCACGAACGCCCAAGCCATTTTGGAGAAGATCAAAGCGTTGCCCCCGGAAGAACAGGAGCAAGTGCGTGACGGCATCCTGCAACTTCAGGAGCGCCAGCGCCAGTGGGAGGAACAGAAGGTGAAGCTCCGGGAAATGCAGTCCCGGCACGCGGGACGCGGTTTGCTGAACCGGCTGCTGGATGAACGAGCCAAGGAGCGGGCGCGTGGCTGAAACCTTTGTCCTCGACACGTCCGCTTTTATTGCACTCGACGAACGGGAGCCGGGCACAGAAGAAGTGGAAGCCGTCCTCGCAAAAGCGTGGCTCGGCCACGGCGAGGTCCATGCCTCTTTTGCCACGCTCACCGAACTGGAATACATCCGCACGCAAGAACAAGACGCGCAGCAGGCCACCGAACTCCTCACTTTCGCGAAGTCGCAGCCGGTGAAGTGGCACCACACCGACGACGCCTTGTGCAGTGAGGCGGCGAAGTTGAAGGCCGCCCACAAAGTTTCGTTTGCCGATGCGTTCGTGGCGGCGACGGCGCAACGGCTCAACGCCATGCTCGTCCACAAAGACCCGGAGTTCGACGCGCTCGAGGGGTGATCAAACTCCAGCCGCTGCCGCCGAAACCAGCGAAGAAGTGATGACCGAGAACCAGTCTGAAGCCTCCCGAACCGCGCCGCGTGAGGGCACGCGGCCTACATGAAACGACGGGAATCTCCACGGCTTGTAGGCCCGGTGCCCCCACCGGGCGAGTTTTCAAACAGTCTCTGAGCGATGAAAGCGGAGAGCTGCAAACGACCGGGGTTGCATGAGCATCTCCTGACGATTGCACAAAAGCTTCCCACCGATTTCGAGCCGTACGGACGCCGTAAGCGCCACAGCTCGGATTGTTCGTGCGGCTGCAAACATCTCCTGCCGCTGGCCGGTCAACTCGGATTGGACTGGGGCGTTTGCGCCAATGCCAAAAGTCCGCGCTGCGGTTTGCTGACGTTCGAGCACCAGGGCTGCCCCGAGTTTGAAAGCTCGGAACGGCACGTGCGGCGCCACGCGGGAAGCTGACGCGACATTCGACCGGCAACTGCTGCGGCACCATCGTTTCCAAGCCAAGGCCGGTCGCGTGCATCAAGACGGCGTTCAGTTCTGGCAGCGGAATCACCCGGCGCTTCCGCGGCTGAGCTTGGCGGCGTAACGGGGGCGTATCCGCGAGGGCATTTGGCAAAGGGCCGTGATGTTCTATCGCGGGTTTCATTTCCACCCTCTGGTGAAAAAGCTGCTGAAAGAAGGGGCGATGGACTTCATGGTTTCAGTTTTCATCTCCTTGGAGCGGCCGGTGGTGGAATAAATGCGTTGATGAAGTTGATGATCGCCTGCTGCTAGGCGGGTGTCCACGACTGGCCCGGAGCCGGTGCAAACGAGTTCACAACATTGAGGACGGCCTGCGCTTGAGCTGCCGAACTTCCTCCGCTTTGAGCCGACGTTGAACCTGTCGGCTCTAGTGCTGTCGCTTGTTTGACCGGTACTGTAGCCTGCCGCGCATTGATTCGGTCGGCTCGGACGCCGCTCGACCAAACGGGCAGCGATTGCAGGTTGCGACCCCCTTCGTTCTGGGACGATTTGGAAATCAGATCAGAAGCCTTCCAATGCTGAGAATCCTTGCCGCGAGTCGCAAACGCTCCGAAACCGACACCGAGTCCGACGTCTATTGAGAAGCCACGCTCTTCGGTCTTCGGAGACTTGTATATCGTCACCGAGAGAATATCCCCGTCAAGGGTCAGCGTGTCAGTTTCGTTTTCGGGCCAGTCTGCAAGGGTACCCGGAAGATGCTTTACAACTTGCCCTGATACGCCAATTGTAGCGCCCAGTCCGTATGTTGGTGCAACGAGTCCCTCAATGTCGGCCTCAACAACCGAAGTCTCCGCACTTCTACCCCAGGGGCCAAATGCCGCCTTTCCGCCAGCTTTCACCGAACCAAACCATTCAGTGTAAAGTCCCGTCGGATCCAGCGCCGAAATTGGATTGTTGTTAACGTACCTGTAAACGGTGGGCTTCCACCCCGGACCGATGGTTTTCAAGGGATCAGTGGACAGGAAAACGCCAGCGTCGGCGGAGTAGTAACGGGAGCGCATGAAGAACAGGCCGGGCAATTCCTCCATGACCCCCTGGCTTCCAACGAAGAGATACGGATTCACTGGCATCCCACCGAGGGCGGAATCCGAGCGTGAACCTTCGGATTTCCTAAGGAGTTGAAGGGCTCCGCGTGGAATCGCTTTGAGACTTTTCAGGTCATTCTCACCTTCTCCGGAAGGTTGGCGGTGCGATGAACCTTGGCTGTCCCATAGCTTCACGGAAAACCCGGGAAATAGGCCTGCTCCGGATGAGCCGGATACCGAAAGCTGCCTCCGGCTGTCCCATAGCGTGCTAACAGACCCAACAGATCCCACTGGCGCCATAACCCGGTGCGCACCAGCGCAAAGAGTCGGCTGAAGCTATGCGCCCACTGCGTCAGGAAGGCCACCTGTCGCAGGCGCCGATCGATCGGCCGCGCCGTCCAGATTTGCCACCGCACCGCGTTGGCGCTGGTCCCCAGCAAGTCGGCCAACTGCAACGTCTGCTTGATCTGCTTGAAGAACCCTTCGATTGGCCAGCGACACCGATACAGCTCCACCACCGTCTCCGGGCTCCAGGTCAACTGGTTGGTCAGAAACTCCATCAACCGCTCCGCCCCGTCGACCTCCCCCCACGCCACCATCCGCCGCCGCACCTCCGGAGACTTGGCTTGGGAGACGGGAGTCGTCAGCCCGATCCCTTCGTCAGCGACGATCTTGCCGGCGGCGGGCACGGCATACTCTCCGACCACGGTGTCCTGGAGATTCTCCTTGGCCCGCGTCACCCCAATTACCTCCCGCGCCGCCAGTTCCCACAGGTGGCCAAAGTCCACGTAGGCCTTGTCCAATATGGCGATTGCGCCCTCCCGGATCCCCGCGCCCAGTTCCCGCGCCCGCTTCGCGTCGGCCGGCCGAGCCGTGTCGACGATCGCAAACCGGGGCAGAAAACTCTGCAGATCCAACCGCACCTGGCACTTGGCCGCGGCCTTGCGCCGCCGATGCTTGGCCCAGTCCATACCCGAGGCGATCGGTTGAATCGTCGTCGAGTCCACCGGGTGGATCTTCCGCTTCAGCCGCCGCCGCAGGCGCTTGCCCGCCTGCCCGCTCCCGAACCGGGGCGACACCTCTCCCCAACGATCCAACACCGCCCAGAACAGTTGCCCGGCCATCACCGCGCCGCGCACCTTGTTGGCGTGGGAGCGGTTGTTGCGGCGGGGCGGGCTGGCCCCGCGCAGCGCCGACAACGGTCCCGAGTTCAATTGGCGCGCATCACCCACATCGTTGAGCCCGCTGCTAGGAGTCAGTTGGGCGTCACCCCGGGCCACGACCTGACTCCAGGGACTAAAGGTCCGGGCCTGCTCATCAACGCCCGTGTCGCGCGCCACCTGGGGCACCAAGTGCGGCGGAATGTAGTTGAAGAGCTGACGCAAAACGGTGAATTTCGATCCGGTTGCAAGTTTGTGCTTTTTCAGGGCCTGCCGTGTGGCCGGTCCGCGTCAGGCTTCCAACCATTTTCTTTGAATTCCTATGGGATGGCTGTGAAATGAGCGGCGGGTTTCTCCCGCCGTGTGAGCAACCGCCGATGCTGCCCCAACCAGGCAATCGTTCGCTCCACAATCCAGCGTCGCTTGTACCGTCGCAGCGGCCGGCCATCCTGGGTCGCCGTGTCCGGGCGGCGGTGGGACCGATGGGGCGAGATCATCTCAATCCCCAACTCCGCCAGTGCCTCGTCCAGCGCCTCGCAGTCATAGCCCTTGTCCCCGACCAGCCGGTCCGGTGGGACCGCGGGTTCGATGAAGGCCCGGGTTTGCTGCCCCATGGCCGTCTCGCCGGGGTTCGCGGCGGCCAGCGACACCCCCAACGGAAGCCCTTGCGCATCCACAACCACCTGCAGCTTGGTTCCCTGGCCCTTGCGGGTCAGCCCCACCGCCAGACCCCCGCCCTTGGCCGCCGCAAACGTGGCGTCGATGAAGCACGCGTCCAGCTCGATCCGCCCGTACTGGACCAGTTGACCGATCCCGCGGGCGAAGACGTTCCGAAAAGCTTCCGATCAACTCCAAAGGCTCAAGTAGTCGTGCCCCGTGGACTTGGGCGGAAAGGTCTTGGGCAGATCCTGCCACTGAATGCCGGTGTGCAGCATGAATAGAATCGCCTCGAACACGGCCCGGGCATCGGCCCGCGGACGGCCGAACCGGCTGGTCTTGGGAACTTCCAGCCCCGGCCTCAGCACCGCCCACTGTTCGTCACTAACAAACATACTACTAACAGAGCAGTCCCGATGCCAAAACGACTTTTCGGATAGCCTCTAGCCTTTGGCCGGGTGGGATTGATCGGCACCCGCCGACGCACCCACTGGGTCATATTGACGAATTTCAAGGGGGGCGCTTCGGACATTTTAGTGGGTAGGCGGAGGGAAAGCCTGCGGGGAAAAGAGCGCTTAAGAAGGAAGTGATCGGCGTGTTTTGGGAGCAGTCGGTCGTCGCCGGTGTGCGTTGGTCTCACCGCTTCGCGCCGGACTTCGCTCCGCTGCCGCGGCGCTGCGCCGGGCGGAGGTTGCTGGAAATGCTCGTCGGCCGCGGCGGCGGTCGGCAAGCTGGCCCGACGATTTTTGGGGAGAACGAACTGCAAAGGCATTATCGGCTGCGCTTGGGCGGTGAATCGCCCGGGCAGGTCAAGCACGGGAAACTGGAACTGGGGGAAAAGCGCGTGGCGATCCAACTGGCTTGGGCCGAGGGGGCCTAGGCCAAGTGTCCGGTCTGCGGCCAGGACTGCCCCCTCTACGAGCTGGCCCCTGAGCGGACGTGGCGGCATCTGGACCCGATGCCGTTCCAGACGGTGATCCGGGCGCGCGTGCCGCGCCTGGAGTGTGCGACCGATGGGGGGAAGACGCTGGCGGGGCCGTGGGCCGAGCCGCACGGGCGGTTCCCCCGGCTCTTCGAGCGCTTTGCGATTGATGTGCTCTTGGGCGCGCGCAGCCTGACGCAGGCGGCGAACCTGTTGGGGCTCTCGTGGGACGCGAGGTGGATCCCAGCGGGCGCCGGGCGGTGGTCCGCGGCTTGTCGCGCCGGGAGTTCACGGCGGGGCGGCAGCTGGGCATTGACGAAAAGAGTTTCAGGTCGGGCCAGTCATAGCGCTCGCCGCTGACCGACCGGGATGCCGGCCGGGGGCTGGAGGTGGTGGCAGAACGGACGCAGGCGGCCGCCGAGGCGCTGTGGGAGACCTTGCCGGAAAAGCCGCGGCGGGCAGTGGCGGCGGTGGCGCTGGACCTGTGGGAGCCGTTTCGGAAGGCGACGGAAGCGCCGGCCCCCCAGGCGGCGCGGGTGCATGACAAGTTCCATGTGGCGGCGCACCCGAACGAGGCGGGGGACCGGGTGCGGCGGGCCGCGCACAAGGAGTTGAGGGCTGCGGGCGAGGAGACGCTCAAGGGTTCGCGGCCGTTGTGGCTGTATAATCCGATGAGCTTCAGTCCCGAGCAGGCGGCGGCGTTCCGGGCGTTCCGGGACAGTGGACTGAAGGTGGCGCGGGCCTGGGCGGCCAAGGCGTTGTTCCGCCGGTTGTGGAACTATCGGTATGAAGGGGCGGCGCGGCGGTTCTTCCCGGAGTGGTATGGCTGGGGGCGTCGCCGCCGGCTCAAGCCGCCGATCGCGGTGGCGAAGATGGTGAAGCGGCATTGGGAAAACATCCTGACGTATCTGCGCCATCCGATCGCCAACGCGATCACCGAGGGGGTGAACTCGAAAATCCAACCGATCGAATACAATGCGCGCGGCTTCCGCAGCTTTGAAAACTTCCGCAACCGCATCCTGTTCTTCTGCGGCAAGCTTGAGCCTGACCCACAACGATCCCGGAAGAGCG
>JAKANS010000029.1 GCA_021823625.1 bacterium | reverse complement strand
CGCAAAGATCCAGAACCTCAAGCCGGCCGCGCGCGGCTTTCGGAACTTCGAGAACTACCGAACGCGCAGCCTGTTCTTCTGCGGAAAGCTCGCTCTTTACCCACAATATTCCTCGAAGAAACCGAAGGATTTCAAGGTCTGGGAGGACGTGTCCAAGCAGATGCCGTTTCCACCCGACCCTCGCCACGGCACGGTGCTGCGGATTCCCGGCGAACTGGCCGCCGCGCTGGCGGAGACTTCGAAGTGACCTTTGGTTCGGTCTCTGCGCCGCAGTTATCGCTTCAACCGAACCCCTTCGAGGGTCAGGTAGAGCGGCGGCGGCCCCACCTCGAAGCTGAGTCGGTCGGGGCCGAGCGTGATCTTCTGCCCCGGTCCGGAGGTTGCGGAAGCGGTGAGAAACGAGGTCGCCTCGCGGCCTTTAGCCTTGGACTCGACCACCACTCCGCCGGCGTGGGCCGCGCGCACCGCGGCGCGCGAACCGAGCGTCACCGCCAGGCTCACCGAGTGCGTGTCGTCCAGCGTCCAGACGGCCAGCTTGGGTGTGGCGCGCGGTTTCGTGAACAGCAACACGTAATCGCGCTCGCTGCCCGAACTCACCCGGCGTTCGAGGCGGTAGCCGGCCAGCTCGCTGGTGAGGGTTTTGATCGCCAGGTAGGCGGGCTTGGGCGCCAATTGATCGGTCACGACGCCGAAATTCTGTTCGCGTTCGGCGGCATCGGTGCCGTCGTTTTTCCAGTCGTACCAGATCGAAAGCGGCACGCCGGCGAGGAGGTTCGCGAGCTGCTGCCGCGCGGCGAAGGCGGCCTGGGTTTCGAGCGACACGCCGCGCGTGTGCGAGGCGTAACCCCACTCGCCGCTGATGATCGGCAGATTCTTCTTCTTGGTCGGCGCGTATTTGGCGATCAAGGCGCGGAGCTTGGCGTAGTCCTCGGCGGCGGTTTCCGGCGGTTTCGAGTAGTTCCGGTACGGGTGGATGCTGACGGCGTCGAGGTACTCGAGCACGCCGCTGGCGAAGAAAGTCTCCAGAAACGGCAGCGGCACTTCCGAGGTGGCCGGGCCGATGATCGTAGCCTTCGGGTCCGCCGCGCGGATGGCCTTGCAGGTCGCCAGCGCGAGCGTGTTGTACTGGGCCACGTCCGGCTTGGGTTTCCAAAAGGAGATGTTCGGCTCGTTCCAGATCTCCCAGATCACGCGCCGGCCCTGGAAATGCGTGGCCGCCGCCGCCGCCCAGCGGGCAAAAGCGGCGACGCTTTCGGGGTGTTGCGGCGACGCGGTGTCGCGATGCTCGCCGCCCGAGACCGGGTTGCGCGCTGTCACCGCTTCTTCGTAAAGCGGGTTCGAGTAGTCGAGGATCAGGATCGCCCGCAGGCCGCGCCGTTCCAGGTTGCCGATCAACTCCTCGTAGGCCGACCAGTCGTACTCGCCGTGCCGGCGCTCGATGCCCGCCCAACCGAGGTCCATCCGCACGAACTTGAAACCCGCCGTGGCGAGCAGGTCGAGATCGGCGGCATGACCGCGGTTGAAGTGGATGTTGACACCGACACCCTGCGGGATCGTGAGCGGAGGCAGGTAGGCGGCAAGCGCCGTGAAGGCGGCAGTCGCCCAGGCAAACAGGAGGCGTTTCATAAAAGCGTTTTCGGCAAGCGACGCGCCCGCCGCGGCAGGCAGCCAAAGGCCTGCGGGTACCGGCGACGAATCGCGGTCTCGAGTCGTTGCTGAGTCCAGCCGGCGAGCACCTGCTGGTCAAGGACGATGATCGGCAGGACCGGCCGGCAGCCGAGGGCGACGCGGGCCAGGACCTTGGGCTGGGTGAGCACGTTGATTTCGGTAAAGGGAATGCGGTGCTGGTTCAGGAAGACCTTGAAACGCCGGCAACGCATACAGCCCGGTAACGCGTAGATCTCGACCCTGAGAGAGGAGCTATCCATGCACTTCCTGCCCGCTCCACGTTTGCCGCTTGGGGAGGGCTGGTGGAGCCGAGGGGAGTCGAACCCCTGACCTTCTCATTGCGAACGAGACGCTCTACCAACTGAGCTACGACCCCAACCCATCCCGGGCGCACCGGCCCAGCTTACGACCGCGGGCGCCCGCACGCGAACGACTATGCGGACCCGGTCAAAGGCGGCAAGCTCAAATCGCCCTCGATTGCTCCCAATCGCTGGAGCCGCCCCGCGCGGGTCAACGCCGCAGAAACTTGGCGACGGCTTCGGTGCGCGTCCGCACCTGGAGCTTTTCGTAAATCCGGCGGATGTACGTGTGGACCGTCTCGTAGCTGATGCCCAGCTTCTCGGCGATTTCCTTGTAGATCAGGCCCTGGCTGAGGCAATCCAGCACTTCCTGTTCCCGCTGCGACAGGTTCTCGGTGGGCTGCGGCGATGGTCCGGCTTTCTGAAACGACTGGACCACCTTGCGCGCGATGTGGGTGGTCATCGGCGAACCGCCTTTTTGCACGTCGCGAATGGCCGCCAGCAACTCGGCGCTGGTCGTGCGTTTGAGGAGGTAGCCGGACGCACCCGCCGCCAGCGAGTTGAAGATGTTGTCCGTGTCCTCGTAAGCGGTGAGCATCAACACCAGGGTTTCCGGCACCAACGGTTTCAACTGGCGCACGCACTCGACGCCGTTCATGCCGGGCAGGTTGATGTCCATCAGGACCACGTTCGGCCGTTCCTTCGGGATCGCCAGCAAAGCTTCCTCCGCGCTGGCATGTTGGCCCAGGCATTGGAAGCCTTCCGCGCGACCGATGACCCGGGCGAGCGTGGCGCGAAGCTGGTCGTTGTCTTCGACAATGGAAACGGTGATGGGCATGGCAAGTGGGGGTCAGGCGGCGTTCAGCGGCACCGTCAAGCGCACCACGGTGCCTTTCTCCGGCGCGGGTTCGATCGCAAAACTGCCACCGATGTCGGCCAGGCGTTTGTGCATGTTGCGCACGCCGTTTCGTGACCGTGCCCGCTCCGAATCCATGCCTGCGGGACCGCGGCCGTCGTCCTGGATTTCGAAGGTGAACCGGCCGGGCTCGAGGCGCAAACGCAGCCAGACCCCGGACGCCTGGGCGTGGCGGACCACGTTGGTCACGGCTTCCTTGGCGGCGAGGAAAACGTTATGGCGGACCTCGGGCGAAATCGACGCGGCCGGCAGTTCGCCCGGCACCTCGAGCCGGTAACGCAGCCCGGCCACCTCCAGGTATTCCTGCGTGTACTTGCAGACGTACGTGACCAGGCCTTCGAGCGTGTCGTTCGACGGGTTCACGGTCCAGACGATCTCGTCCAAGACCCGCGTGGTGTCCCGCGCGGTCTGGGAAATCTGTTGAGCGTGCGCCGCCACGTCGTCCGGCGAGTCCTTGTCGCCTTCGACGAGATCGCCCAGCAACGAAATCTGCGTCATGCTCGCGCCAAGCTGGTCATGGATGTCGCGCGCGATGCGGGCCCGCTCCTTTTCCAGCGCCTCCTGCTGGCGCAAGCGCTCCACCTGGCGCTGCAGCTTCTGGGTCGAGAAGTAATGCACCACCGCCACGATCAAGCCCAGCAGACAGGCCGCGCTGGCGCTCAGAAACCACCACGTCTGCCAGAACGGCGGCAGCACCGTAATCGCCAGCGAATTGCCGGTCTCGTTCCAAACGCCGTCCTCGTTGCACGCCGTGACGCAAAACGTGTACCGGCCGGGCGGCAGCTTCGGATAGCGGGCGACGCGCTCCTTGCCCGCATCAGTCCAGCCGGGATCGTGCTGTTCCATCCGATAGCGGAAACTCGCCCGCTCCGGCGCGCCCAAATTCAGCGCCGTGTAATGAATCTCCAGCCGGCCTTTGCCGGGCGGGATTGTGATCGGGGTCAGGTGCTCTGTGCGAAAGCGGTTGGTCTCCTGCAACACGCCTTCCACGACCACGGACTCGATCATAACGGGGGGCGGGAACGGGTTGCGAACCAGTTTGGCGGGCTTGACCGTGGCCAGGCCCTTGATGGTCGGAAACCAGAGTGTGCCATCTCGCGTCCGGCAGGCGCCCGGTTGCGTGCCCAGCGGGCACTCCGCCACCGGCAGACCATCCTGCCGACCGTAAACGCGTGCGACGATCGCGTTGGTCAGACCGCGTGCAACGTCGTTCAGCGTTCGCTTCAAGACCCGCTGCAGACCGGCGTTCGAGCCCAGCCAGAGATAGCCTTCGTCGTCCTCGATCAGGTAGCCGACGCTGTTGCTCGCCAGACCTTCGCGAGTCGTGAAGTGAACGAAATGCCCCGCTTCGAGCCGGGCCAGGCCGCCGCCGTCGGTGCCCACCCAAACCACGCCATCGGCGTCCACCAGCAGCGACAATACGTTGTCGCTGGGGAGTCCATCGGTTGTCCGCAACGCACTGAATCGCCCGTCGCGAAACCGATTCAGCCCGCCGCCGGCGGTTCCAACCCAAAGCCCGCCGTCGCGATCATCGGCCAGCGCCCGCACGTCGTTGGCGGTCAAGCCGTCGGCCGTGGTGAAGACCTTCCAACCGCCGTCGTCGCGGAGCGCCAGTCCGCCCTGGGTGCCAAACCACAGCCGCCCCTGCCCGTCCTGGTGGATGGCTGAGATTTGCCGGCTGACCAGGTCGCTCAGTGGCACCGCGTGAAATCGCGAGCCGTCGAACTGGTACAACCCGCCCCACGTGCCCGCCCAGACGCGTTGGTCGGCCGCGACGAACACGGCGTTGACCGACGAGTTCAGCAAACCCTCGCGGGGCCCGAAGCGCTGCAGAACGCCGTCCTGCCAACGCGCCGCGCCATACGCGCCCGGCCCGATCGCGTTGAAGCCGATCCACACCCGGCCCTCGGCGTCCGGTGAAACCGATTGCACCACCCGGCCGCGCGTTTCCTCGACCACTCCGAACACCGCCCGCGTCACGTGATTCAGGCCGCCGCCGTCCGTGCCCACCCAGAGGGTGTCTTCGCGATCCATCTGGAGCGACAGAACGAAATTGTACGACAGGCCGTTGTTCGTCGAAAGGCAACTGGCCTGGCCCGCGGCGTCGAACCAGAACAAGCCGCGCCCCAGCGTGCCCACGATCAGATTGCCCTGCCGGTCCTCGCACGCGGCGGAAATCGGCGTCGCGCCCCACGGATACGCGCCCAGGCTGCGTTCCAGGCGATTGGTCCGCCATTTCTCCACCTGCCCGTTCGCGAGCCGCCAATAGCCGCCTTGCGTGCTGGCGAGGAGATAATCGAGTTTCGCCGCAGGCACCGTCGCCTCCACCGCCAGATCGGTGCCGGAGACATTGGTGGGCGAACCGAGCGAAAACTGGCCCCAGTCCGCTCCCACCCAAAGCGGACCAGCCTGTTCTTGTGCGAGCGCGCGGCAACTGCTGGGGGCTTCCGCGCCGAACTTCCAGACCTCCACCTGGCCACGCCGGTACCGGCACAACTGGCCGTCGGCCGTGTAAAGCCACATCGCGCCGGTGGCGTCCTCGCACACGGCGCTTAACCGGCCGCCGCGCGTGCCCCGACCGATGTCCAGACTCGTGACCCGGCCGTTCGCGATCAACGCCACGCCCGCCGTCTCGGTGCCCACCCACAGATTGGTCTGACTGTCGCCGAACAAGCGCACGATGCGGCTGCTGGGCAAACCGGGCGTGTTGCTCTGGTCGAAGATCGTAAATTGGATTCCGTCGAAGCGCACCAAGCCGTTGAGCGTGCCCAGCCAGAGATAACCATCGCGCGTCTGCGTGATCGCGATGACCGAATTCCGCGGGAGGCCGTTATCGGTCTCCCAATGCTGGATGATGAACGGCGCGTTGGCGACCAATTCGCCATCGGCCGCGCGGAGCAGCGCCACGGCCAGGCAGGCAACCACCAGCCCGGCGCCCGCGCGAGTCCAGCTCCGCAGCGCCGCCGCGCGTCGTCCCAGTTGGGAGGTGCTCATGTCCAGCGGTGGAAGGCCGATGCCGCGCAGCTTGCCTGCCGCCCGCGCGGCCGGCAAGCCCGGTTGGCCCGGCGGCTCTATAACTGCATTTCAGTTGGGAGGCCAAGGCGCGGCAGGCGGTGGCGTTGTCCTGATTTCAAAGGGGTGGCTGCGCCGCCGCAGCGGCGCAGGGCGGTGCGGCAGCACCGCCACCACCAAACCAGGACACACCCAAGCGGTCGCATCCGCCGCGGACAGCCAGTCGATTACAGCCAACGTTGCGCCTGCGTTTTGCCAGGCTGCCCAGCGCTCGCACCGTGGCGCTGGGCACGATTCGGGCAGCCAAACCCCAACCGAAGCGGCGCGGTGACGGTTTCGTTTTGACAGGCGGGGCGGCGCGCGTTGCTATTCGGGGACACGCCCAAGGTGGACAGAGCGTCCGCCCGTTGGGGCATGAGAGAACCGTTAGTTGGAAATTGTCATGAACCTCAAATTCAGAACCACCCTTTGTGCCGTGGCCGTCACGGCCTTTGCCGTGCTTTCCTCGCCGAGCGCGACGGCCCAACCCAAGATTCCGGACGAGTACAAGGTCAACGGCTGGGCCATCGGCTGCCAGGCCTACACCTTCAATCGTTTCACCGTGTTCGAGGCCATCGACAAAACCGCCGCGGCGGGCGGAAAGGTCATCGAGTTTTACCCCGGCCAGAAGCTTAGCAAAGAGGAGCCAAACGTCTCCTGGGACCACAACGCCTCGGACGAAACCATCGCCAAGGTGAAGGCCAAACTCGCCCAGAGCGGCGTGAAGGCGGTCAACTACGGCGTGGTGGGCATCCCCAACGACGAGGTCGGCGCCCGCAAGATCTTCGATTTTGCCAAAAAGCTGGGGCTGCGCGCGGTCACCACCGAGTCGGCGGAATCGATCAACCTGATCGAGAAGCTCGTCAAGGAATACGACATTTGCGTGGCCTTCCACAATCATCCCGGCAGCTACGCCAAGCCGGAGTACAAAGTCTGGGACCCGCTTTACATCGCCGGGTTGGTGACCGGCCGAGACCACCGCATCGGGGCGTGCGCCGACACCGGCCACTGGACGCGCTCGGGCATCAAGCCGCTGGAGGCCTTGCGGATCCTCAGTGGCCGGATCATCAGCAGCCACTTGAAAGACCTGAACGAATTGGGGAAGCTCGACGCCCACGACGTGCCGTACGGCACCGGCGTCGGCACCATCAAGGAATGCCTCGACGAACTCAAGAAGCAGGGCTTCGAGGGTAACATCTCCATCGAGTACGAGTACAATTGGGACAACAGCGTGCCCGAGGTCACGAAGTGCATTGATTTCGTGAAGAACTACGGCAAGTAAGTCCGCCCGTCACTCGCAGATCGTCAGGGCTGCCGGGCAACCGGCAGCCTTTTTACCGCCGGTGTCAGGCCGCGTTTGGGAGGGCACTGATCGGCGACGATCGGCTTGCGGGCCGGGCCGGCGGAGAGGCCGCCAGAAAACAGAGCCGCGATGGGCAACGAAAGCGCCAGCGTGCCGTTCAAGATTGCCAACGCCTACGGTGGCCTGGCCGAGTGTCACGGCCTTGTCTGCGCGGGCGAGGATGGCCTTCACCTCGAATTCGAAGCCCCGGACGGTTTCTTCGGCGTCCTCAAGTCCGGCGTCAAAAACCTGGTGATTCCCTGGAGCGAACTGGCCAATCTGCAACTCCGCAAAGGCTGGTTTAGCACTCGCTTCCTCCTGACCGTTCACAGCCTGCGCACCTTGCGGGAAGTGCCCGGCGCGGAAGCGTGCCAAATCAGCCTCTCCGTCGCTCGCCGCCATCGCCCCGGCGCTGAAGAACTGGCGATGAACGTGAACCTGCGCTTCTGCGAGCGCGAACTTCGCCGGGCCACCGTGGATCCGCGCCGCCCAAACCGCGCCGGATAACCTTCCGCAAACCCCGCCGCTTCAAGGCCGGTCGCGCGCTTCGAGCCGAAAGAACTGGTAAGGCGATGCGGTTGCCGGCACGAGCCACTCGACGCTGGCGAAATCCGAGGTGAACTCGTTCAGCAGATTGTAAGGCCCGGCGGCGCCTGGCGCGGCGAACAAGCGGTAACTCGCATAAGGCGTCGTGGGCCAGTCCAGCCGCCAGTAGTTCGCGTCCCAGCGCCCCAGTTCCAAGACCAGCGGCCGGTCGGAGACGGCCGGGTCTGTGCGCAGCAGGAATTCCCGCAAGTTGTTCAGTCCATCGCGATCCGGATCGTCGCGCGGCCCCTGGGCGAGATTTCCGAAGTGCGCCAGTTCCCAGTCATCGTCCAGCCCGTCGCGATCCGTATCCTTGATCCGCACGCCGCTCACAGTGAGGTCCAGCGCCAACACATTGCCGGTAATGCCCGATCGTTCGTCGCTGACTTCCACTTGCCAGTCGCCGGCGCTCGACTCGTAGGAGCTATGCACCGTCGTGTAAGTCCAGTCATCGAGCGGCGAAAAGGTATCGTTGTTGAAATGCTGCAGCACACTGCGCGTGCCCGCTGGCGATACCAGACAGATGCGCAGGTCCGCCCGCCGCTGGTGGCTGGTGCGCACCCGCAGGCTCACGTGCGCGCACGAGAGCGTGTCGGCCACGGGCAGGGTGAACGTGGCCGCATTCAGCATGACCTGCGCCTGCGCATTGGTCGCGGTCTGCAGGTAGTTGTGCAGGGCGCTGCCCGAGGTCTGGTCGATGAACACGGCCGGGATCGGCGAGAACAAGATTTCGCCGCCGCCCATGTACACGCGCTCCGTGGTGCCGACGTTGTTATAGACGATCACGAACCTGGCCCCCGCCGCCGCCGCATTCCGCAGCTTGGTGGCGAAATAGTTTTGTCCCCGCTCGATCAACGCCGCCTTGCCCGTGAGATCCTGGTCAATGGGCGTCAGCGCCTGGCCTACATCCACCAGCGGCACCGTCGCGGTGGGATCGTCCACCTGCAACCCATCCGCCGGGTAGGCCGGAATCGACTGGATCGAGGCCGGCACACGCGTCCCGGTGATCAGCACCCGCAGCCCGTCGTCCGGGATGGCGGTGGTCTGCTGCGTGCTGGCAGTGGCTTCTTCGAGCGCCGGGCGGTTCTGCCACAGCTTCGCCAAAGCGACCGCTTCGCCGGCGTCGGGAACGCCGAAACCGGTAGAGTGACTCAGTCGAAAACCGGCGCCGTTGGTTTGGACATTCGGGTCCGCCGGGTCCAATTGTCGGGCCGACAGCATCAGCACTTGCTGCACGTCTCGATAGCCGAGCGTGGGGTTGGCACTGAGAATCAAAGCGCAAAGGCCGGCGATCTGTGGCGTCGATCCCGAGGTGCCGCCAAAGCCCGTGTTGGCGTACCCGTAGTCTGCGTAGCCACTGAAGGTGTCAGCATTGTAGCCCAGGCTGCCCTGCCGGTCGGTGGTGGCGAGGGTCGGATAGCTGGTGATTACACCCTCGCCGATGTCCACGTTGCTGTCGTCGCTGAAGGCGGCCACCAGGACACAGGCCCCTGGCGTGCTGTAGCTGGTGACCCGGCCGCTGTTCCGTACTGCGCCGACGGTGATAGCCTGGGGATCGTTGGCGAAGCCGTCGTCGTTGGCGTCGTTCAGTTGCGCCTGCTCGTTCCCCGCAGCGCGGACCATGACGACCCCCAGTCCGCCCCGCCCTTTTTGGACGGCGTTCGCAATGCCCTGAATTTCCAGCACGCCCGGCGCAAGCTGGGTCACATCGGCGTTGCCCCAACTGTGGTTCTGCACGGAAACGACATTGGAAGCGTACGCGAACATCTGGCCCGACTGGATTTCGTCCGTGAAGTTCCCGAAAGCGTCGAAGATGACCCAACTCGCCAGCCGGGCTTCGGGCGCCACGCCGCTGACGCCGAGACCGTTGTTGGCCTGCGCGGCGATCAACCCGGCCACGGCCGTGGCGTGAATCGAGCCGCTGCCCAGCGGGTAGCCGCTTGAAGTGCCGTTCACGAAATCGTGGTGGGGCGTCCCGGCGGTGTTTGCCTGCAGGTCGGGGTGGTTGAGTTCGATGCCGTCGTCGCCCTGGGCCACGATCACACCCGCGCCCCGCGTCGTCGCCCACGCCGTCCGCACGCTCAGGTCATACCCGAGTCGCTCGGCGGTGTTGGTGTCGCGGTCCTCCAGGTGCCATTGCTGCCCCCAAAGCGGATCGTTGGGCCGGGGAGCGAAGCTCCCGTGCAACCGCATCGCACGCCGGCGAACCGGGTGGCTCAGCGAAACCGAACTCTGCTCCGCGAGCTGCGCGGCGGCGCGGGCCGCCGTCAAGGCGTCCGGTGCCTGCAAAACGAACACGTTTGACGGGTACGTGGCATTCAGTTCCAGACCGCTCAGCGACAGCAGCGCTGGCAGGTCGTTGGGCGAGTGAACCTGGAGAATCACCGTGGCGCCCAGGAGCACACTGTTCGTCGAGCCATTGACCGGCCACGCCCGAATCCATTGAGGCGGCGCCACGGCGGCAGTGCCCACCGTCGCGCTTTCCAAGCGATAGGCGACGTCGCGCGGCTCGCGAAACCTGACCACTTGGTTCGTGGCGAGGCGGGTGTCCACCGCCCACGCCGAAACCGCAAGGAGCCACGCCAGCAGCAAACAGGTTCGTTTCATCAGAGAAATCCAGGCAATTCCATGACCATTCGGAGTCGCGGTTGAAGGGCGTCAGCCACGCCAGAATGGATTTAACACGTCATGCCCGGTCGCGCGCACGCCTTGCGCGATCGCCTGGGTGATGTGGTTCTTCGCCATCTCGACCGCGCGCGGCAAAGCCAGGTCCAACGCGAGGTAACTCGCGACCGCGGCCGAGTAGGTGCAGCCCGTTCCGTGCGTCGAAAACCCAGCCACGCGGGGCGCCGAGAGCAACAACTCGGCCTCGCCGTCAAAGAAAAGGTCCACCGCTTCGCGAAGCCCATGCAAATGCCCGCCTTTGACCAGCGCTGGACAGCCGTATCGCCGATGGATTTCGCGTGCCGCCCAGCGCAAATCCTCCACCGATTCCAATGGCCGACCCGCCAGGATGGCGGCCTCGTCCAAGTTCGGTGTCGTCAGGGCGGCCAGCGGCAGCAACTCCTCTTGCATGGCGCGCACGGCGGTGGGCTGCAAGAGCCGCGCCCCGCTGGTGGCCACCATGACCGGATCCACGATCAACGGCGGACGCTTCCCCGCACGGAAGAACTCCGCGACCACACGAATGATGCCGCGCGAAAACAACATGCCTGTCTTGATCGCGCGCGGCGGCAACTCCTCAAACACAGCTTCGATTTGCTGGCGCACCAGCGTTTCGCGGCAGGCCTGGATGGCGCGCACGCCCCGCGGGTTTTGGGCCGTAACACACGTGACCGCCGTCGTGCCATGCACGCCCAGGGCGGCAAAGGTCTTGAGATCGGCTTGAATGCCGGCCCCGCCACCGCTGTCCGAACCGGCGATCGTCAGGGCCACCGGCCAATGTTCGCGACGCTGCACAGGCCGTGACTATACCGAGCGCCCGCCGCTTGTCAGCTTCCCCGCCGACCGGCTGGCACAATAAATGTCGCAATTGCGACATTTATTGTGCCAGCCGGATACGGTTGCTGCATGGCTTTTCCAAATCACGACGAGGAACCGCGAGTCGTGTGATCCAAGATCCGCCGGTGCGCAGCGGCGAACGCCCGCCGACTCAAAGCCGTTCGCGTCGCCCACCGACCCGCTGCGCGAGGCACGCGGGCGAACGGTGCGAACTCGATGCGGTAAACGTCCAACGCGATGCGGCTCTGCGTGATGGTGTGTTGCACACGCATCACGTGTCGCACCTTGAGCACACCGGCACCGAGTAATTCGCGAGCGGCTGCGAGCGGCGAGACTTCCGCGGTGACGGCGCAATTCGGCAGTTCCCAAAGGTGGGCGTTGACGCCGCTGGCCGGGCGCTGCCGGACGAGCGTTCGACCACGGCGCATGCACAGAAACGCCTGGACACGCTGGAGCCGGGTCGAACCCGCCGGGTTTTTGCGAGGCAACTCAGCGGCAATGCCGTCGCGGCGCGCCACACAATTGCGCTCTACAGGGCACTCCTCACAGCGCGGAGTACGTGGCGTGCAAATCGCCGCTCCCAGTTCCATCAACGCTTCGTTCAATGCGCCGCAAGGCCGCGAGGCCACCCGCCGTGCCCACCGACCTCTAAAGCGGGGCGCCAGTCCACGTTTGGGCCTGGTGGCCACGGCATTGACCAGTTGACCGGCCAGGTTCCATAAATGCTCACGCACCGTCGGTTGCCGAATGTCGTCGCGGAGGCCGAACACGCGCGCCAGCACGCGCGTCACATTGCCGTCGAGCACGGGCGTAGGTTCATTGAAGGCGAGGCTGCAAATCGCCCCGGCGGTGTAGCGCCCGACGCCTGGCAGCGTCAGCACGTCCTCGAAACGCCGCGGAAACCGGCCGCCGTGCTCGCGAACGATTACCTGCGCCGCTCGCTGCAGGTTCCGGGCGCGGGTGTAATAGCCCAGGCCCTCCCAGAGTTTAAACACGCGATCGAGCGGCGCCCGCGCGAGCGCTTCGACGGTTGGCAGTTCGCGCAGCCAACGTTCCCAGTACGGCACCACCGTGCGCACTTGGGTCTGCTGGAGCATCACCTCGGAGACCCAGATGGCGTAAGGATCGCGCGTGCGCCGCCACGGCAGGTCGCGCGCGTTCGCGGCGAACCAGGCGAGGAGCGGCGGCACCAGCTCGGCGGGCTTCGGCACTGGCGCAGAGTAGAGGCGCGGGCCGGGCTGGGCAAACGGCGGGAGCGTCGCTCGACAAGCTATGTCGCCCAGCCTAGTTTCGTCGCGTGCCGGCGCCCTTGACCTGCTTCACCTGCCGCTTGAACGACAACCAAGCCAACGCACTTGGCGCCTGGCTGCGCGCGCGCGGCGCCCGTTTCCGCGAGGTGCCTTACGCGCGGTTCGCCGCCGAAAAGGACGAGTGCACCGTCGTTTTCTACGAAAGCGGCAAGCTGGTCGTCCAAGGCAAGGGCACGCAGGAGTTCATCGAGTTCACGCTCGAATCGGAAATCCTGAAGGAAGCCCGGCTCGGCTACGAAGCGGTGCTGAACCCGGATCTCACACTGCCCCGGCTGGGCGTGGACGAGAGCGGCAAAGGCGACTTCTTCGGGCCGTTGTGCGTGGCCGGCGTTTATGTGAACGAAAGCGTGGTCAAGGCGTGGCAGGACGCGGGCGTGCGCGACTCGAAAGCCATCGGCAGCGACCGGCGCATCGCGGAGTTGGCCAAGCTCATCCGCGAAACGCCAGGCTGCGTCTTCAGCGTGGTGCCCATCGGCAACAAGGCCTACAACCGGCTTTACCGGTCCATGAAAAGCGTGAACCGCCTCCTCGCCTGGGGCCACGCGCGCGTGATCGAAAACCTGATGCTCCAGCGCCACCGCATGAACCCGCTGCCGGTTCGCGCCATCAGCGATCAATTCGCGCAGGACAAGGCCACGGTGGCCAAGGCGCTCATGAGCCTGGGCCGCGAGATCGAGCTGGTGCAGCGCCACAAGGCCGAAGCGGACCTGGCCGTGGCGGCGGCTTCGATTCTCGCGCGGGACGAGTTCGTCAGCCGGCTGGCGAAGCTCGAGCAGGAATTCGGCCTCAAGTTGCCGAAAGGCGCCTCGGCCGCCGTCGATGCCGCCGCCAAGGAATACATCGCCAAGCACGGCGCGGCGAAACTGGCTGCCGTGGCCAAGCTGCATTTTCGCACCGCCGCCCGCGCGCAAGGTTTACCCGAGCCGCCGCGCGTCGAGTGGCGCGGCCGAAAGTCGGCGTCCGCCAAAGCTCCCGCCCGGACATGAAGCCTACGACGTCACCGCCGGGAAAGCCGCTGATCCCCAAGCTGGTGTTGGGCGGCCTCGCGCTGTTATTGCTGAGCTGGCTGGTGTTCATGACGAGCTACCTGCTCCATCACCGCCACCGCCCGCCATCCGCCGAGCCGCCGCCCGTGGTCCGCCCCGTGGCGCCGCCGGCTGCGCACTGAGCCGCTGTCGGTCTGCCCCCGTTCTGCGGCTGGCGGCCAAACGCAGCGCGCGAAAGCCTACTCGCCCTCCTCGCCGCAGCGGGCACAGACAGCACGGGCGGCTTCGGTCGCCGCCGAGCTGACTTGCTGGTCCGGGTCGAGCATCTGCTCCTTGAGCGCATCAAGGCATTTCGCGGTCCCGGCCCGAGCCAATACCGTGCAGGCGCGCCGCCTGGTGTCGGCGTGCTTTTCCTTGAGCAGTGCCAACCCCGCCCCCTCCGCTGCAGGACCGAAGTTGCCCAAAACCTCCGCGGCGTAATCGGCGTCGTAATTCCCGCGAGCGATCAGGTCCGCGAGCGGCTCGATGGCGCGAAGATCGCCAATCCGCCGCAAGCCTACCAGCAGTTCGTGCCGGTTCCCTGCATCCGCGTTCTTCAGCAATCGGAGCATGGCCGTCAGTTGCTCGGTGGTACCGTACTTGCCCAGCAGTTGCATCGCCACGTTACGGGCGAAACTGTCGGCGGCGCCACTCAGCTTCACCGCGGCCGCCAATAGCTCTGGCGTGGGTGATTCGATCTTGGCGTTCTGCAAGCGAGCCAAGGCCACCTGACGCCGTTCCTGGTCGTCGGCCTCCAAGTCGGCGACGAACTTCGCCAGGGCTTCGGCGCTGATGGGCGGCGCCGGTTGCGCGCGTTCGGACTCCGCCTTCAACGCCTTGGCCAACTCGTCGCCTTCGAGCAGCCGCACGGTGAGCACAAACGGCCGCCGCAGGGTCAAGGTCTCGGTGGTGACAGTCGAATCGCAGCGGAACTCCACGCTGCGCAGGCAGCCCCGTTGCCGGTCGAAAACCACTTCGCCTTCGGCCGTGGCGCGCAACCGCGGGACGTTCCCCGATCTTAGCCGGCTTTCCATTTCGATCTTCTTCGTGATCGTCACCGAATCCGCCGTGGTCTCGCCGAGCTTGGCGGTGACGGTACGGGTCGCGGCGAGCAATGCCTGCGGCCGTCCTGGATAGTATGGACCGGCGTAACGCCCGCCGTAGCCGCCGTCTCCGGGCGGCGTCTCGTCTTCGATCCACAAACCAGCCGTTGCCTGTGACTCCGTTTCCCCAGGTGCGGGCAATGGTTGGAACAACACCTCGGGCAGACTGCCCAAAGGTACCGGGAGTGCGGGGGTCACACCTGGCTCGCGCAGGAGTCGGCCGAGGTCGTCAACGCGCACTTCGAAGATCGGGTAGAAACCCATCGGCTGGCGCAGAAGCGGATGCGGAAAACCATACGGGCCCGGGAAGGGAGTCGCCGGCCCGTGCAACCCTTCGGACTTGAGCCCGCCGCTCAGGCGCACCGCCGCCACTCCCTCGACGACCTTGCCGGAGTCCACGAACACCACCCCGGAGAACTTCATCCTTTCCTCCGCCGCCGTGGACTCGAGTGTGACCTGGTAGGCGTTCGTTTGGCCGCGAACGAAGCGATACTTCAACCCGTTTGCGTCCGCGGTTTCGGCCGCGTAGTTCGGGAGAGTCACCGCAAAGAACAATGCGATCAACGAGGAGGCGGGTGCTTTCATGAAGGCAACGGTACGCAGATCCCGCGCGACGGCAAGCCTGCATCCGGAGCATACCGCCGAGGCGCAAAGGCGCGGAGTAAGACAGGAACCGGATTCCGATGAAGAGGGTGAGAAACAAGGCCTCAAGCACTGCCAGAGGCAGAACCCCCTTGAGCGTGACCGTCCGCAATCCGGCAACGACGGAACGCCGGCCGTGCGCGCCGAACGGCTGGGTCAGATCTCGAAATCGCTGCCGTCGCGCGGCTGGGCTGGAACGTCCGCACCAGTCTTCTGCGGGTAGAACAACCGGAGCCCGCTGCGCCCCGGCAGGAGTTGCTTGGCGCGCAGCAGCGCCTTGCGGGTCGCCAGCGTGGGATTGGTCTCGGCGGGAAACACGTTCTCCGGGCTGATTAGCGCCAGCAGCCCGCTGTTGCTCAGCACGCGGCGCACGTCGGCGGTGCAACCGCTGATCAGCAGATGACGGCTGGTCTGGCGCAAATAGTCGTGAAGCGATTCGATCGCCATCACGGTGGAGGCGTCCAGGTGCCGGGCGTTTTTCATGCGGAGAATGAACACGCGGATGTTCTCGTCCTCGGCCTGGCGGCGCACCTGTTCCTGAAACAGGTCCGCGGCGCCGAAGAAAAGTTCGCCCTCGACGTGGATGATCGAGATTTCCGGGTCGGGGCGCTGGCGCTTGTCCGCCAGTTCGGCGAGCTGGCCGCTCTCGTTGAACGTATATTCCGCCAGCGTGGGGGTGCTGGTCTTCAGCAGGAACAACGCGAGCGACACGCCGATGCCCACGTAAATCGCCGTGTCCAGTTTCAGGAACAGCGACACGCCGAGCGTGACGAAAAACACGGTGGCGTCCGAGCGCGTGGAGTGGGTGGCCACGCGAATCTGCGGCTTGCTGATCAGCTTGTAGCCCACGCGCATCAGGTGCGCCGCCAGGGCCGCGACCGGGATGTAGTTGAAAACCGGGGTGACGAAGAACAAGACGAACACCACCACCACGCTGCTCAGCATGGACGAAAGCTGGGACGCCGCGCCGCTCTGGTAATTGACCGCCGAACGCGTGAACGACGAGGAACCCGGCACCACGCCAAACAAGCCGGCGGCGACGTTGCCCGCGCCCATGCCCATCAATTCCTGGTTGGAATCGAGCCGCTGTCCGCTTTTCGCCGCCAGCGACTTGGTGATGGCCGTGGCTTCGAGCATGCCGATGATCGCGATGGCGATGGCGGTGTTGATCAGCCGCGGCAAAATGCTGAGCTGTTCGTTCAGCGAAGGCAGGTTCGTCAGCGTCGGCAGCACCGCCGCGAGCGCGCCTTCGTCCTTGACCATCTTGAACGGAACGCTGGGTGCGAATTCGGCGAAAAGGCGGGCGGCCAGACCCAGAAACGCCAAACCAAACAACGCCTCCGGCCAGGTGGGGCGATAGCGTTTGATGCCTTCGAAGATCGCGAGGGTCACGACGCCGATCGCCAACGCCCACCAGGAACCGCGGCTGTTCGCCAGCGCTGTACCCACTTGCTGCAGGTCTGCCAGGAACCGCTCGCCCGGTGGACTCCGGAAACCGAGAAAGTTGTGTAGCTGGCTGCTGATCAGCAGCACACCGATCGCCGTCGTGTAGCCCACCACCACGGATCGGGAGATGAACTTGGTGACTTCTCCGAAGTGGAACAGGCCGGCGACGAACTGGATGATGCCGATCAGGAACGCCAGGTAAGCGGCCAGCGCCAGCGGGTGCAGTCCCAGATCGGCGTTGGCCGCGATGGTGGCCGCGGTGATGAGCGAAACCGACGTGGTGGGCCCAAAAACGTGGTGGTGCGACGAAAAGAACAAGGCGCTGACGAAGCCCCCCACCACGATCGAGAGGATGACCGACATCGGCGGGAGACCAAGAATCAGCGCGAAGCCGATGGCCTGCGGGATCGAGACCAGCGTCAGAGTCGCCCCGGCGACCAAATCGCGCCGCAACTTGGCCGTCGAGTAGTGGCGGAACTCCTGGACGAACGGCAGCCGTTTCGTGGGCAGCAACTCCCACAACCTCGCCAGACCTTTGGATGACTCCGCTGTTCGGCTCACGTTCCCCTCAAAGCAAAGGACTGCTCCGCGGTGGGGTCAAGCCAATGGCCAGTTCCGCCGCCAGGCCGGCGTTTTCGATTCGAGGCAGGTCTCCTCGCGGACTGGGCCACTCAACGAAGGGCGATCCCCGCCGGTTCACGACCTGGTCCTGGGCGGTTGAGAACCAGCGGATGTGGGAGCAGTGCGTCAGAAGACCAGTTCCACTTCGTCCAACCGGCGGGCGACTTCGTCGAGCACGCGGTGCTCGTCGGCCTGGTCCTGGGCGGCAAAGGTGACGCTGAAGCGCAGGTACGCGCCGGCATCGTCCCAGGGCACGGTCGAAATCAGCCGATCGGTGATGAGCCATTGCGAGACGTCCTCGGCGGACTTGAACTCGCTTCGTGAGCCGTCGCCTTTCACGACCGCCCGCGGCCCCTTCACGTAGAGGAAGAAGCTGCCGCGCGGCTTGCGGGCGTTGAAGCCTGCCGCCCGCAGCGTCGCCACCAGGCCATCCATCCGCCGCGAATACTTGGCGGCGATCGACTGCGTGATCTCCGGGTGGTTGAAGCAGTACGCCGCCGCGTGTTGAATGGCGAGGAACTGGCCGGAGTCGGTGTTGTCCTTCACGTCGCCGTACGCTTTGACGAGCAGTTCATTGCCCGCGACGAAACCGATGCGCCAGCCGGTCATGTTGAAGCTCTTGCTCGTCGAGTGCAGTTCCACGCCCACGTCCTTCGCGCCGGGCGTGGACAGAAAACTGAGCGGCTGCCCTTCGAACACCAGCGCGGCGTAGGCGGCGTCGGAGATCACCGCCAGGTTGTTGCGCTTCGCGAAATGCACCACGCGCGCGAAGAAGTCCGGCGTGGCGGAGGCGCCGGTCGGATTGTTGGGGTAATTGATGACCAGCACCTTCGCCCTGGCGAGCACGTCCGCGGGGATGGCCTCGAGGTCGGGCAGGAAGTCGTTCTCCTCCGTGAGCGGGAGGTTGTGCACCTGGCCGCCATAGTACTTCGCGTGCGTCCCAAAAACCGGATAGCCCGGCGTGGTCATGAGCACCACGTCGCCGGGGTTGACCAGCGCCGCCGGCAGAATGGACAGCGCCGCCTTGCTGCCGATGGAGTGGATCACTTCGGTCTCCGGGTCGATGTCGGGCACGCCGCAGACGCGGTCCAGGTAACGCGCCGCCGCCAGCTTGAGCACGGCATCGCCATTGTCGGCGTAACCGCGGTTCGCCGGCTGGCGGGCCTCGGCGTGCAACGTGGCGACTACCTCGGGGAACGCCATCTCGTCCGGCTCGCCCACGCCCATGTCGATGATCTCCGAGCCGGGATTGGCGGCGAGCGCCGTGCGCTTGGCGCGCTTGATCTTCTCGAACTTGTAGATGGCGGAGGACTTGCCGTACTGCCGGCCGCCGATGCGTTCGGCGAAAAGGTTCTGCAAATAGGAATCAGACATCGGATCGTGCGTTGTGAGTCGTGACCGGTTGGGGGCGAAGGAATCCTCGCCCCGCACAACCGCGCCCCAGCCTAGCAGCACACGGCGCGGGCGCAAGCCGGTGTCGGTCGGCTCACTTGGGTTTGAAGCCGGGCGGCAGCCGGAAGCTGCCGTCATCGGGCGGGGGCGAGGCGGCCTCGCCTTCGGCAGGCGCAGCTTCTTGTTCCGGCAACCCGAGCCGTTCCCGTGCCTTGGCACCGGCAGCGGTCTGACTGTACTCGGCCGCCACCCGCTGCAGCAAAGCGTCGCCCTTCGCCGCCTGATCCAGCCGGTTGTACAGGTTCACGAGGTGAATGGCGGCCCAACCCCACCGCTCGGGGTCGAACTGGTGCCGGAGGATTTCCTCGTACTCGAGCGCGGCAGCCAGCGGGTTGTGCAAATCCTTCTCGTAAATCTCGGCGATGCGGAACGCGGCGTGGAGCTTCTGCGGTTTCTTATTGAGAAAATCGCGCAACAGCCGGACGGCCTCGAGGTGATCGCCATTGGCCCAGACCTGCTCGGCTTCGTCGTATTCGGGGTCACCCACCGGCTCGCTGGCTTCGCCGTAGATTTCGCGTTGGACGCGGTAACCGATGTAGTTCGCGACCTCGCGGCCGACCATCAAACCCAACCCGATCAACGAACCCAGCGCCAGCGCGGCGTAAAGTCCTTTGGGCGAATCTTCCGCGACGGCCGGGCCTTGCGGAGGTCGCGCCGCGCCGGGAACCGCGTTGGTCGCCGGGGCATTCGTCTCGGTGCCCGCCGCGGCAACGGTGGCGTTCGTGGTGCCGGCGGCGACCGCGTTCGTGTCAGTGGCCTCGCTGGCTGCAGCCGCGGTCGCGGCCTCGGTCGCGGACAACTCCGGGGTGTCATAACGCTGAGCGGCCCGCTGGGCAGCGCGGTTGTAGCTCACAAGAAATCGATGCGAGCAGACGACCGCCGTGACCGCCAGCAGCACACAAACCGAGATTCGCCAGGCCAGATTCATGCCAGGAACCGAGACAAACTAGGCCGAAGCCGCCGGGAGGAAAAGCGATTTCACCGCCTCCGCTTCACAACAAAATGCCCACGATGGCGGTGGTGGTGTAACAGGCCAGCAGCCCCCCGACCATCGCCCGCAAGCCGAGTTGGGCCAGGTCAGCCCGCCGCGGCGGCACCAGCGCGCCGATGCCACCGATTTGAATCGCCACGCTGCCGAAGTTCGCGAAGCCGCACAGCGCATACGTGGCCAGGGTGACGCTGCGCGGATCGAGCGTGCCGGCCTTCTGCAAATCCACCAGGGAGAGGTAGCCGAGAAATTCGTTCAGGACGACCCGCTCGCCCAGAACCCCGCCGACGGCGAGACAATCCTTCGCCGGCACGCCCATGAGCCACGCGAACGGTGCGTTCAGCCACCCGACAAACTGCTGGAGCGTCACCGGCGGGTGCGACACTGACATCAGCGCGAAGATCTTTTCCTGCGCGAAGCCAAGCACGGCGTTTGCCAGTGCCACCACGGCCACGAAGGCGAGCACCATCGCCAGGACATTGATCGCGAGCGTCATGCCGTCGCCGGCGCCACGGCAGAGCGCCTCGATGCTGTTGTGGGTTTCGCGCGGCGGCTCGGTGTGCACGCCGGCGGCGGTCTCGCTTTGCGCGGTTTCCGGCAGGAGCACCTTGGCGATGAACAAGGCGGCCGGGGCGTTCATGACACTCGCGGTGAGCAGGTGCCCGGCGCTGACGCCCAGCCCCACATAGACGGTCAACACGCCGCCCGCCAGCGTGGCCATGCCGCTCACCATCATGGCCAGCAACTCGCTCCGGGTCATGCCGAGCAGGTAGGGTTTGATGACCAACGGCGCCTCGGTCTGGCCCATGAAAATGTTCGCCGCCGCGGCCAGGCTTTCGCTGCCGCTGGTGCGCATGGCCCGGCGCATCACCCAAGCGAGCGAGCGCACGACTTTTTGCAGCACGCCCCAGTGGTAAAGCAGCGAGGACAGCGCCGAGACCAGGATGATCGTGGCCGAGATGGTAATCGCGAAGATGGAAGCGTTTTCCGGCCCCAATTTGGCGGAAAGCACGTCCGGCTTCGCCAGCGGGCCGAAGACGAGGCTCGCGCCCTCGCCGGCGAAACCGATGAGCTTCACAAATGCGTCGCGGGCCACCTCGAAGAGACGCCGCCCCAGTGCCGTTTTCAGAATCACTACCGCCAGGCCGAACTGCAGTGCCACACCCCAAAGCACGGTCCGCCAAGGGAACCGCCGGCGGTCCAGCGACAATACCCAAGCCAGGCCGATGAAAACGATTACGCCCAGAAGACTAACCAGTTTGAGAACCACGCGGCGCAGAGTACTGGCGCCCACTTTTGTGCCACAAGGCGAATGTCCCAGACCGGTGCGCTCCCCGCCAGGGACCACCCGCCGGACGCTGGGGGAAAGACCCGAAAAAGATTTCGGCGGGCCGCCGAAATCGACACGCCGGCGGCGCATGCTCCCCGGCGGCGTGCGTGCCACATTTCAAGCGAATCGTTCCAACCCACGCACACGGCCCACCGCGAAAAACTTTGAGCCCGGTCAAGTCGCGCTGCGCAGGACCGGCTTCGATTGCGTTCCAGATTCTCCCATGCGGGTCGCCGAGCAGTAGGCGCGCGGAGGCTCACCGGGGGGACGAAACGATTGAACGAGCCATGAACACAAACCCCTCCTGTTTTCCCTGCCAATGCGGTTGCTGCATCTCCACCCGTCGATTGACCGCGCCGTTCCAGCGCGATGTCCCGTCGCTTGCATTGCCCGCGGTGACGCGCCGCGGCTTCCTTGGCACGGTGGGCACGATTGCTGCCGCCTCCCTTGTCTTGCCGTCGCTTTCGGCGGAGGAAGCCAGGCAATGTTCCTCGGTGAAGGACCGCCGCCCGGTGAGCCGGCGGACACTGCGGGTGCAGCCCGTGCTGACTTACGAAACGCCCCAGCGCCGCGAGGCAACCAGTTGGCGGAACTGGGGCGGCATCCAGACCGACGCACAGGCGAAGGAGGAGCAAGCCCGCATCACCGCCGAATTGAAGCAGATGGCCGCCAAAGCCGAATTCCCGATCGAACTCAAGCCGGTGCTCCTGGTCAAAACCGTCGAGCAAGCCGCGAACGTCGCGAAAGGCGATTACGACGTGCTGGTGACGTTCGCGGCGGGCGGCTGGCTGAACGTCCTCGAAACGCTGAGCCGGAAGGATCGCTGGAATCTGATGTTCCTCCGCCACGAACCGGGTCCGGTTTATCTCTGGTACGAAATCGTCCACCCGCGGTTCCTGCGCAAGACGGTGGACGCGTATGGCCAGCCGGGCTTCGACGTGGCCGACGTGGTCACGGACAACTACGACGAGATGTTGTGGAAACTGCGCGCGCTGCACGGGCTCCAGAACACGCACGGCAAGCGCGTGGTCTGCATCGGCGGGCCGGCCGGCTGGGGCGAAGGCGGGCGCCAGGCACCGCAAATCGCACGCGACCTCTGGAAACTGGAGTTGGCGGACTATTCGTACAAAGACCTCGAACCGCGCCTCGCCGCGGCGTTCAAGGACACCGCCCTGGTTTCCGCCTGCGAGAAAGCGGCGAAGACTTACCTCGGCAAAGCGGGCGTGAAGCTCGAAACCACCCGCCAGTTCGTCCACAACGCCTTCGTCCTTCGCGAAGTGATGCTCGACGTGATGGAGGAACACCAGACCGATGCCATCACCGTGAACGCCTGCATGGGCACCATCATGGGCATGTCCCGGACCACCGCCTGCCTGCCGCTGAGCCTCCTCAACGACGACGGCTACCTGGCCTTTTGCGAATCCGACTTCGTGGTCATTCCGTCGGGCATCCTGCTCCACTACCTCGCCGGCAAGCCGGTTTTTCTGAACGACCCGACCTACCCGCACGACGGCATGGTGACGCTGGCGCATTGCACCGCGCCGCGGAAGATGGACGGCAAGAAGCTCGAAAAGGCGCGGATTCTGACGCATTTCGAATCCGACTACGGCGCCGCGCCCAAGGTCGAGATGAGACTGGGCCAGATCACCACGAACCTGGTGCCCGACTTCGCCTGCAAGCAATGGGTCGGCTTCGCCGGCACGATCGTCGGCAATCCGTTCCTGGACATCTGCCGGTCACAAATCGATGTCCGCATCCACGGCGACTGCCAGGCGTTGTTGGAAGAAATGAAGGGGTTCCATTGGATGACCTGCTACGGCGATTACCTCCAGGAAACCGGCTACGCGCTCAAAAAACTGGGCGTGGGTATGCACAACGTCAGCCGCACGGGAATGGCTTGAGCCACCAGCGCTCACGAAACCACGGCCCGACTTCGACCCGCCACGGCTCCGAAACCGGCGCTCCCGGACGATGAGCAGGTCCGGGAGCGCAGCAGTTTCTCCGTCGTGAGCGAACCGCGATGGGTCAAAGCCCAAGCTTCAGCCGGTAAAAGCGAGCGGGGTAATGCTCCTTGTCCGTGTCCAGGAAATGAAGCGTCATTCCTGTCCCGACCGCCGTCCCGATGGGCGACCAAGTGTGCAGGTCCGTGGACGCTTCGACTTCGTAAGTCCGCCCCGCCTCGGTCGTAAAACCGATCTGCCAGCCCTCGGCACTGAACTCAAGACCGGGTTCCAGCACTGGCGTCAAGTTCTCCAGTTCCAGGCTCGACGTCGCCAGGGTTTGCACTTCATAGCCGTTGTCGGCGGCGATCTGGCCGGCATTCACGCTCAGCGGCCAAGCCTTGCCGGTGGCGCCCGGCAAGACGTGGAGTTGCACTTCGGCCACCACACCTTCCGACGCGTTCCAAGCCTGGGCGCCAGATGCCGCGAACCTGATTTCACCCGCCGCCCCGTCCACATTCCAGAGCGCGGAAACGCCGGCCGGCAGCAGCGACCCGACCTTGCACGCCGCCGCGTCCGTCACGCTGAAAATCGCCACCGGATACTGGAGCCGGAACGTGGCTCCCGAGGTTCCGGACGGCAAGTCCTGAAGCCGCACGCGAACCGTGATGCTGCCGCCGGGTGAAGCCCCGGCAACGTCGGCCTCAAGGGACAGCTTTGATGGCGAGGTCACCCCCGCCAGTGACGGCGTGCCCAGCCGCGTCCCGGCCAAGCCCTCGCCTGACCGTTGCCCGCCGGCGCGCATCAGCCCTGGCGGGACGGGCGCTGGGTCCAGGCCGACCAGCACTCGCAGCACTTTGATCACGTCGCCGGAATCGAGATCGGCGCTCTGGTTCAAATCGTTGCCCGCGACGTCCCAGGTCCGCGGCGGATCGAGTCGCGTGATCAACCGCTGGATCAGCGTGGCGTCGCCAATGTCGAGCGCGTCATTGCCGTTGTTGTCGCCGACCAGTCGTCGGGGATTGATGGCGATGGTGCCCGCTTCGGTGTCGGTGCCGAACGTGAGTTGGCTGCCCGCTGTGTTGGCCACGTCGAGCACCACGGGCGTCACGCGCACCAAAGTGCGCTCCGGCACGCTCCGGGTGCGGAAACTCGCCGTGGCGAGCGGCTGCGCGCCGGCGGGCAGACTTGCGCCTGGCAGGGACACGGTCGCCCGCACCACGCCGGGCGTGTCGGTATTGACCTGAACGATGCCCGCCGCGAGCACGGCGTCGGCCCAGATCAGTTGCGGATCGCGCAACGTCTCCGGGTCGAAGTTCAGCGCAAAGCTCAGGCCGGCGATGTTGCCTTCGTTGGTGAACACGATCGGCACTTCCGCCCGGCGGCCTTCCCTCACCTCGGTAAAACCGGGGAGTTCGAGACGGCGCGCGGGCGTCCAGGTCGCCGTCACTTCGGCGCTGCTCTCGTTGCCCGCGACGTCGGTCGCCACGACACGGAGCCGGTTGTCGCCGCGCAGCAGACGCAAGCCCGCCACGTTGAACCGGCCTTCGGCATCCAGGGCGAGCGGCCCGCGGTCTTCGCCGTTCCATTCCCACCGCGCCCGCGCCACCGTGCCGTTGTCCGTTACGGTGCCAGACAGGGCGAAGCGTTCGTCAACCGTCGGCCCTGCCAAGGGCGAAACGATGGCGAGGACCGGCGGCACCGCCTCCACGCCGACCGTGAAACTCTGCAGCCCAACCAACTCTGCGGGTACGGACGGCGGACTCCCGGCGCCACCCGTCTGGACCTGGATGACCAGCGATCGCCCGCACCGCCCGCCGCCGGCCAGCGCGGTTTCAAAGTCGGCGCCCCTGGCGCTTTCCCAAGCCCGCATTTGGACGAACGCGAGCGCGCCGGGTTCCACACTGGGAATCTGAACCACATTGCCGCCCGGCCCTTTGTCCACGTAGCCAGCCCCGGTGCCGGTCATGAAGGGCACCGCTCCCCCGACTGGCGCAAGGTGGGACGCATCCGGTCCGGCGTAGAGCTGCGCCAGGAAGGCCGCGCCAGCCACGCGGTTCGTGCCGTCGCTGTCGAAGACGGGGGCATCGATGCCGGCCAGCGGCGAGTAGTTGTTGCAGATCACTGTACCGCCTACCTGCGCTGAGCGGACCTCCAAGACCGCCGGCGGCGAAGTCACGATACCTTGATCATTGCTCACCGTGACGGTGTACACGCCGGCATCGGTCCACTTGAGCGCGGCGAGGGTCAACGTGTCAGTCTGCGCGTCCGGCAGCACCGCGCCGTTCCGCCACCATTCGTAGCGGAGCGGGGCGCTGCCGGTGGCCGTGACGTGGAACTCCGCCGTTTCGCCTTCCAGCCGCAGCAGGCTTTCCGGCGCGGAGACAATGGCGGGGGGCGTCGGCGCGTCCGTCACAGTCAACGTTACGGGGCGGCTGTTGACGTAGCCCTGCTGGTTGGCCACCCGCACGTAGTAACTTCCAGCGAGGGTTTCCTGGACGTTCGTCAACACCAGCATCGGTCCGTTCGCTCCCGGCAGAATGCTGCCGTTCCGCCGCCAGAGATAAGTGAGCGGCGCGGTCCCGGTGGCCTTCACGGCAAAGACCGCGGTGCCGCCGGCGCCCACCGTCTGGTTGTCCGGTTGCTGGACAATCGTAGGCGGTGTGGGCGCCGGATTCACAACCAGGATTGCCGACGCGCTGGTAACCGAACCCTGCGCATTGCTGATTTTCACCGTGTAGCTGCCGGCCATCGCGAGCGTCACTGCAGGCAGGGGGAGCGTGGCGGAGGTCGCCTCCGCCAAGGCCGTGCCGTCGCGATACCACTGGTAAGCCAAAGGCGGCGTGCCTTTCGCCATGACGCTCAACTCGAACGGCGCGCCTTCCACTGCCCTGCCGCCGACCGGCTGCGCCACGATGCTGGGAGCAATTTCGGTGACCGTGTAAGCCGCGTTGACCACTTCGGAAACCGGGTTGCCGTTGACGAACACGCGCGCCTTTACCGTGGTCGAATGGTAACACACCAGCGGCTCCTGGAACGCGTTGGCAGTGACCGTCGGTTCCGTGCCATCCAAGGTGTACCGGACGACGACGCCAGCGACGTAGTTCGTGATGCTCACCTCCACCTCGCCGAGGTATGTCCCGGGATTCGGACTGAAACTGAGCAGCGGCTGGGCGAGCTCCGGCTTGGACTCCAGCTTCGTGGGATCCGTGCCGGCCAGCCACTCCTGGTAATTCGTGAAACCGTCGTTGTCGGGGTCGGCCAGCGGGCCGGCCGCGGCCTGCGCGAACCACTCGGCGCCCCAATACCGCTCGCGCCACGCGGCGGGAATCCCGTCGTTCCAATGGTTGTCCAAGTACACGGCGCTCACCACGTCCGATGCCGGCGCGCCATCTTTGAACAACCGGGCTTGCACCCGCGCCGTGGTCGTCAGCGTAAACGGCGCGTCATATCGAGTGGAACTGGCCGTCGGCTCGCTCCCGTCAAGCGTGTAGCGGGCCTCGGCGCCTTCCAAGGCAACTGTGAAAGCAACGATCACCTCGCCAGAGAAGAAGCCGCTCTTGGGCGCGATCTTCAGCACCGGCAACACTTCGGTGAGAGTGAGGATTTGGCCAGCGGCCACCCCTTTCAGTTCTTGCGAGTTTCCCGATGGCCATTGGATTTGAATGGCCTCCGCCGTAGTGCTTGTGCCAAGACCAAAATGGGCGTCCAGCGAAGCACCGCCCCAGCCGTCTCCGCTGCTGATCTCGCGCGTTTGCCAACGTTCTGAGCCATTTACGGTTGTCTTGAGGCGAATCCTGGTTCCGATCGCCGAACGGTTTGAAGCCACTCCGGAAAGCCGCAGCGTCAACCAGTGGTTGCCATTGCCAACGTTACGATAAAGCTGGCTTTGGCCTCCGCCCCATTTGGCGAGAAACAGATCGAGAAAACCGTTGCCATCGTAGTCCGCCAGGACCACGGCGTCGCCACTGGATCCGGCCAGGGTCGGAGGTTCTGTCGTGACGCGCGTGAAAGTACCGTCACCGCTGTTGTGGTAAATGTAGCAGGGCGAGCCGCTGAAGCTGGCCACGAAAAGGTCGAGATAGCCGTCATTGTCGTAGTCGGCCCAGGCGCATCCGTTGAAGTCGCCGCGATCGTTGACCACCGCACCGGCTTTCATCTCCGAGAAGGTGCCGTCGCCGTTGTTGTGGTAAAGGAAGTTTCGCCCAAGGCGGTTGGCCACGAACAGGTCCAGGAATCCGTCGTTGTCGTAATCCCCCCAAGCTGCGCCCACCGAGTAACCGCCACCCGTGCACACCGTCGAGTCGGTTACCTTGATCAGGGCACCTCCGACATTATGAAATAACGAATTGTCTTGGTTACCCCCGTTGGCCACAAACAGGTCAAGGTTGCCATCGTGGTCGTAATCCCCCCACGCCACGCCAACCGCCGATCTTACCTCGGCAGTTGGCGAATCCGCCACCAACGTGAAGGACTGGCCCGCGTGGTTCTTGAAGAGACGGTTCTTGCCGGTCAGGTCGGTCAGGAACACGTCAAGATATCCGTCCTGGTCGAAGTCCCCCCACGCGGCTCCAACGGTGTCGCCCGCCGCCGCAGGAAAGGCGGCTTCCGAGAGCAGCCCGAACGTGCCATGACCTTGGTTGCGGTAGATGACACTGGTCGCCCCGCTACGCTTACCCACCAGCAGATCCAGCCGACCGTCGTTGTCGAAATCGCCCCACGCACAGCCATGAGAGCCACCCGGAGCCGGCGGCACCACGTCGGACGTTAATTGGAACATACCATTTCCTTCGTTGTGATACAGGCGATCCAGACCCGCGGAATCGGTGACGAAGAGATCGAGCTTTCCGTCATTGTCGTAATCGCCCCAAGCGGCTCCTTGGGAACTGCCGTTGTCGCTCGGAATAGCGCCTTCTTCGACCGCCACGAAAAGCTCGGCGGGCTGGGCATCATCCTTCCCGACCAACTGGAGACCGTTGAGAACCGCTGTGCCGCTTATGCCGGGTTTCACGGTCACCGTCAGCGTGCCATGGCCGTCGGAAACCACATCGGGGAAACGCACGTAATGGACACTCTCCCGCCAGTAATTAGCGTTCCAGCCCGGCGCTGAACTAACACTCTTCGTGCCGTAAGCGGTCCCGAAAGCCTCCACTTCGAACACGCCGTCTTCGGTGTCGCGAAGGCCGTGGCCGTACAGGTAAAGATCGTAGTGCCCCGACGGCACCTGGCTCAGCGTTAACTTGATGTCAGTGTCACCGTTCGGCGACGGGTACAGGTAAGTCGCGAACATCGGATCCGCAGCGCTCGATGCACCGGCACTGGCCGCGTTGGTGATTACCAGGTCCACCGGCGAGAGCGAACCGTCAGCCCATTTGAGTTCGGTGAGTTCCCCGAATGTTCGAAACCCGCCGGCCCCGTCGTCCCGGCTGTATAGATTCCAGAAGTCGTTCGCGGTTTGGCCAACGGCCGCGGGGCCGGCCTTCTGGCTCGCGGTGCCGGTGCCGAAGTCGATGTTCAGCAAAGTCTCCGGTCGACTGACGGCGGCGGCGACAAGCGCAACGGACACCGCTGCAAGTCGTCGGAAGAACAGTAGGCGGTTTGGCATAGCGGTTCTTTTTGTTCGATGTTTCTCAAGCGGTTTGCGCTTCCTTCTACCGCATTATACGTGCCGAATCAACTCGCAAACCGTTGGGGCGAAAATTAGAAGCGTCATCCGTAGCGACCTTTACAGACTGCAAGAGCCGATCGCCGGCCATGTCAGTGCACCCATGCTGCATGGCTGTGTCGGTCTTGACTGGGCGGGCCGACCAGGCTGGAGCCAAAGCGAACGCCTCGAACAGGTGAAAATCCTTTTTACCATTGTCAGACCGTCGCCGAGCGGAGATAAGGCATCGCTTTCCGGCCGGACGATGGGAGGCCGGACACGATGCGTTTCTTGATGCTGAATTGGCGCGACCCGAAGAACCCGCTGGCCGGCGGGGCGGAGCGCGTGACCGAAGGTTACCTCGCCGCCTTGCGCGCGCGCGGGCATGAAGTCGTCTGGTTCACCTTCGCGTTTCCGGGTGCGCCGGCGGAGGAAGACCTGCGCGGCATCCGCATCGTCCGTGCCGGGGGCAAGGGCAGCGCGATTTTCGCGGCGCGCCGCTGGGTTCGCCGCCAGCCGCGCTTCGACCTGGTGATTGACCAGCACCACGGTCTGCCGTGGTTCGCGCCCTGGTGGTGCGGCACGAATTGCGTCGCCTACATCCACGAAGTTTTGGGACCGATCTGGAAGTCCTTCTACCGCCCGCTCACCGCCGCCTTCGGCCGCTGGCAGGAGAAGCGGATGCTCTGGCTCTACCGGAACACGCAGTTTTGGACCGCCTCCGCGTCCACGAAAATCCTGCTGGAACAAATCGGCGTGCGGCGCGTGCAGTTGATTCCTTACGGCGTGGACACGCAGGCCCTGCCTGCCTTGCCGGACAAACCGCTCACGCCGCCCGTGCGCCTGATCGTCGTTTCGCGGCTGGCACCCAACAAACGGGTGGACCACGCCATCCGCGCTTACGCGCTCCTGCGCCAACGCGGGGTGGACGCGCGCCTGACGGTGGTGGGCAGCGGCGTGATCGAATCCTCCTTGCGGGAACTCGCCGCCAGACTTGCGGACCGCTGGCCGGTCGAATTCACCGGCGCGCTGCCCGAGGCGGCGAAGGACGCCCGGTTGCGCGAGGCACACCTGCTCTTGCACACCTCCTTGCGCGAAGGCTGGGGCTTGAATGTCATCGAGGCCAATGCGATGGGCACGTCCGCGGTGGTCTATCCGGTGGCGGGCCTGATCGAGTCCACGCTGGACGACCAGACCGGCATCGTCACGCCGCAGGAAACACCGGAGGCCCTGGCCGGGGCGATCGAGTTCCTGACGCGCGACCCGGAGCGGTATCAACGGCATCGTGTCGCCGCCTGGGAGCGCGCCAAGACCTTTCATTGGAGCCAGGTGCTGCCGCCAGCGTGCGACTGGCTGGAGGCCCAGGCCCGCGGGGCGCAGGCTTGAATCCGCGCTGACGCCCGGCACTCTCAGGTGCGCCTATGGGATTAACCGCCGAGTCGATTCGTTTTCTGCTGGAAGCCCGCCGATCCGGCGCTTCGTTCGAGAAGGTTCTCACCCTCGGCCGACAGGATCTCTGGGTCGGCCCCGAACGGCTCCTCGCCTTGCTCCGGGAATTCGACGGCGCCCAACCCGCCGCCGCCGAGGCCGAAATGAAGCGGCGCCTGCACGCGGCGACCTGGCGCGCGGGTGCGTTTTTCCGCCTGTTGGGGGCCGCCGAAGTCATGTCCTGCGACGCCTCCGCCTACGAAGGCGCGGAGTTGATTCACGACTTGAACCAACCGTTGCCGCCGGAATGGCGCGAACAGTTCGACCTGGTGCTCGACGGCGGCACGCTGGAGCATGTTTTCAATCTGCCGACGGCACTGGCGAGTTGCATGCAATTGGCGAAGCCGGGCGGCCGCGTGGTGTTTTTCACCCCGGCAAACAACTACTGTGGACACGGCTTCTACCAGTTCAGCCCCGAGCTGTTCTGGCGCGCGTTCGGACCGGCGAACGGGTTCCAGATCGAGCGGTTTCAGGCGATGGTGGACACGGCAGGTTTCGCGAGCTTGTTCGGCGTCAAGTACGCCTTTCCCATCACCGGCACCCGGTGGGACGTGAGCGATCCGGCACAGATCGGCCAGCGCGTGCTGCTGGTCAACGACGCCCCGGTGCTGCTGTTCGTGCAGGCTCGCAAGATCGCCTCGGTCGAGCCCTTCCAGAACTGGCCGCAGCAGAGCGATTACACGGCCCAATGGCACGACGGCTCCCCCCTCAAACCGCTCGCGGCCACCACCACCGGCGGCGGATTGGCCGGCTGGCTTTTGAAACGCTTTCCCGAATCGTTCTGCCGGGAGTTGCTGCCGAGGCTGGCCGGTTGGATCACGCCGCTGCGCCAACGCCGATTCTTGCGCAGCCTTTCCTTCGCCAACCGCACGGCCTATCGTCGCGCGAGGAAGTGACCGGATCGCGAAATGAGTGAACCTTCGAACGCGCCAGCCTTGTCGGCAGCCCGTGCCCCGACCCAGGCGGTCGTTACCGTCGTTTACGGGTCGCACGCGGAAAAGCTCGATCGCACTTTTACGAGCTTCTCGCGGAATCCGCACCTGCCGCTGCACGCCTTTGTGATCGGTGCTCGCCTGCCCGCGCAGCGCCTGGCCGGCATCACCTATCACCTCCGGGCACCGGACCCGGCCTTCTCGCACCCGATGCGGGATGCGGATTTTCGCCGGTGGCAATTCATCGACGACCTGGACGCCGATTACGCTCTGGTGGTGGATGGCTATGACGTGCTGTGTCTGCGGGAACTGCCGGCGATCCCGGAGCTGCTTCGGGGCGGCTGGGTGGGCGCGTGCGTCGAACACGGCGGCGGACGCCACCTGGCGGGCGGCTTGTACACGAGCAACTTCGTCAATGCCGGCGTGACGTTTTGGAACGTGCCCGCCTCACGCGAACTCAGGCAGAAAGTGCTCCGCCGCGGCCGGCGAAGTTTTCGCAATCTCCAGGATGACCAATTGGCGCTGAACGAAGCTCTGCACGCGCAGTACTTCGACCGGTTGACGCTGTTGCCCTGCCATTACAACTACCGTGCTTCGCTGGGCGCCGGGCCCTGGCGTTGGCCGCGGGTGCCGAGCCTGGATGGCATCCGCATTTACCACAACGGCCACTGGGTGGAGACCGCCCGAAAGCTGAGCGGCCTGGAACCATTTCCGCGTTTGCCGGAACTCCCGGTCGATCCCGGGCCGCTCACCCCGGCGCAGCAACGCTGGCGGCGCTGGCGCTGCCGGTGGCGCAAAGAGGGCTATTGACGGCGCATTGGCTCCGCGGCGAGACCGACCCGGCGAGCGGTTCCGGCAAAGTTGGAATGACGCTGAAGCTACGCGGCTGCTGCCTGCAGTTCGTAGCTCAGGAACGAAAGGCAGTAGATCGCAGCGGTTTCACTGCGCAGGACGAGCGGGCCCAGGCTGATCGGCACGGTGCCGGCTTCGCAGATCGCTTCGATTTCCGCTGGCGTGAAATCGCCTTCCGGCCCGATCCAGATTGCCGCATCCGCCGGCAACCGCCCGTGCCGGGCGCGAAACGCCTCGATCGCCACGCGCGGGTGCGTCGCCCCCGGATGGAGCGAGCCGACCAGCATGAGTTCGGCCCGCACGCCTCCGGCCAGCACCTCCTTCAACGGACGCGGTGGCGCGATGTCCGGCAGCCACGGCGAGCCGCATTGCTTGATCGCCTCGATGGCAATGTCGCGCCAGCGCTCGATCTTCCGCGGCGCCGCCTCGGCCCCGATCTGCGGCACGCTGCGTTCGCAAAGCACCGGCATCAGCCGGCGCACGCCCAGTTCGGTCGCCTTTTGCACGACCAGTTCCATGCTGCGCGTCTTGGTCACACCCTGGAACAAAGTCACGGCGCAACTCGGGTTGGGAAGGTCGCGACGCTGCCGGACCGCCAGCGTCACCCGCCGCTTTTCCAGGGCCGCGACTGCGCAGCGCAACTCATGGCCGACACCGTCCAGCACCGTCACAACCTCGCCGATCACCAGCCGAAGCACGTGCAACGCGTGATGCGCCTCGGGGCCTTCGAGCGTCAGCGTCGCGCCCGCGCAGCGATCCGGCGGCAAATAGAAGCGGTGCATCGGAAAGATCCTCGCCGTCGCGGGTGCCGGTTGGAAGCCCGGCTGGCCGCGGTCAGGAAAAGATGTCTTTGGCGCGGTCCCAGAAACTCTTGCCGCGCGGATTCGTGTTCGCGTCGCAGAGCGCGGCGAACTCTTCGAGCTTGGTTTTCTGGATGCCAGTCAGCCGGTTGGGGACTTCCACCACCACCCGCACGTGCAGGTCGCCGACGCCGTGGCCCTGGACGTTGCGCACCCCTTTGCCCTTGAGCCGGAAAACCGTCCCGGTCTGCGTCCCGGCGGGGATGCGGATGTGCGCCGAACCGTCCAGCGTCGGCACGGCCAGCTCGGCGCCCAGGGCCGCTTGCACGAAACTGATCGGCACCTCGCAAAGCAGGTCGTCGCCATCGCGCTGAAAAATGTCGTGCGGCTGGACGTGCAGAACCACGTAAAGGTCGCCCGGCGGTCCGCCGCGGAGGCCCGCCTCGCCGTTGCCGGTGGACCGCAGCCGCGTGCCGGTGTCCACCCCCGCCGGGATCCGGATGGTCACTGGCGCGTTCTTCTCGCGCTGGCCCGTGCCGCGACAACTCCGGCACGGCCGTTCGACCACCCGGCCGGTGCCCCCGCAACGCGGGCAGGTCTGGCGCACGCGCATGAACCCGCCCAGCACCTGCTCCACACTGCCCCGCCCGCCGCAGGCCGGGCAGCTCTTGCGACCCGAGCCGGCCTCGGCGCCCGAGCCATGGCAGTCGTCGCACGTCGCCGCCTTGGACAACGTGACGACTTTTTCGCACCCCCGGGTCGCCTCCTCGAAAGTGATTTCGAGATCGTAACGCAAATCCGATCCGCGTTCGGCGCCACTGGGATCGCGGCGGGACTGGCCTTGGAAAAGGTCGTCGAAAATGCTGCCGCCCCCGCCGCCGCCGAACACTTCGCGGAAAATCTCGAACGGATCGTGGAATCCGCCGAAACCGCCCCCGCCGCCCCGGCTGGCCGCCCCCGCCCCCGCCCGCACTCGCGGATCGAAGGCCGCGTGGCCGTACTGGTCGTAGGCGGCGCGCTTCTGCGGATCGCTCAGCGCCTCGTAGGCTTCGCCCAGTTCTTTGAACTTTTCCTCGGCCGACTTGTCGCCGGCGTTCTTGTCGGGGTGGAGTTTGACCGCGAGCTTGCGGTACGCCTTTTTGATTTCCTCGTCGCTGGCGCCCCGCTCGACGCCAAGGATTTCGTAGTAGTCGCGTTTGGCCATGACTGGGCGGGTTAAGCGGGCGTGGCCGCCGCCGGTGCCTTGGCCACGACCACGCTGGCCGGGCGCAGTAGCCGCCCCCGCAGGCGATAGCCTTTGCGGAGTCGATGCAACACCTGGCCCTCCGGCACCTCGGCCGATTCGAGCTGCGCCACAGCCTCGTGGAGGTTCGGGTCGAAAGCCTGGCCGGCGGCGTCCAGTTCCTCGAGGCCGGCCTCGCCGAGGGCCTGGCGCAACTGGCCGCTGATCATCGCCACGCCGGTTTTGATGGACTCGGCGCTGGCGGCCGGTTCGCTAGCGGCGTTCAGGGCCATCTCGAAATTGTCCAGCACCGGCAGCAGCTTGCTGAGCAGGCTTTCGTTCGCGTACTGGATCGCCTCGGTGCGTTCGCGGGCGGCGCGTTTGCGGTAATTGTCCAGCTCGGCGACCGCGCGCACGTAGCGATCCCAAAACTCATCGGCCTTGGCGGCGCGGGCCTGCAAATCGGCGATCTGCGCCGCGGTGAACGGCTCGGGGGCCACGGTCGCCACGGGTTCGACGGCGGCGGGCTCGGCCGGACCGGCTGCGGCCGCGGTGGCCGGATCGACAGCGGGCGTTTCGTTGGTTGTCTTCGTGTCGTTACTCATCGTCTTGGTCCCAAACGGAACGCCGAAATTACACAATCCCGCCCGCCACGGCAACCCACGCCGCGAAGGCTTCCCGAAAAACCTCCGGCGCCGCGTCAGCCACTGCCAGGCCCGGCGCACCACGGCGCTCATCCTTGCCAGGGCGCCACGCGCTCGCCGCGCCAGATGTCGGCCACGGGCTGGCGCTCGCGGACCAGCGCCGCCTGCCGGCCCCGCACCAACACTTCGGCGGCGAACGGGCGGGAGTTGTAATTCGACCCCATCACCGAGCCGTAGGCGCCGGCGCTCAACAACGCGAGCAAGTCGCCTTCGCCCACCTTCGCCAGCGGGCGGTCCTTGGCGAAGTAATCGCCGGACTCGCAGATGCCGCCGACCACGTCGGATTCGACCGTCGTGCCCGCCAGGCGCCGCACCGGCACGATCTCGTGGTAAGCGTCGTAAAACGCCGGGCGGACGAGGTCGTTCATGGCGGCATCCACGATGACGAAGCGCTTCCGCCCGGTCTGCTTCACGTACTCGACCCGCGTCACGAGAATGCCGGCGTTGCCGACCAGGAACCGGCCCGGTTCGAGCAGGATCTTCAGGCCCAGCCGCCGGAGTTGCGGGAGCAGCGTGGCCGCGTAGCGGTCGGGCGTCAGAATCTTCTTCCCGGCGGGCGAGCGCCACCACCGCGCCTCGCCGCTGGCCAGCGCCGGCTCATACACGATGCCGATGCCGCCCCCGATGCTGAAAAACTCGAAGCCATGCCGGGCCGCAAGCTTCTCCGCCAGCGGCGCCACGCGTTCGACCGCCTGCCGGAACGGCGCGACCGTCGTCAATTGCGAGCCGATGTGCATCTGGATGCCACGGAGGTGGAGCCACTTCAGCCGCGCCGCCCGCGCGTACACGTCTTCGACCTCCTCGAACGCGATGCCGAACTTGTTCGCGTACGTGCCGGTGGTGATCTTCGCGTGCGTGTGCGCGTCCACGTTGGGGTTCACCCGCACGGCCACGGGGGCGCGCATTTTGAGGCGCGCCGCGACGCGGTCGATCCGCGCCAGTTCCGGCTCGCTCTCGACGTTGAAGCAATAAACGCCCTGGCGGAGCGCGTACTCGATCTCCGCCGCGGTCTTGGCCACGCCGGCAAAAACGCAGCGCCCCGGCTCGCCGCCCGCGGCGATCACCCGCTGGAGTTCGCCACCGCTGACGACGTCGAAGCCGGCGCCGAGCTGGGCGAAGCTCCGCAGGATCGCCAGGCTCGAGTTCGCTTTGATGGCGTAGCAAATCCAGTGGTCCACCGGCGCCAAAGCGGCGTCCAGTTTCTGGAAATGGTCCGTGAGCGTGTGCTGGGAATAGACGAAGAGCGGCGTGCCGAAACGCCGGGCCAGCGTCTCGACGGCGAGTCCTTCGCAGCGCAGCCCGCCCTGAACATAACGAAAGTCATGCATGGCGCGGTGTTATGCCAGAAGGGGCGCGCGGGTGTCACGGCGAAGCTTGCAGCGACGACGGCTGGCCTGGCCGCTCCAGCCAGCCAGCCGCGCCTTCCGCCAAGTCCCGCGGCGGACCCGATTCCGTGCCCGGAGTTGATCTGGAGCGCACCGGGACATCCCAGCGTGCCGGATCGCTACTTTCGCGGTCTAAAGGTGTTGCATTGTCGAGGCGACCGGCAAATATAGTGCGTCGCCCAGTTGCGCTTTGTGCCGCCAAACATGTCTTCGAGAACCAGACCCGCCAGGCTGGCTCCAGTCGGTGCGCCCGCACCGGCACGGCCGCATTGGGGTTTCCGCGCTTGGGCCAGTGTGCTGGCGCTGGCGCTCGCGGGCTGTTCCGCCCGGCATTACCGCGAGTCCGCCGACAAGGCAGCCTACGGCACCATCGCCGCCAAGTCCCGCCAGGTCGTGAACATGGACCCTCACTTCACCTTGGACCAGACGAACACGGTCTCGCTGGACGAGTTGCCCAAGCTCGAACAAGCCGCGGCGTTTCTGGGGTCGGCGGGCGAAATCGAGTGCGGCGCCGCCGTGCTCTCGCTTGACACCGCGCTGGGAATCGCCGTCCACCACAGCCGGGTTTACCAGAACAGCAAAGAGCAGCTCTACCTCGCGGCGCTTTCGTACACGCTGAGCCGGCACCAGTTCGCACCGCTGTTCTCCGGGTCGGGCAGTGTCAATTACGCCGTCCAGACGGAGAAACTGGTCCGCTACGAAATCGACGAGATCACCGGTAAACCCAAACCCATCATCAGCGACGATCTGGTGGAACAAAGCCTGGTCCGCGCGGACGGCTCGGTGGGGGTGAGCTGGCTGTTGCGCGACATCGGCCGGATCAGCGCGGCCTTCACGAGCGATTTCACCCGGTTCCTCGCCAGCGGGGGGAGTTCGGCCGCCAACTCCCAGTTGGGCGCCACCTTTACGCGGCCATTGCTGCGCAATGCCGGCTACAAACGCGACCTCGAATCGCTGACGCAAAGCGAGCGCAACCTCTTGTACCAGGTGCGCGACTTCGTCCGCTTCCGCAAATCCTTCAGCGTGAATATTGCCCGCGACTACTACAACATCCTGAGCAGCCGGGACGCCTGTCGGAACGCGTTCTTGCGCCTCGGCAGCGCGCGGCGCAACCGCGAGCAAATCCGGGCGCTCGCGCAGGAAGGCCGGCGCACGCAGTCGGACCTGGGCCGGCTCGAGACGGACGAGCTCACGGCGGAGAGCAATTGGATCGAGGGGGTGCGGAACTACAAGCAGTCGCTGGACAATTTCAAAATCAAACTCGGCCTGCCGGTGGATGCCCTGGTCGTGCTCGACGATCGCGAGTTGACCGAATTAGTGATCCACCACCCCAACATCAAGGTGGAGGATTCGATCCGGGTGGCGCTCGAAGCCCGGCTGGACTACCAGAACCAGCACGACCAGTTCGCCGATTCCCAACGCCAGGTTAAGCTCGCCGCTGACGCGCTCAAGACGCAGGTGGACCTGAACGCCGCCGCCAGCATCAGCAGTCCGCCCCAGCAAACCTCGGGTTTCCCGGTGCCGGACCCGAACCGCTACCGTTGGAACGCCGGCCTCATCGTGGATTTGCCGTTCGAGCGGACGGCCGAACGCAACGCCTACCGCCAGGCGTTGATCGCTCAGGAGCAGGCCGCGCGCGCTCTCTCCCAGCGCCACGACGAAATCGAACTGGAGGTGCGCGATAGCTGGCGCACGCTCGAGCAGGCGAAGCGGACTTTCGAGATCAACGACATCGGCGTGAAGCTTGCCGAGCGGCGCGTCGAAGAACAGGAGTTGCTCGCGGAAATCGGCCGGGCGCGGGCCCAGGACCAGGTGGACGCGCAGACGGCGCTGCTCCAATCGCGCAACGCCCGCACCCAGGCCCTGGTGGGCCACACGATCGCGCGGCTCCAGTTCTGGGACAACATGGGCATCCTGTACATCAAAGACAACGGCCAGTGGGAGGAATTGGAAAATGCCAAAGCTCCGTGAAATTTGGGCGGCCATCCGCCCCCGGCGAAGGGTGCGGGTGGCGATCGCGGCTGGTGGTGTGGTTATTCTGCTGTTCCTCGTCTTCCGCGGCGGCGGCAAAGGCGCGGGCGGCGGGCTGCGCTTCACCGCCCGGCGCGGCCCGCTGGACATCCAGGTGGTCGAAGGCGGGAGCCTCCAGGCCCTCGAATTCCAGGAAATCAAATGCGAGGCGCGCGTCGGCTACCAAGGCATCAAGATTCTGAAGATCGTCGAAGAAGGGTACCAGGTCACCGACGAGGACATCCGCACGAACAAAGTCCTGGTCGAGCTCGATTCGTCCGAACTTCAGAAGCAAATCACCCAGCAGGAGATCCAGTGCCAGTCCGCCGCCGCGTCGCTCATCGACGCCCAGCAAGCTTACGAAATCCAGCTCAACCAGAACACCAGCGACATCCGCGCTGCGGAACAGAAGGCCCGGTTCGCGCGGATGGACTTCGGGAAATACCTGGGCGAGGAGACGGCCGACAAGGTGGTGGACCAGCTCGGACTCGACCAGTTGTTGGCCGCCGCGGAGACCAATCGCGCCCTCGCCACCCCGCCCACCCCGGACCCACCCAAGGCGGTCAACCCCCAGCCGGGGACGACTCCGGTCGCGACCCAGACCCTGCTGCCGGACACGAACAAACTGACCGGGCATGTGACCGTGTGGGTCACCGTTCCCCCGCCCGCGAACGAAGTCCAACCCACGAACGGCACCTCGACCGCCCCGCAGTCACCGGCCGCCACCCCACCGGCCAGCCCGGACCCGGCCGCCGACACCGCCACGCCGGCTCCCGCCGTCCTCGTGGATTTCTCCAAATACGCAAGCCTCGACAAGCTCAGCGACGGCGAGGCGATGCAGAAGCTCCGGAAACTCCAGGACGACAAACAGACCACCGAGAAGGAACTGCGCCAGGCCGAGACCAAGCTGGAAGGCACGCGGCGCCTGCTCGAAAAAGGATTCCTGACCAAGACCGATTTTCAGCAGGACGACATCGGGTTCGACAACAGCAAGCTGAAACTCCAATCGGCCGAAACCGCCGAGCGCTTGTTCTTGAAGTACGAATTCCCCAAGACGGCGGAAGAGACGCTCTCCAAGTACTCCGAGGCGGTGCGCGAGCTCGACCGGGCGCGCAAGGCGGCGATATCGAAGATGGCCCAGGCCGAGGCCAAGCTGAAGTCCGCCCAAGGCCAGAACAACATCCAGTCGCGCCAGCTTAAGGAGTTCAAGGAACAGCTCGCCAAGTGCGTCATTACCGCCCAGAAGCCGGGCTTGGTGGTCTATGGCGGCGCGGGCCAGGGGATGATTTTCTACGGCGACCAGGAACGCATTCGCGAAGGCGCGACCGTCCGCGAGCGCCAGTCCATCATCACCATCCCGGACATGACCAAGATGTCCGTGAAGGTGAAAATCCACGAGACCTACATCAAGAAAGTCCAGAAAGGGCAGAAGGCGCGGATCACGGTCGATGCCTTCGCGGACAAGGTGCTCACGGGCGAAGTCGCCAAGGTGGGTGTCCTGCCCGACTCGCAAAACATGTGGGCCAACCCGGACATGAAGGTGTACCTGACGACCGTCAACATCGACGGCACCCACGATTGGCTGAAGCCGGGCATGAGCGCCAAGGTCGAGATTCTGGCCCATCACCTCACCAACGTGGTGTACGTGCCGGTGCAATCGGTCGCCCTCGCCGGCGGCAAGCAGGTTTGTTACGTGGCTGGCGGTCTGAAGCCGGACCGGCGCGAGGTCCAGATCGGCGAAGCCAACGACGAGTTCGTCGAGATCAAGAGCGGGCTCAAGGAAGGAGAGGTCGTGCTTTTGCGTCCGCCTGGAGCGGGGAGCGGCCTCGCGGTCGCCCAGAGCGAGAAGCCGGCAGCCGCTCCGGCGGTGCCACTGGCCGCGAAGCCTTGAGCGAGCCAGCGCTGCGACCGTGACCACTCCCATCGTCCAATTCAACGGCGTCGAAAAAACGTACCGGATGGGTCCGGTGACAGTGCGCGCGCTGCGGGGCATTTCCTTCGCGATCGGCGCCGGCGAGTACGTGAGCATCATGGGACCTTCGGGCTGCGGCAAATCCACCCTGCTCAATCTGCTCGGCTGCCTGGACCGCCCCACCGGGGGCCGTTACCTCCTCGGTGGCGACGACGTGTCCGACCTCGACGACGACGCCCTCTCGGCCATCCGCGGCGCCCGGCTCGGCTTTGTCTTTCAATCGTACAATCTGATCCCGCAACTCAGCGTGGTGGAGAACATCGAGATTCCGCTTTATTACCAGGGTCGCGAAGAGGCCGAGAGCCAGGCCATCGCGATTGAACTGGCGCGCCGCGTCGGCCTGGGCGAGCGCCTCGCGCACAAACCGTTCGAGCTTTCTGGCGGCCAGCAGCAGCGTGTCGCCATCGCCCGCGCGCTGGTCAACGACCCGTTGATCATCCTGGCCGACGAGCCGACCGGGAACCTCGATTCGGCCTCGGGCGCCGAAATCCTGCGGGTCTTCGACGAACTGCACCGGCTGGGCAAGACGCTGATCCTGGTCACCCACGACCCCCAGATCGCCGAGCGCGCCGGTCGGGCCCTGCGCCTGAAGGACGGCGACCTCGAAAGCGACACGCGCCGATGAACCCCGCTGCCTCCTTGTCGCTGCGTTTCCGCCCCCGTCCCGGTTCGTCCTGGACGCGCCTGAGACGCGCCGTGCGCCTGGGCATCAAGAGCCTGTGGCTGCACCGGCTCCGTTCTTTGCTGACCGTGCTGGGGATCGTCTTTGGCGTCTGCTCCGTGATCGCCATGCTGGCCATCGGCGAAGGCGCCAGTTACGCGGCGCAGGAGCAGATCAAGAACTTGGGCAGCCAGAACATCATCCTCAAGAGCGTCAAGCCCCCCGAGGACCAGAAGGTCACCGACAAAGCCAGCCAGAGTTACATCCTCCAGTACGGCCTGACTTACGCCGACCTGAGTCGCATCCGCGCCACGATTCCGGGCGTCGAAGTCGTGGTGCCAGGGCGGATCATCCGCGATTACGTGTGGAACATCAGCCGGCGCGTGGACTGCGACATCGTCGGCACCATTCCCACCTACCCGGACATGCGCAACCAGCGCGTCGCCCAAGGCCGCTTCTTCACCGACGTGGACATGGAGCGCAAGGCCAACGTGTGTGTCCTGGGCGCGGAACTGGTGCCCGTGCTGTTTCCCCTCGAGGAACCGCTGGGCCGGCACGTCCGCGTGGGCAGCGAGTACTACACTGTCGTGGGCGTGATGGATCCGCGGGGCAAAGACCTCGGCGAGGACGCCTCCGGCGACCCGACCAAGACGACGCTGTACCGGATGTACATCCCGCTGGAGACCGCCAGGGCGCGTTTCGGCGAGGTGCTCAGCCGCATGCGCAGCGGCAGTTACGAGGCCGAGCGCGTCGAATTGCACGAGCTGACCGTGCGCGTGGCGCGCACCGACCAGGTCATTCCCGTCTCGCAGGCGATCGACGAAGTCATGGACCGCAATCACAAGAAGAAAGACTTCGCCGTGATCGTGCCGCTCGAACTGCTGCGCCGCGCGGAGCAAACCAAGCGCATCTTCAACATCGTGCTGGGATCCATCGCCGCGATCTCCCTGCTGGTCGGCGGCATCGGCATCATGAACATCATGCTCTCCACCGTCACCGAACGAACGCGCGAGATCGGCATCCGCCGGGCACTCGGCGCCCGCCGGCGCGACATCACCACGCAGTTCCTGGTCGAGACGGTGATCCTCTCCGGGAGTGGCGGCCTGATCGGCGTCGCCCTGGGATTGACCATCCCGTTTCTGGTGACCTGGTTTGCCGGCATGAAAACCATTCTCACTCTCTGGGCGCCGCTGCTGGCCTTCTCGATCTCGGCGCTGGTGGGGGTTGTCTTCGGCCTTTACCCGGCCTTGCGCGCCGCCGAGATGGACCCCGTCGAAGCGCTCCGGCACGAGTAACCGTGAGGCGCCGTCAGAACTCGATCTTCAGTTCGCGTGGACGGGAGGAGTTCTTGAAGCTCGGCCAGAGCCGTTGGTCCTCGCGGTCAAATCGTGTCGGCGCGAGCGTTTGTCCCAGGGTGAGATTGACGTCCGCGACCAATCTGGCCCGAAAACCGTCGCCCTGATCGAAGCTGGCCTTCCCCAAATCCGTTTCGAGCCACCCCCAGGCCGTTGCGGGGGATCCCCTCCAATGCGTGGGGCCTTCCTCCCAGGCACTTGGGGTCGCCCCTCCAGGCGTCGGAGACCTCCCCCAACGCGGCCGAGACCGCCCCCAAACGGTTTGGGGGTGTCCCCGGACAGGTTCAAAGCGCCCCCGAAACACTCT
>JAKANS010000028.1 GCA_021823625.1 bacterium | reverse complement strand
GGTAGATCGAGGTGCGACAGAGTCCCATGGAGTCCATCACCACCGAGGGGTTCTCCCCATCCGCGATCACTCGCTTCACCGCCGTCAGGCGTAGATGCTCCAACGTCGTGTGATCCAGTTCGCGCCCATCAATCTTCATGGAGCTAATTGATAGCACGACCTATGCCATTGTAGGCCATCCCAACGACTCGGCAGTATGTGCGGTCACGACCGAACTGCGGGTGGCGCCGCTGGTGCTTGACCACGGTGATTCTGATCCGATCGGAGCCTGCTCGACGGAAATAAATGACGTACGGGAACCGCCGCATCAGGCACCTACGAATGTCTCCCGTGACGACCATCCAACGTTCCGGCGTGGCAGCCAGTGCCAGCACCTGCCTTTCGAATTCGTCCAGGAAAGCCACCCCCAACCCCGGAGACCGCTGCTCGTAATAATCGCGGATCTCCCGGAGCTCTCCCTCGACGGCTGGATGATACTCCACCCTCATCGGCGGAGCCTTGCCATCATCTCCTGATGCGACACCGGTTGGACTTCGCCCGCCTCCAGTTGGCGATCGCGCTCCAGCGCCAGGGCGGCGACGGCGTCCTCCGGCCCGGCGGGGACTTCAAATGGATCTCCCAGGCTTTCCCAAAGCGATTCCGCCAGGATCGCCCGCTCCTGGGCCGGCAACCGCAGCGCCTCGGCCGCAATCTGGTCAATACTCATGAACGCAGTATAGCCGCGACCAGCGCCAAGGGAAGCGCAGGCTTGTGGTTCGTCGCCGGCCGGTCAATTTGCTGCGGTCGGCGACGTCGGCCGAGCGGGCGATGAAGGATCTAGGCTGGCAACCGCAATTCCCGAAACTCGAAGCCATCGTCGCCAGCGCCTGGGCCTGGCACGAAGCGTATCCGAGGGGGTATGCAGAGTAAGGATGTTGCGCCATTCCGGTAATCTCCGCGTGGACCGCGTCTGTTTTGTCTGACGGCTCGCGACGACTCAGCCTGCGCGCACGAACAGCTTCCCCGGCAGTTGCCGGACGAGTTTCTTCATTTCCAATGTCAGCAACGTGACGGACACCGTCGATGCCGGCAGGCCGCTGCGGCGGATCACGTCGTCCATCGGCATTTCCTCCTTGCCGAGCAGGTCAAACACGCGCTGTTCGTGCTCGGAGAGCGTCAGCGCGGGCAGGCTGCCAGTCTCGGCCGGACCCGGCGGGCGGTTGCTGGTCGGGAACAGATACTCGAACTCGCCCAACACGTCCTCAGCGGCTTCGCACAGTTTCGCGCCTTTCTTGATGAGGTCGTGGCAGCCTTTGCTCTGCGGCGAATCGATTCGGCCCGGCACGGCGAAAACTTGCCGGCCGTTATCGACAGCCATGCCGGCGGTGATCAGTGCGCCGCTGTTCAGGTCGGCTTCCACGACCACCGTGCCCAGCGTCATGCCGGCGACGATGCGGTTGCGGATCGGGAAGGATTGTTTGTCCGCGGGCCGGTTGAACGGGAACTGGGTCAGGACCGCGCCGTTGGCCGCGATGCGCTCGAAGAGTTCGGCGTTCTCGGGCGGGAACACCTGGTTGATGCCGGTGCCGAGGACCGCGATGGTCCGGCCTTTGGCCGCGAGCGCGCCTTGATGCGACGCGGTGTCGATGCCGCGGGCGCCGCCGCTGACCACGGTCACGCCGCAGTAGGCGAGTTGGTAGGCGAGCCGGCGGGCGCTTTCCAGGCCGTAATGCGTGGTGCGGCGCGCGCCCACCATGGCGACGGCGTTCTTGTCGCGCGGGAGCAAACTGCCTTTCACGTATAACACAATCGGCGGGTCATAAATCTGGCGCAGCAGTTCCGGGTAAGCCTCGTCAGCCTGGATGACTACTTGGCAGCCGAAATCGCGGATGCGCTGGAGTTCCGCGGCCAGGTCCACGGTGCTTTGCCAACCGGCGATGGCCGCGGCGGTTTCCTCGCCGATGCCGCGGACGCGCGCCAGTTCGGCCTTCGAGGCCGCGAGGATGGCGGGCGCGTCGCCGAAATGTTCGAGGAGTTGGCGCAGCCGCACCGGTCCGACGTGGTCCACCAGGTTGAGGGCGATCAAGGCTTCGCGGGAATCCATGCCGGCTGGGATAACCGATGGCGCGGCGGCCGACAAGCCGCTTGCGCGAACTGGCCGCGAATTGGGACAGCGTTCGGGCGGGGAGAACCACGAATGGACACGGATGCACACCAAGGAGTCGATTCGTGGCAACGCACGATTTGCGGTTTGGTTTTCGGCACACTCGAATTACGGTGGCTGCCGCGCGGCCTCGTCAGCGATTTCGCGATGGCTGATATCGCTTTGGTGAACAAGAGGTGAACAAAAGCAGGTTCGGAGCGGGCGCAATTTCAGTTGACCCAAAGGGGAATGAAAGGTAACTAAGGGGAAATAACGGTAACTGAGGGCGATTGCGGGCTTTTGCGTTCAGATGGCGGATTCGACGGTCAACGCGGCAGTGGAGTACACCGGCTGTTTCGAGCACGGCGTGGACGGCAGTTTTCGCGTCATGATCCCAAGTGTCTGGCGCCCCCAGGACAAGGACGCGCTCTTTACCATGATTCCCTGGCCGTTGAAGCGGCCGGACCATTTGTTGGTGCTGCCGCCCGACCGCTGGGAGACGGCGTTGGCGAAATTGAAATCCAGTTTCTCGCTCACCAGCACGCAGGGCGCGGTGGTGCAGCGTGCCATCGCCAGCTCCGCGGTGCGCAAGAAGCTCGATGACGCGGGACGCCTGTGTCTGGGCGAGAAGCTCGCGGGTCTCGTGAACGTGAGTTCGAAGGCCGCACTGGTGGGCGGCTTGGACAAGTTCGAGGTCTGGGAACCAGGTCGGTTGACTGGAACGCTAAGCCAGATCGACCAGGTGCCTGACGAAACGCTGGAGGGACTGATGATATGAGCCTGCTGGGATTACTCACCATCGGCCGCGCCTTTGGCAGCGTGCGAAACCAGCCCGCGCCGTATCGCGTGGCGAACGATCTTTTGCCCAACTTCGGCCGCGAACGGGCGTTCGCCGGCGCGGAGGCGGGCGAAGTTCAGGCGCAAACGGCGACACTGCCGCTGGCCAAGCCGGCTGTTACAGAACCGCAAACAGACGCCGCACCGGAATTGCCGCTGAATGAGCGACAAACCATCCCGGCGCTGACGGCGACGCAGCTCGTAAAGCCCGAATCAGAAAAGCCCCGGCAGGTGGCGGTGGCGCCGGCGCGTCGGCGCACGCGCGGGGGCGCGCCCGTGCAAGGCGAGCTGTCGCTCGAAGCGGTGCGCGTGGTGCGGAACGACCTTTACGCGGATGACCTGGAACTGATTCCGCGCGCCCGTCCGGCGGGAGTCGCGAGTCTGCTGAAAACCGAGCGGCCGCGCCGGAATCCGGCCAGCGCTGGCTGGCGAGGGTGGCTGGCGCATTGGCGGCAATGGTTCCGGTGGCAGGCTGGTTGAGGAGGCTGCCCGGTGGGAGGCTTCCAACATCGGCCGGTGCTGTTGGCCGAAGTCGTGGCGGTCCTGCAACCGCGCGCGGGCGGGCGCTACGTGGACGCCACGGTCGGCGGCGGCGGTCACGCGGCGGCGCTGCTGGAAGCGAGCGCGCCGTCCGGGTGGTTGTTCGGTTGCGATCGCGATCCGGCAGCGATTGCGGCGGCGGCGGAGCGACTGGCGGGTTTTGCCGGGCGGTTCGAGCTGCGGCTGGGCGCTTTCGAGCGGTTGGGGGAATGGCTGGCGCCGGGCAGTTGCGAGGGTGTGGTCGCCGACTTGGGCGTGAGCTCGCACCAAATCGACACGGCGGAGCGCGGCTTCAGTTTCGTGAACGACGGGCCGCTGGACATGCGGATGAACCCACAGGTCGGACGCACCGCGGCGGATTGGGTGAACGAGACGCCGGCGGAGGAACTGGCGCGGCTGTTCGCCGAGCTGGGGGATGAACGGCATGCGCGGCGGATTGCGCGTGCGATTGCGGAAGACCGGGAGCGGTCGCCGTTCACCACGACGCGCCAACTGGCGGGGCTGATCGAGCGCGTGGTGCCGCGGCGCGGGGCGGCGGTGCATCCGGCGACGCGGGTGTTCCAGGCGCTTCGCATGGTGGTGAACGACGAATTAGGCGCGCTCGAACGCGGGTTGGAAGCGGCCTGGCGGGTTCTGCGGTGCGGCGGAAGGCTCGCGTGCGTGACGTTCCACTCCGGCGAGGTGCGGGTGGTCCGGCGGTTCGGCCGGGTGCGGGCGCGCGATTACGAAGTGGCGGGCGAGGTGGATGTGCCGGAACTGCGTCGCCTGCGACCGGCACAATTGAACTGGGTCACGCGCCGGGCGGTGGTGCCGACGGACGAGGAATTGGCGGCCAATCCGCGGGCGCGGTCGGCCCAATTGCGGGTGATGGAAAAACTGGCGGATTGATGGCGGATGGACGGAGCGGAACGATGCGCAAAAGCCGAAAAACCCCTGCGAGCATCCTGCGGTTTGGACCGTTGGTGCTGGCGTTCCTGCTCTGCGGGTTCTTCGCGGCGGCGGGCATCGGCTTCGTCTGGCACCGCAACCGCAACGAGCAGTTGGCGCGCGACAACACCCAACGCCGGCGCCTGTTGGACACCCTCCAAAAACAGAACCAGCAGCTCGAATTTCAATGCCTCGAACTGACCCGGCCGGAAATGCTGTACGAGCGCGCCAAGGCGCTGGGGCTGGTTCGGCCCGAGCCTTCGCAGATTCTCCGGGTCGAAATGTTGCCGGTCGGTGCCGCGGCGCAAACCGCGCCGGCGGCGGTGCGCCTCGCGGCCCGGGCGGTGAATCCTTGACCCCTCATCGCGTGGAGGCCCCTTCCCTCATGATCACAGTCAGCCTGGTGGCGATCGGTCGCCGGGCGGGGAGGCGGACGCGCCCAGGAGGTGGCGCATGATCCGGCCGGTCCGTTACGGGCGGCTCGCGACGTTGGCGGTGACGGTGCTGCTCGCGTTCTCCACGCTGTTGGGCTGGGTGTTTTACCGGCAGATCACCGTACATCCGCGATTTCGCGAAGAGGCGCGGCGGAACCTGAATTTCAAGCGGACCTTCCCGGCCCGACGCGGGGGCATTGCCGACAGCCGCGGCGTAATGCTCGCGACGAGCGTGCCGGTGAAAACCGTCTGCGCGAATCCGGAGCTGGTGGCGCCCCAGCGCGTATTGCTCGCCCGGACGCTGGCGCCGTTGCTCGAACTGCCGGCGGCGGCGGTCCTGAAGGATTTGCAACCCCGGTTGCTGCACCGCCAGGTCAACGGCTCGAACGTCGTTATCACCAGCCGCTACGCGGTGCTCAAACACAAGGTGTCGCTGGAACAATGGCAGCAGATCACCCAGCGGATGGCGACGCTGGACTTTGGCGTGGACGAGAAGAAGTTGAAGCCGCGCGCGCGGTTGTTGCTGCGGTCCATTCGCAGCCGCGGCATCTTTGCGCAAGACGACTACCTGCGGCAGTACCCGAACGGTTCGCTGGCCGCGCACGTGGTGGGCTTCGTCGGCTCGGGCGAAACGGAGACCGACGAAGGCTACGTCTTCGAGGACCACGGCCTGGCCGGCCTCGAGTTGACGTTCGACGACCTGCTCAACGGCACGCACGGCTGGCAAACCGGCGAGGTGAACGTGCCCCCCAGCCCCGGTCAGACGCTCGTGCTCACCCTCGACGCCAGCGTGCAATACATCGTCGAGACTGAGTTGGCCAAGGCGGCCGAGGAGTTCAAGCCGAACGGCGTCATTGGCATCGTCGTGCGCCCGCGGACCGGCGAAATCCTGGCGATGGCGAACTGGCCGACGTTCGATCTCAATCGTCCGGGAAGCAACCCGGCGGCCTACCGGAATAGAGCCGTCGCGGACATGTATGAGCCGGGTTCGACCTTCAAGACCGTCACCATCGCGACGGCGTTGGAGGCTGGGGTGCTGACGCTCGACGAACGCGTGAACTGCGAGAACGGCCGTTGGCGTTACGGCGGCAGCGATCTCACCGATTCGCACCCGCACCAAATCCTCACCTTCGCGGAAGTGGTCGAGAAATCCTCGAACATCGGGGCCGCCAAGGCCGCGGTGCGGATCGGCGCCCAACGGTTCTACAACTCGATCCGCAACTTCGGCTTTGGCGCGCCGACCCAGATTCCGCTGCCGAACGAGACGCCCGGCCTGTTGCGTGCACCCAAAGACTGGAGTGGCATTTCGATCACGCGCATCCCAATGGGCCAGGAAATCTGCGCCAGTCCGCTGCAGATGGCGATGGCGGTTGCGGCGATCGCCAACGGCGGCCTGTGGGTGCGGCCCCGCCTGGTGGATCATCTCGAGGACGGGCGCGGCCATGTCACCAGCCGTTACCCGATCGATCCGCCGCGCCGCGTGGTGAGCGAAGCCACGGCGCGGGAACTCACCCGCGCGTTGAAGCTGGTGGTGTCGCCGGAAGGCACCGCGCCGGGCGCCCGTCTGGACCATTACACCGTGGCGGGCAAAACCGGCACCGGCCAGAAGAGCGTCAACGGCACTTACCACAGCGGCAAGTATTACTCCTCGTTCGTGGGTTTCTTTCCGGCTGACGACCCCCAAGTGTGCATCCTGGTGGCGGTGGACGAACCGATCAAGAGCGCCATCGTTTACACGGGTGGGGCGGTCGCGTCGCCGGCCTTCAAAGCGATCGGCGAGCGCGTGGCCAATTACCTCCGGATCGAACCGGACCTCCCCGCGGAGACCTCGCCCGCCCTGCCCAGTCCCGAGAATCCGGCGGACCTGGTCGCCAACCGTTCCTTTGTCTTGAATCCTCCGAAAGGCCGTCCGGCGGCCACCCCGCGCCGTTGATCCCATGAGAGCTGCCATCCCGCTTCGCCAACTGGCCGGTCGCCTCGGTGCCCTCAGCATCGACGGTGGCCTCGACAGCTCCGTGGCCGCGCTCGCCTATGACGCGCGGCGGGTGGTACCGGGCGCGCTCTTCTTTGCGGTCGCGGGCGCGGGTGGTGAAGGCGCGCAATCGATTCCGCGCGCCATCGAGCGCGGCGCCGCAGCGATCGTTTCCGAGCAGGGTGGGTTTGTGCCTTACCGCGCGACCCGCATTCGGGTGGCGAACTGCCGCCATGCCCTGGCCGTGGCGGCCGCCACGTTTTACGGCCACCCCAGCCGGAAGCTGCAGATGGTGGTGGTGACCGGTTGCGCGGCGCGCGCGGCGGTGGCGCAGGTGTTGCGCGCCCTGCTGTCCGCCTCGGGCATTTCGACGGCGCTGCTCGGCAGCCTGGGTTGCCAGGTTGGGGAACGGACCTTGCCCCCGCTGGCGGCGGCGCCCGAAGCCCTGGACATTCAGGAACTGCTGGCAGAGGCCAGCCGCGCCGGCGACCGCGCGTGTGTGATTGAAGTCGGACCTGAAGCCCTCGACCGCGGCTGTCTGGCGGTGTCGGAACTGGACACGTTGATTGTGACCGAAATCGCGGCGGACGCGACCGGTTTGGCCGGGGGGCACGAGCGACCGGCTGGCGGCAGTGCGGAGGGCGGCTTCACGTTTCGCCCGCAAAACAGCGCGGCCCGCCACGACCACGCCTGGCGCGTGACCGACGTTTTGAACGGGCGGGCCAGTCTGGGCGCGGACACGGTCTTGCGGCTCGCTTGCGGCCCCGGCCACGCCTTCACCGTGCGGGCCAAACTCCGCCGGCTCACGCCGCGGGCCACGCGGATCGAAGTGGAAACGCCGGGCGGGCCGCTGTCCTTGAACCTGGCACTCGTGGGTCGGCCGAATGCGCGGGCGGCGCTGGCGGCCGTGGCCGTCGCCCAGGCGATGAAACTGCCGCTGCCGGTAATCGCCGCCGGTTTGGCGCGGCTGCCCGCGGTGGCGGGTCATCTCGAACCGGTCGCCACCGGCCTGCCGCTGCATGTGTTCGTGGATGCCTGCCGTTCCGCCCTGGATTTGGAAGCGGCGCTGGGCGCGATCCGCGAACTCACGTCGGGTCGGGTGCTGCTGTTGTTCGGTTGCAGTCGTCATCACCCCGCTGCGGCGCGTCCGTTCTTTGGCGCCGTCGCCGCCCGGTGCGCGGACGAAACGATTTTCACAGCCGACAATCCGGGGTCGGAATCGCCGGAGGTGATTTCGGCCCAGGTGGCAAGCGGTTATGTGCCGGTCAAAGGCGCGCCGCCGTTCATGGTGCACGACCGCCGCGAAGCCATCCGGGAACTGCTGCGACTGGCACGACCCGGCGATTGCGTGCTGCTGGCCGGCAAAGGTCATCGCTGCATTCAGGAACTGGGCGACTGCGTCATCCCGTTCGACGACCGCGAGTATGCGCAGGCGGCGCTGGACTCGCTGGGTTGGCGGGGACGCGAACGGGAGGCGGTGGTGTGATGGACCCGCGCCCGCTCTCAACCTTCGCCGCCGATGCCGGTGGCGAACTCCGCGGCCCAGCGCCCACGCAGCCGATCCAGCGGGTTGGCACCGATTCGCGCGCGATCCGGGCCGGCGACCTGTTCGTTTGCCTGCGCGGCCCGAATTTCGATGGTCACCGGTTCGCGGCGACCGCGGTGGCGGCGGGCGCGGCGGCGGTGCTGGGCGAGGATGGGTCGCTCGACCCGGATCTGGCTTGTCCGCAAATCGTGGTCCGCGATGCGCGGGCGGCCTTGGGGCGGCTGGCGGCGGCACATCGCCGGCGGTTTTCCATTCCGGTGATCGCGGTGGCCGGGTCGAACGGTAAAACCACCACCAAGGAACTCGTGGCCGCGGTGCTGCGTCACCGGTTCGCGACGGTGGCCAGCGCGGCGAGTTTCAACAACGACATTGGCGTGCCGCTCACATTGCTCGAACTGGACGCCCGGCATCAGGCGGCGGTGACCGAAGTGGGGACCAACCACCCCGGCGAACTGGCGGCCTTGCTGCGCATCGCTCAGCCGACCCACGGTGTGCTTACGCGCTTGGGCCGCGAGCACCTCGAGTTTTTCGGGAGCCTCGACGGCGTCATCCAGGAGGAAGGCACCCTGGCGGACGCGCTTCCCGCCGACGGCGCACTGGTCCTGATCGGCGACAGTCCGGGCGCAGAGCGAGTGCGGCGGCGGGTGCGGGCGGGCGTGACGCGCGTCGGCTGGGCGCCGGAGAACGACTGGGTGGCGTTGTCGGCCAGCGTGGGCGACGAAGGTACCGACTTCGCCGTGCGGGCGCCGCGGGCGGAGTTTGGCGGCGACTATCGCCTGCGGCTGCTCGGGCGGCACCAGGTTGAAAACGCGCTGCTCGCGCTGGCGTTGGGTGCCGAACTGGGTTTGACCCGCGCGGAAGTGGAAGCCGGCTTGCGCGATTGCCCGGCGCCGAAGCGGCGCCTGCAGCTCGCGCTGGTCGGCGGCGTTCGCATCCTGGACGATTCGTACAACGCGAATGCCGACTCGATGCTGGCCGCACTGGCCACGTTGCGCGACTTGAACTGCGACGGCCGGCGTATTGCGGTGCTGGGCGACATGGCAGAATTGGGGCCGCACGCGGCGGCCGCGCACGTGGAAGTCGGCCGCGCGGCGGGCCGGTGGGGTGTGGATTGCCTGTACGCGGTGGGTGTACACGCCGCAGAACTCCAGGCCGGCGCGGAGGCCGCGGGCCTGACGACGACGCGCACCTTCGGCGAGGCGACGGCGGCGGCCGAGGCGTTGCTGGCGGAGGTGCGCCCAGGCGATTTGGTGTTGGTGAAAGCGTCCCGCCGCACCCGGCTGGACGTGGTGGCGGATTTGTTGAAGCGGGTGCTGGCCGCGCAGACGGCGGGCGGCGGGGCGGTCCGCTCCCCGGCCGCGCACGAACCATGTTCCACTATTTAGCCCAATATCTGCTCGCGCAGACCGAAGGCACGGAATTGGGCGATCTGATTTCCGGCCTGCGGGTGTTTCGCTACATCGCGTTCCGCACGGCGGGGGCGGCCATGACGTCGTTGTTGATGAGTCTGCTGCTGGGCCCGCCGATCATCGGCTGGTTGCGGTGGATGAACTTCGGCGAGCATTACACCAGCAAGGCCGGCGAACACGGGGTCACCTCCGCCGGCCCGTTCGACAAGCGCGGCACGCCGACGATGGGCGGCATCCTGCTGGTGCTGGTGATCGAGGTGACGGTGCTGCTGTGGACGCAGATCAATTACCTGGTGGCGCTGGCGCTGCTGCCGCTGGTCGTGCTGGCCGGGCTGGGTTTTTTCGACGATTACACCAAGGTGAAGCAGCAGACCAGCGACGGCGTGCGCGGGAAGGTCAAGCTGGTGGTGCAATGCGCGCTGGCGCTGTTCATTGGCGTCTATCTCTGGATGGTCCCGGCCACGCAGCGTCTGGTCACCGAAATCATGGTGCCGTTCTGGAAATATCCGGTGATGACCGGCGCGACCGTGACCGGCATCGCGCTCATCATGTTCACCATTGTGGGCAGCTCGAACGCGGTGAATCTCACCGACGGCCTGGACGGCCTGGCCATCGGCTGCACGCTGCTGGTGGCGGCGGTCTTCATCGTGCTCACCTACGTGGCCGGCAACGCGAAGATCGCGGCGTATCTGAACGTGCCATACGTCGCCGGGGCGGGGGAACTCACCGTGGTCTGCGCCGCCATCTTTGGCGCCTCGCTGGGGTTTTTGTGGTTCAACTGCTATCCGGCGGAGGTGTTCATGGGCGACATCGGGTCGCTGGCCTTGGGCGGCGTGCTCGGGATCGTGGCGGTGTTGATCCACCAGCCGTTCGTCCTCTTCATCGCCGGCGGCGTGTTCGTGGCGGAGGCGGTTTCGGTGATGGTCCAGGTGGTCGGTTTCAAACTGACGCGCCGGTGGTTCGGCCAGGGCCGGCGGCTGTTGCGCATGGCGCCGCTGCATCACCACTTCCAGAAACTCGGCTGGCCGGAGTCGAAGGTGACCACGCGATTCTACATCGCGGGGGTGCTTTGCGGCGTGGCGGCGCTGGCGACCTTGAAACTGCGTTGACGCAATGAAAACGCCCCGCCTCCACCACCCTTCGCCGAGCGCCCGGACCCGCGTCCGGCGGGAAAATGGCCGCGCCGGCGCGCGGTTTCGCTTTACTCCTTGCACCGCTGCCGCCCGGTTGTTAGAAGCCTCGGCCGGGGCGAGAGTGCGCGTTGTGACTGGCGATGTCGCCTGGCCGATCCCGGATTGTTCGTGCTTCAACTTTACTCCAGATGCCGAGCAACGGGCTGTGTTTTATCGGCTGGCGGTGCGGTCGGATTGGCCCACTAACCGGCAAAGCGCGCCCCGGCGCCCCAGCCTGCAAGTCCGCACCGGCTTGCCCCGACACGTCGCCCGATTCGTCTCGGCGACGGCCGATTTGCCGCGGGATTTTGTGAGGGAAAATCCCGCGGCAAACACCGAACACCAATCCTCACACGAGCATACTTCCGAACAGGATCGACCATCATGAACACGCCATCACCGCTCCAGCCTTTGGGCCGGCTCCCGCAGTCCGGCTCCGGCCGGCCAGGATTCAGCATTGCCGTCATCACCATCGTGGCTTTCCACGCGGTGTTTTTCGGCGGGCTTTTGCTCCAAGGGTGTAAACGCAACGCAACCGCCACCGCCGGCCTGGAAACCGTCCAGCCGACCAACACCACCTCCGTGCCCGACTCGTTGACGGGGTTGGGCCAGGCGTATCCCGAACCGACGAATCTCGCCGGCTTCCCCGGGCAGCCGCCGGCGATGACCTTTACCTCGGCGCTGCCCGCGGAACCCACCAACTTCCTGGTCGGGAACCAGGGCCAGTCCGCCCCCCCGGCCGCGCCGGATCAGACCGGGACACCCGGCGCCACCGGCGCGACCGACCTCTTGGCCCCCGCCGGCACGACCACGGAGTACAAGATTGTCAAGGGCGACACGCCCTCGAAAATCGCGCGCAAGTTCGGGATCACACTCGATGCCTTCCGCGAGGCGAATCCGAACTTGAATGACCGCCTCCTCCAGATTGGCCAGCCGCTGACGATCCCGGCCAAGACCAAGGAAATGGCCGCGGCGACGACGGAGCCGGGCGGGGCGGCGACCGCGGTGTACGTCGTCAAATCCGGCGACACGCTGAGCAAGATCGGGCGGCTCTACGGCACCACGGCCAAAGAATTGCGCCGCTTTAACGGACTGAAGACTGACCGGATCGTTCCGAATCAGAAGCTCAAGATTCCGCCGGGCAAAACCGCTCCCGCAACGGAAGCGCCGCCCAAGCCTTAGTGTAGTGGTGTGTTGCCGGGCCGCGCGAGGCGGGTTGTATCCTCAATCTCCTGCCTCGCGCGGCCGGCCTACCGCGACCGCGCGAAACGATGAAAGCCGCCTCCACCCTGTTCGCCATCTGTGTACTGGTCCTGACCTGCTTCGGATTCGTGATGCAGTACAGCGTCAGCCCGGCGGGCGATAGCTGGCATTTCCTGTCGCGGCAGGTCGCGGCGGGTGCCTTGGGGGTGCTGGTGGCGTTCGGGATCGCGTTCGTGATGCCTTACCGATGGCTGTACCAGACCGCCTGGATCCTGCTCGGCGTGGCGGTGGTGTTGCTGGCAGTGGTGCTGCTGCCACTGCCGCCGTTTTGTCACCGGGCCAATGGCGCGCAGCGCTGGTTTCGCGTGGCCGGCTTGCAGTTCCAACCTTCAGACTTCGCCAAGCTGGCCTTGCTGCTGGCACTGGCGCGCTACGCGGCGCAGGCACGGACGCGGATCGGCACCTTTACCGGCGGTGTGCTCGTGCCAGGAATGCTCCTCGGCGCGGTGCTGGGACTCATCTTTCTCGAACCGGACTGGGGCACCGCGATGATGCTGGGCAGCGTTTGTGGCGTGGTCTTGCTGGTGGCCGGCACCAAGTGGCGTTACTTCGTGCCGCCCGTGATCGGCGCCCTGGCTTTGGTGGCGTGCCTGGTGGCCTACAACCCGACCCGGTTCGACCGCGTGTACAGTTACCTGCACGTCGAGGAGACCAAACAGGACACCGGCCACCAGGTCTGGCAATCGTGGATCGCGATGGGGAGCGGCGGCGCGACCGGCGTCGGCTTCGACCGAAGCACGCAAAAGCGGTTCGTGCCGGAGTACCACACCGATTTCATCTTCGCGATCATCGGCGAAGAGTTCGGGTTTGCCGGCTCGGCCACGGTGCTTCTGCTGTTCACGACCCTGTTTTGTTGCGGCTGGTACATCGCCTGGAACGCCCCCGATCCGTTCGGCACCTTCGTCGCCGTGGGGGTGACATTCCTGATTAGTCTGCAGGCGTTGTTCAACATCGCCGTCGTCTCCGGCGCGCTCCCGAACAAGGGGCTTTCGCTGCCGTTCATCAGCTACGGTGGCTCGAACCTGCTGATGTTGCTGATCTGTGCCGGCGTACTCCTGCGCGTTGCCCGGGCGGCCGTGGAACCGGTCCGGGAAGACCCGGCCCTGGCGGGCCTCGCCACCGAACCTCTCAGCCTCTTCGCCTGACATGCCATCGGCCTCACGCGCACCCTTGGTCGCCATCGCTTGCGGTGGCACCGGCGGACATCTCTTTCCCGGCCTGGCGGTGGCGGAAGTTCTCGAAGCACAGGGCGTGGAAACCCTCGTCCTGATCTCGACCAAGGAAGTCGATCAACAAGCCGTCCGCGGTTTGCCGGCGGCGCAAGTCCAGGCGTTGCCGGGCGTGGGACTCGAACGCGGGCGGCGGCTGGCCTTCGCCCGTGGCTTCGTGCAGTCCTTGCGCGCCGCGCGGGCTTTGTTCCGGTCGCGCCCACCGGGGGCGGTGCTGGCGATGGGGGGATTTACGAGTGTGCCGCCGGTGTTGGCGGGACGCCGGTGCCGGGCGGCGACCTTCCTGCATGAAGCGAACGCGATTCCCGGCCGGGCGAATCGCTGGCTGGCGCACGTCGTGGACGAGGCGTTCGTCCATTTCGACGGCGCGGCCGAGCGGCTTTGGCACCAGCATGTCCGCAAGGTCGGAATGCCGGTGCGTTCGCAGTTCCAGCCCGGCGACCCCGCCGATTGCCGGATCGCGCTGGGACTCCGGCCGCAGGATCCGGTTCTGCTGGTCACCGGCGGGAGCCAGGGCGCGCGGGCGTTGAACGAACTCGTCGTCCGCACCTGGCCATCCTTGCGCCTGCTCGAGCCGCGACTGCAACTGCTCCATCTGGCTGGCGCGACGGAGGCCGACACCGTCAAAAAGGCTTACGCGGCGCTGGGCGGGGCGGTGCTGGTCCGCCCGTTTCTCACGGAAATGGAACTCGCGCTCGGCGCGGCCACCGTGATGGTCAGCCGCGCCGGGGCGTCCTCGCTGGCCGAAACCGCGGCGATGCGCGTGCCGGCACTGGTGGTGCCGTTGCCGAGTGCGGCGGACAACCACCAGTGCCACAACGCGCGTGCCTTGGTCGAGGCCGGCGCGGTACGGATGCTCAACCAGACCGGGGCCACCCCGGAGAAGGTGCTCTGGGAACTGCGGGCCATGCTCCAGGACGGTCCGCAGCGCGCGGCGATGCAGGCGGCGCTCGCGCGCTGGCATGCACCCGAAGCGGCGGCCACGATTGCCGCGGTAATCACGAAGCAGTTGGGCCTCGACGAGCGGGCCGCGCGGGGTTCGTGCGCGGTCGCGAAGGCTCGCCCGGCCAAAGGCGAACTAAAGCCGGTGGCATTGCCCGTCGCCCCGGCACAAACCCGGACCACGTGAAGTCGCCATGACGGCCACAGCCACGATTCGAAGCGAGACCCGGCCGGGCGAGGTGCCGGCGCCGGTCGCCGCGACGGCTGGCGGAGCAACTGTTTTCTCGCCGTTGGCGGCGCTGCTGAAACCGCGGCTTTCCGCCGCCGCCGTGGTGTTGGCCTGCGAACCGCTGGCCCGCCGCACCACGCTCAAGGTGGGCGGGCCGGCGGACGTTTATGTGGAGCCGGCCGGTGAAACGGACCTTGCGGAGGTGCTGCGGTTTTGTCGCGACCGCGCGGTGCCGGTGCGGATTTTGGGGCGCGGCTCGAATTTGCTCGTTCGCGACGGTGGCGTGCGCGGCGTGGTGGTCTGCCTGGCCGCCCTGGCGTTCGCGCAGGTGGAAGTGCAAGGACCGTTGCTACGCGCCGGCGCGGGCGCGCGGTTGAAGCAAGTCGCCGCCGAGGCGCGCCGGCACGCGCTGACCGGGCTGGAGTTTCTGGAAGGCATTCCGGGCAGTGTGGGCGGCGCGTTGCGAATGAACGCCGGCGCGCACCAAGCCTGGACGTTCGGTGTGTTGGAACGCGTCCGCTGGATGACGCCGGAGGGCGAGGCGGAGGAGAAGCCGGCGAGCGCCGTGCCGGCGGAATACCGGTCCTGCCCGGCGTTCCGCACCAACCTCGCGCTGGCCGCCGTTTTTCGTGGTCAGCCCGGCGACGAGGCCGCGATCCAGGCGCGGATGGAGGCGTTTCGGCGCCAGCGGCAGGAGACGCAGCCGCGTGAGGCGAGCGCGGGCTGCATTTTCAAAAACCCCGCGACGATCCCGGCGGGCCGGCTCATTGACGAGTTGGGGTTGAAAGGCACCCGGATCGGCGGCGCACAGGTCTCGACCGTGCACGGCAATTTCATCGTCAACACCGGCGGAGCCACAGCGGCCGAAGTGCTGGAATTGATCGAGTGGGTGCGGGTGGAGGCGCGGGCCAAACGCGCGGTGGAGTTGGAGACTGAAGTCGAGATCGTGGGCGAAGATTCGGTTTGAAACGGGCAGGCGAGTGAACGCGAAATTGAACATCACGGTGATGCTGGGCGGGCCTTCCGCGGAACGCGAAGTATCGTTGCGCTCGGGCGCGGCGGTGGCGGCGGCCCTGCGCGAACTTGGCCACACTGTCACCGAGTTGGACCCGCAACCGGGACGTTGGCAACTGCCGCCCGCGACGGACGTCGTGCTCCTGGCCTTGCACGGCACGTACGGCGAGGACGGCACGGTGCAGCGCGAGTTGGACGCGTTGGGGGTGCCTTACACGGGTTGCGACGCCGAGGCGAGCCGGGTGGCGTTCGACAAGATTCTCACCAAGCAACGCTGCCTCGCGGCCGGCGTGCCCACGCCGCGGTACGAAGTATTCCGCGAGGCGACCGGTACCTGGCCCGATGCCTGGCGACCGCCGGTGGTGCTCAAACCCGCGCGGCAGGGGTCCAGCGTCGGCCTTGAATTCGTGGATCGCCGCGAGGATTTCCCGGCGGGGCTGACGCGCGCACTGGCACATGACCGGGAGGTGTTGATGGAAGCGCGCATTGCCGGCATGGAAACCACGGTGGGCATCCTGGACGGTGTGCCGCTGCCGGTCGTGGAAGTACAGCCGCGGGCCGGTGGTTACGATTACACGAACAAATACACCGCCGGCAACACCGAGTATTTCTGCCCTGCCCGGCTGAGCCCGGAAACGACCGCGGCCGTGCAGACGGCGGCGTTGGGAGCTTACCGGGCGGTGGGCGCGCGCGATTATGCGCGCGTGGACGTGATGGTTTCCAAAGACGAGCAGCCTTTCGTCCTGGAGGTGAACACGCTGCCCGGCATGACGGCGCTGAGCCTGTTGCCGAAGGCGGCCGCAGCGGCGGGGCTGGCCTTCGGGCCGCTGTGCCAGCGATTGGTGGATCTGGCGCTGCGCCGCCGACCGGCGGCCAGGCGGGACTGATTATGTGGTGGCGACGACATCGCAACAGCCGGCGCGCGCGGCGCGCGGACGTGCTCCGCGTGAAGGCCGCGGTCAAGCGGCAGCCGCATTGGGGGAGGCGCGTGGTGGTGGCGCTGTTGATCGCGGTGGTCGCCACGCTCGTGATGCACACCGCGCTGCGGTCGTGGACTTCGCTCCGGGACGACCTGCTGCTCTCGAACCGCTTTTTCGCCCTGCAGACCATCGAGGTGAACACGAACCTGATCTGGCTGACGCCACAGCAGATTCTCGCGTGGGCGAACGTCCGGGTCGGCGACAACCTCCTCGCGTTGGATCTGGACCGTATCAAGCGCGACCTCGAGTTGGTGCCGCAAGTCGAGGAGGCCGCGGTCGAGCGGGTGTTGCCGCACTTGCTCAGCATTTGCGTGCGCGAACGCCAGCCGATCGCCCAGGTGCGGGCCGTTTATGCCGATCACGGCCGGCTCGTGCCGACGGTGTACTTCCTGGATGCCCACGCCCGGGTGATGCCGCCGCTGGCGGCGGGACGCTCGGACCTTCAGGCCGCTTACACGTCGTTGCCGGTGATCTCCGGCCTGGACAACCGCAGCTTGCGCGTGGGCCGGGATCTGCCTTCGCCGGGCGTGCGCGTGGCCCTGAACCTGGTGCGGGTCCTGCCGCTTTCGCCGATGGCCGGCCAGGCGGGCTTGGGCAGCCTGGATGTCGCGGAGCCGGACGTCGTGCAGGTCACGACCGACCGCGGGGCGGAAATCCGCCTGCCGCTCACGCAGCTCGACTTGCAGTTGCAGCGCTGGCGGCTCGTGCAAGACGCCGCGGCCCGGCTGGGCCACCGCATTCGCTGGCTGGACCTTTCCATGACCAACAACTGTCCGGTGCTCTGGGAAACCGGGGACCCGGAACCGCCGGCCCCGCCCCCGCGCCCGGTGGAAACGACCTTCAACGGAGGCAGACATGTTTGACCCCGAACCCCAACTCGTTGTCGGCTTAGAGATCGGCACCAGCAAAGTCTGCGCCGTCGTGGGCGAACTCGGCGCCGAAGGCACGCTGAGCATCATCGGCCTCGGCCAGGCCCGTTCGCGTGGCGTCCGCAAAGGCGAAATCGTGGACACGGCCGCCGCCGCCGAGGACGTGCGCACCGCCATCGCTGAGGCCGAGCAAATGGCCGACGTTGAAATCCGCAGTGTCTTTCTGGGTGTCTCCGGCGCGCACCTTCAGGGGTGCGACAACCGCGGCCGGCACAACATTCCGTCGCACGATCGCGAGATCATGGATGAGGACGTGCAGGACGTGGTCCGGAACGCGAAGGCGATCAACCTCCCGGCCGACCGACACGTCATTCACGTGATCCGGCAGCACTTCATCGTGGACGGCCAGGAGGGCATCATCAAACCCGTGGGGATGTCCGGGGCCCACATGGAAGTGGACGTGCACGTCGTGCACGGCATCACCAACCGGCTCCAGACGCCCATCCGCGTCGTCAAGAGCCTGCAGCTCGAAGTCGAGAACATCGTTTTCAACGGCGTGGCTTCCTCGCTGGCTGTGCTGACGGCGGCGGAGAAGGAGCGGGGCGCGCTGGTCATCGACCTCGGCGCGGGCATCACCGAGTACGCGGTTTACGCCGATGGCATCATCCGCCACACCGGCACGCTGGCGGTGGGCGGCGACCATGTGACCAACGATCTCGCCTACGGGCTGAAGGTCGCGATGGGGCGGGCGGAGACGTTGAAGATCGAACACGGCGCCGCCCTGGCCGGACCCGAGGTCAAGGGCCGCACCGTCGCTTTGCCCAGCGATCTGGGCTTGCCCGAACGCGTGGTCAACCTCGAACACTTGCGCCGCATCATGTCGGCGCGGATCGAGGAGACGTTCGAGATTATCGCCGCCGAACTCGAGTCCGCCGGTTTGCTGGAGTGCTTGCGGGCGGGGGCGGTGCTTTGCGGGGGTGGCGCCCGCGTGCCCGAAATCGACAAGCTGGCCGAGCGCGTACTGGGCGTGCCGGTGGCACTGGGGCGGACCAAGACCATCAACGGCCTGGTCGCCACCCTCGACCAACCGGAGTTCGCCACGGGCATTGGCCTGGTCAAGTTCGGCTCTTTCCAAACCCAACGGCCGCGCGGCCCGCGCTGGGCCGTCGGCATTCGCAAGAAACTGGGCGCGCTCGGCACGGTGTTGCGCCGCGGTTGAACCATTAATCCCCCCATCATGAATCCAGAAACCACCTCCCCGGCGAGCGCCCCCGGCGTGGCGAAGGCGCCAACCGCGAAGATCATTGGCGTCGGTGGCGCGGGCCTGCAGGCCGTTCAGCACATGGCCCGCTGCGGCGTGGGTGAAGCGGCGTTGGCCGTCATCCACACCGATGCCCGGTTGCTCGGCGAATCCACGATCACCGACAAGTTGCTCCTCGGTTCGCAACTCACCCGTGGGCTGAAAGTCGGCGAACCGGAACTCGGCCGCGCGCTGGCCGAGGCCGAAGCTCACCGGCTCCGCCACCTGTGCGAAGGCGCCGACCTCGTGATCGTTGTCGCCGGACTGGGCGGCAGCACCGCGTCGGGCGCGGCCCCGGTGCTCGCCCGCGTGGCCCGCGAAAACGGCGCACTGGTCCTCGCGCTGGTCGCGCTGCCGTTCGCCTTCGAAGGCCGGCGGCGCCAGCAACAAGCGCAGGCGGCCCTGGCCCAGTTGCGCACGGCGGCCGACGCGGTCATTTGCCTGCCGAACCAAAAGGTTTCCACCCTCATCGACGAGAAGACCAGCCTGCCGGAGGCGATGCAGATCATCGACGATCTGCTGGCTCAGGGCGTGCGCGGCCTGTTGCGCCTGGTGAAGCGCGGCGGCTTGCTCAACGTCGATTTCGCCGACCTGTGCCACGTCGTGCGCGGACGGCAGGCGGAGAGCTATTTCGCCACGGCCGAAGCCGCGGGCGAAACCCGCGCGCGGGAAGTGGTCGAGCGCCTGGTGCGGCATCCGTTGCTCGACGACGGCCGGCTGCTCGCGGAAGCGGATGCCGTCCTGGTAAGCCTCAACGGCGGTCCCGGCCTTTCGCTCAAAGAGGTGAACCAGGTCATGGAACAAATCAACCGCCTGGCCGAGAACGCGCAAGTGATCATGGGCGCGACGATCGATCCGGCCCTGGCGGATCGTCTGGCGGTGACGCTGGTCGCCGCGCGCCGCCCGGCACCGGAACCGATCGCTGCCCGCGCGCCCGCCGCCAGCGAGGAGGCCGAGCCGCCGGCTTCGGAGTTTCCGACACGCGACGTCGAACTGGGAGCGGCGCGCTTTGGCGATGTACCCGCGCCGCGGATGGCACAACGCTATGTGCCGCCGCCGCCCGATCTGACCCCGGAAGAGGCGCAACGTTTGTTGGGGGGGCGGCGCCGGGGCATTGCGGGTCCGCGGTCGAAGTCCAAACCGCAGCAAGGGGTGCTGCCGCTCGAGGTGGTTTCCAAAGGCCGTTTTGCCAAGAGCGAGCCGACCGTGCACCGCGGGGAAGACCTGGACACGCCCACGTACATTCGGCGCGGCATGGCGTTGAACTGACGCGGATGCCCCCAAACGCGCCGGCCGGCGTCCCTTGGCGGGAGCCGGCCAGAAAGCGAGGCGGAATTGGGGGGCGGGTGGGGAAGACGCTTACGCGCGCTCCATGTATTTGCCGGTGCGCGTGTCCACCTTGATCTTCTCGCCGGTGTTGATGAACAGCGGCACCTGGACGCTGATGCCGGTTTCGAGCGTGACGGACTTCTGCACGTTGTTGGCCGAATCCCCGCGGATGCCTTCCGGCGCGTCGGAAACCGTGAGGACCACCGACGCGGGCAGGTCGATTTGGACCGCCCGTTCCTCGACGAAAGTCACGGTCACCGGCGTGTTGTCCACCAGGTAATTCTTCGCGTCGCCCACGACTTCCGGCGAGAGCGTCACCGTCTCGAAGTCCTCCGGATCGGTGAAAACGAAGTCCTGGCCGTCCTTGTAACTGAACTCCATTTTGCGTGCGAAAAGCGGCACGATGTCCACGCGCTCCGTGGAACTGAACCGCACGTCCGAGGATTTGCCGGAGCGGACACTCCGGAGGGTGGCTTGCACGAAGGCCCGCAGGTTGCCGGGCGTGCGGTGCTGGGTCTCCAGGACCACGCACACGTCGCCGTTGTGCATCACCGCCATGCCCCGTCTCAAGTCGTTAGCTGAAGCCATATACGCGTTACGCTGTTCGATTGGATTTCCCGGCCGGAAACGGCACGGGACGCAGAGAGTAGTCGCCGGCAAGGCCCATGCAAGCCCGCAATTTCGTTCCTCCCAGGTTGCGCGGGAACCCCGGGCGCAGAGAGTGGCTTAACATTTAGGGCTCAACATTCGGTTTGGCTTGGTGGGTGGTACTTGTTAGCGTCGCGTCGAATTCACTGAACCAACAAACTCGGAACCGGACGGTGGGCCTCGCCCCGTCCGGTTTCCAGGCGAAAGGCTTTTTATGAATCCGCGAATTGGTTTAGAGCAGGCGCGCTCGTTCATCGGTTGTCATTTGCGGCCCGCGTCCACGCCGACACACCGGCGGCGGATGGCGGTGACCCTCTCGCGCCAGGCCGGTGCCGGTGCCTGGATCGTGGCCCGGGAACTGGCGGCCCGGCTCGACCAGCGAGCCCCGGCGGAGGACGTGAAATGGACCGTCTTCGACAAGGAACTGGTCGAGCACGTGCTCGAAAATCACAATCTGCCGAAGAAGCTGGTCAGCTTCATGCCCGAAGACCGCGTCTCGATGCTCGAAGACATGGTGACGGAGTTGCTCGGCCTGCATCCGCCTTCCTGGAATCTGGTCCGCGCCACGTCCGACACGATCCTTCGGCTCGCGGCGGTGGGAAATGTGATCCTGATCGGGCGGGGTGCGAACGTGATCACCATGAAGCTCCCGCACATGGTGCATGTCCGGCTGGTGGGTTCGTTGGAGAAGCGCATCGAGCGCGTGATGGAGTACCTGAAGCTGGAGCGCAAGGCGGCCGTCGAGTTCGTCGAGAAGGCGGACCGCGGCCACCACCGGTACCTGCGCGAGCATTTCAAGGTCGAGATCGACAACCCTTTGCTCTACGACCTGATCATCAATACGGATCGCGTAACTTGCGAACAAGCGGCGGAACTCATTGCGGAAATGCTGCTCCGGCGGGCGGCTTCCGAAGAAGCCAGGTCTGGAACCCACACCGGTTAGGCAGCCCGGTGACGGCGCGCGGTTCGCGTCAGGTCGGCAGCAGGATCGTGACCTTGGTTCCCACGCCCGGCCGCGAGGCAATTTTGATCTGGCCGCGGTGGGCCTCAACCACCCGCGAAACGATCACGAGGCCAAGTCCCGTGCCTTCCCGCTTGGTGGTGCTCAGCAGGGAGCTGAACGCCCGCCGCCGTTGTTCGGGCGACATGCCTACGCCGGTGTCGCGAAAGCTAACCGCGATGCAAGTCGGCTGCGGGCGGTATTTGGGGAGGTGTATCGCGCGGGTGCTGATGCGGAGGCGCCCACCGGCCGGCATTGCCTCGACGGCGTTGAGGGTGAGGTTCAGGAAGGCCTGTTCGAGCTGCGCCGGGTCCGCCATGATCAAAGGCACCGCCGGGTCGAGGTGTTGTTCCAGCTCAACGTTCTGCTGGTGGAGTTTGTGGCGGGTGAGCAGCGTCAGGTCGGTGATCAGGCGGTTGACCTGCACCGGCGCGCATTGCGGCTCGCTGTGCCGGGCGAAATCGAGGATCTGGTCCACAATCCGGTTCAGGCGATCCATCTTTTCACCCATGATGGCGGCATCGCGGGCGCGCGGATCGGCAGGCTCGAAGCGCAGGTCCAACGAGTGGTAAAGCATCTTCATCACCGTGAGTGGATTGCGGATTTCGTGGGCGACCTCGGCGGCCAGCAACCCCAGCGCCGAGAGTTGTTCCTGGCGCCGCAGGTGCTCCTCCATGTCCACCAACCGCTCGTAGAGCCGCGCCTTTTCGATGGCGATCGCGGACAGGTCGGCCAGCGCGGTCAGGATGCGAATTTCCTCGTTCGAGAAGCTATGGGGGTGGGCGGTGTACACGTTCAGTGTGCCGGTGACTTCACGGCCGAGAGCGAGCGGCACGCTCAGCAAGGCAACCAGGCCTTCGCGGCGGGCGACCTCGACGTTCTGGTAACGCGACGAAATCTGGACGTTCTCGAGTTGCTGCGGTTTGCGACGGCGCACCACCGTGCCCAAAAGGCTGTCGGCCACGCTCAGGCGGGGCTTGGTGAGATAGGCTTCGCCGGCGCCGTAGGACGCGCGCAAATCGAGCCATTCACGCGTGTCGTCGAGCAGGAGCAAGGAGCACATCTTTGCGCCCATGAGTTTGCTCGCCTCGCGAGTGATGGTCTGGAGCGCATCGTCGAGGTTGACGGTGGAGTTGATGGTTTGTCCGACGCTGACGAGGGTCTCAAAGAGACGGGCTTTGAGACGGAGTTGTTCGTAAAGCCAGGTGTTGTGGATCACCCGCGCCGCCTGGAGGGCGAGTTCTTCCAGCAATTCCTGGTCCGCCTCGCTGAAGGCGTCCGGGCGGTCAGAGTCCACGTTGAGCACGCCGCGGACTTCGCCCCGCACCTCGAGCGGCACGGCCAGTTCGGCGCGGACGTCCGGCCGGAGCATGATGTACCGCGGGTCACGGGCGGCGGCGCCGACGCGGGCCGGTTTGCCGGTGCGGGCGACCCAGCCGGTGATGCCTTCGCCGACCTTGAGCTTGAGTTGCTGCGCATTCGGCGGGAGGCCGTCAGCAGCCTGGATTTCGAGGAAACCGGTGGTGGGGTTGACGAGCACCACCGAACCGCTGGCCGCGCGGACCATGCGGACCGCCTCGCGGACGATGAGTTGCAGCGCCTCCTGCGGTTCAAGGGTGGAATGAATGACCTGGCTGACCTGGTAGAGCAGGTCGATCCGCTCGTGGCGGGCCTTTAATTCGCGAAGCTCGGCGGCAAGATCCGGCACGGCGCGACCTTACCACGCGCGCCAGGATGCGCAGCGGAAAACGTCATGAAGCTGCGCGGAAGCAGGCCGGCAGGGCCGAGCCCAGTCGCCTCAGCGCACGCGCAACGTCAACCACAGACCGCCGGAGGCGAACACCACGTTGGGCAGCCAGGCCGCCACCCAAGGCAACAAATAACCCGCGGTTCCCAACGCGAGCGAGAGCCATTGCGTGAAGAAGAAGCCGAACGCAATGAAGATGCTCGCGGTTACCCCCACGAACACGTTCCGCCGGCCGGAAGGCACCCCGAACGGAATGGCCATGAGCACGACGACGAGGTTGGTCCAAGGTTCCGCCAGCCGGCTGTGGAACTGGGTCTGGAGCTTCGCCCGCGCGGCGGCCGGGAGCGCCGGGTGCAGATCTTCGTACTCGCGGATTTCACGCAAGGACAGGCGGGCGCGCTTGGCGGCGCGGGCCCCGCTCAGCGTAGCGAAGCGGATTTCGCTGTTGATCTGGGAAGGCGTTTCGCTCAGTTCGATCATTTCGAGCTGGTTCGTGTCGCTGGGTTCCCACTTCGGTTCCGGGAACGGCGTGTAAAACAACTGGCGCACCCCGTAGAAGGTCCAGGCGCCGTTGGTGAAGACACCGTAGCGGGCGGCCATTCGGCGACGCATGCCGTTCTCGAGCTCCCAATCCAGGTTCACGTTCCACATCGCGCCGGTTTCGCGGTCGTAAAGGCCAATGTTCCACAGTCGGCGCTGGCGCTCGTTGTGGAAGGTGAGGTTTCGAAACCACCGGCCCTGGTCGCGTGTCGCTTCTTCGCCATCGCGGCGGGCCAGAATGCGTTGCCCGAGTTCCTCGCTGCGGGGAACCCACAGTTCGTTGAGCGCGAAAACCCCCAGGCTGAGAAAAGTGCCGACGGCAAAATATGCCAGGCTCAGCCGCCACAGACTCACGCCGGCGGCGCGGATGGCGGTGAGTTCGTGGTGCCGCGCGTGGTTTGTGAGCGTGTACAGCATCGCCAGCAGCAAGCCGATGGGGGTCACGGTGACGAGAAACTCAGGCAGCATGACCAGGTAGTATTGAACCACATCGAAGCCGGTCAGCCGGTGCCGCTGAAATTCGTCGAGTTCGCTCAGGAGGTCGAAAGAAACCCAAAAAACAAGGAAGCCGCCGAGGCAATAACCCAGCGGAATCAACAATTCGCGCAGCAAATAGCGGTCGAGCAACCGCATGTCCCCCGCAGCGTGTCCGCGCCTGGCTGTGAAGTCGAGGTTGGAGTCGGCTCCGGCGCGGTGCTGGCGGTCGGCGGAAGTGCAGAAACCAGTTGGCGGAGCTGGTGGCTTCGACTAACTTCAGCCATAATCAAATGCATGAATTGAGTCACGCGAGTGCCGAATTCCCAAGTCAATGAAAGCACTATCCACCATCCACACCCAGGATCGTCGCAGCTTCATCAAGACCACGTTCGCCGGGGCCGGCGCGCTGTTGGCCGCACCACGATTGGCCACCGCTGCAGAACTTGCGCCGAGAGCGACGGCAACCGGTGCCGCCGCTCGTGTCATGCTCGGCAAGACCGGGATTCGAAGTTCGTTTCTCGCGCAGGGCACAGGCTTTAACGGCTACCGTCGTTCCTCGGACCATACCCGTTTGGGCCAGGAGCAGTTCACCCGACTACTGCGGCACAGCGTGGACCGGGGGATCAACTTCCTCGACATGGCCGATTTGTACGGCTCGCACCCGTTCGTGCGGAACGCTTTGAAAGGCCTGCCGCGGGATCGGTTTGTGATGCTGACCAAGATCTGGCCGCGCAAAGAGGACTGGGTTACGCCGTCCGCGAACGCCCAGGAGGAGATCGACCGCTTCCGCACAGAGCTGGACACTGAAATGATCGATATCTGCCTGATCCACTGCATGTTGAACGACAAGTGGAGTACCGACTTTGCCGGCATTCGCGACGGACTTTCCGCGCTGAAACAACGCGGAGTGGTGCGGGCATTGGGCGTTTCTTGCCACGATCACGGTGCGCTCAAGCTGGCCGCCAAGGATCCATGGGTGGACGTGATTTTTGCGCGCATCAATTACCGGGGTGGCAAGGATTATTCCTGTGACGATTCGGTGGAGGAAATCACGAAGACGCTTCGGTTGGCTCGCGCCAACGGCAAGGCGGTTGTCGGGATGAAAATATTCGGTGCTGGCAAGCTGACTAAGCCCGAAGAAAAAGACGCGTCTCTCAAATACGTGATCGGTAGCAATCTGGTGGACGCCATGACGATTGGCATGCTCAGCACGGATCAGGTCGATGACACGATCCGGCGCATCGATCAGACCTGCAAGGCCTGAGATCGTGGTGCGGAACCCCGATCGGGTTGACGAGAAGCCGTACGGCGGGTGGCTGCGCGAGTTGTGAACCGATTTTGCCGGGAACGCAGCCTGTAGTTCACGCGGCCGGTATTTCGGAAAGGTTGCACTCAAAAAGACGAGCGGCGGGCCTGACTTCCAAGTCCTCGCCCGCCGCTCGATGACCCCAACCACTGCAACCAACCAACAACCAAACCAACAGCCTTCTCAACTGATCTCAATTCAGCCGCTTTAGAGAACGGCTGGTGAATTCCAGCGAGACGGCCACTGCTCGTTTTACTAAGCAGACACAGTGCCAACTGGACACAGGGCCGCTTACTTCGAATATTTCCCGAGAAAGCGTTCCACTAATTTAATTATCAAAGGGTTGCGACACGGAATTCGTCTTGAAGCTGAACGCTTTGGCTCGTGTTGGTTGGTTTGTAGGGGCGTAGAAAGCGGCAGCTTCGCCCGATCAAGATGCGCTGAGGATCCTCATTTGGGAGCACCGAACCATGCGTAGTTCTCAAGTGGGTGTTGTTGGGCGTTGAGGGTGATTTCGTGACGGATGCAGGCCCCGCGGTTGGAGTCGTTTCGAAATCTGACATTTGCCGTGCGCAGGAAGAATGCCAGTGACACCCGCAGTGCTGTGCTCAAGTGAAAAATCTTGCCAAAAGGCATTGACAGTCGGGCTGCGTCTTCTTAGCCTCGGCGTCTCGTTACTGGTCTGACAAGACTGTGCGTCCCCAGTAGCCTTTGCGGGGCGGACGGTTTTTTTGTCGTCTTAGAGCACCGGAGATGAGCGTACAGCGAATGGGCTTGCCCATGTAGCTCAGTTGGCAGAGCGCGTCCTTGGTAAGGACGAGGTCACCAGTTCAACCCTGGTCATGGGCTCCAGAACTTGAACCGGCGATACATTAACAGCAGGAAGCAAAATGGCTAAAGAGCAATTCCAACGGACGAAACCGCACGTCAACATTGGAACCATCGGTCACATCGATCATGGCAAGTCCACCTTGACCGCCGCGATTGTCCAGACGCAGGCCCGCCGGGGGCTCGCGACTCCGATTTCGTATGCCGACATCACGAAGGGCGGCACGGTTCGCGACGAAACCAAGACCGTGACGATCGCGATCTCGCACGTCGAGTACCAGAGCGAGAACCGGCACTACGCGCATGTCGATTGCCCCGGCCATGCCGACTTCATCAAAAACATGATCACCGGCGCCGCCCAGATGGACGGCGCGATTCTGGTGGTGGACGCTTCCGAAGGTCCGATGCCGCAGACCAAAGAACATGTGCTCTTGGCCCGCCAAGTTGGCGTGCCTGCCATTCTCGTTTACCTGAACAAAGTGGACTTGGTGGACGATCCCGAACTGCTCGACTTGGTGGAGATGGAATTGCGCGATCTGCTAAGCAAGTATGAGTTTCCGGGAGACAAGACCCCCATCATTCGTGGCAGCGCCAAGGCGGCTCTGGCTGGCGAGGCAAAGGGGGAAGAGTCGATTCAGGAGTTGCTCAAAGCGGTGGACGAGTTCATTCCGCTCCCTACCCGCGAGGTGGACAAACCTTTCCTCATGAGCATCGAGGACGTGTTCAACATCGAAGGTCGTGGCACGGTGGTGACCGGCCGCGTCGAGCGCGGGGTGCTGGATCGCATGACGGAGGTCGAAATCGTCGGGATTCGCGATACTCGCAAGACCGTGGCCACGGACATCGAGATGTTCCGCAAGCTGTTGGACAAAGCCACGGCTGGCGACAACGTGGGCGTGCTGTTGCGCGGCACGAAGAAGGAAGACGTCGAGCGCGGCATGGTTCTGGCCAAGCCGGGGACGATTACCCCGCACACCAATTTCAAGGCGGAGGTGTACGTCCTGTCCAAGGACGAAGGTGGGCGGCACACGCCGTTCTTTACCAATTATCGCCCGCAGTTCTACTTTCGGACCACCGATGTCACAGGCACGGTCACCCTGCCACAAGGCGTCGAGATGGTCATGCCCGGTGACAATGTCTCGGTGGAAATCAAAGTGATCAGTCCCGTGGCCATGGAAAAGGGCCAGCGTTTCGCCATCCGCGAGGGTGGCCGCACCATCGGTGCAGGCCGTATCAGCGAGGTGATCGCCTAGCGACGAAAAAGCGCAGCCGGGGGCACGACGACAGACTGTCGGCTTCCGCTTCTCGCCGAAGTTTAAGCAAGCACAGTGCCTATTGACCGAGTAGGGCGGTAGCTCAATTGGCAGAGTAGCGGTCTCCAAAACCGTTGGTTGGGGGTTCGATTCCCTCCCGCCCTGCCAGGTTCGTCGAGAAGCGGAGGGGTGGCAGAGCGGTCGAATGCGGCGGTCTTGAAAACCGTTGTGGGCCAAACACCCACCGGGGGTTCGAATCCCTCCCCCTCCGCCAAGAAAGAGATCCGTGAGAGACTATATTACACTGGCGATTTGGGTCGTGATCGTGGGAGGCGTGTTCGCCTACCTGTGGCGCAAGGGCATGCTCTTGCGCGTCACGGCTTACGTGCAGGAGACGAAAGAAGAACTCCGCAAGTGCACTTGGCCTTCGATGGCGGAACTGCGTGGCTCGACAATCGTGGTCATGATCACAATCGCCTTGATGGGATTGTTCTGCATCTGCTCCGATTTTGTGATTCTCAAAGTCGTGCGCGGAATTCTCCCCAAGCTTTGACCAACGCCGCCAACATTGGAATCCCTCCCCATGCGTAGCCAGTGGTTCGTCATTCACACGCTTGCAGGCCAGGAGATGAAGGTTAAGGAAAGCATCGAGAAGCGCCTCAAACCGGAGGAGATGGGTGAGTATATCCATGAGGTGCTCGTGCCGATGGAAAAAGTCGCCGAGGTGCGGGGCGGCAAGAAGTCGGTCTCCACGCGCAAGCTTTATCCCGGATACGTGTTCGTGGACATGATCCTCCTGGACGAAAACGAACGCCTGATCGAGAAGCCTTGGTACTTCATTCGGGAAACTCCGGGCATCATCGGCTTCGTGGGCGGCGACCGGCCGTCGCCGACTTCCCAGGAAGAGATCGACCACATCAAAGAGCAGATTTCGGAGTCGGAAGACACGGAACGGCCGAAAGTCAGTTTCGAGGTGGGCGAGTCGGTGAAGATCAACGACGGGCCCTTCCTGAATTTCACGGGTGTGATCGAAGAGATTGATCCGACCCGTGGCAAATTGAAAGTGACGGTCAACATTTTCGGCCGCAGCACGCCGGTGGAACTCGAGTACTGGCAGTTGGAAAAGGCCTAAGAACGCCCCCTCGAGGATGTCGCGCAGAGCGCTCCCCATTCGCAACGGCACATTTTCACAATAACGTATGGCGAAGAAAGTAGTCGGTCAGATTAAACTGCAGATCCCGGCAGGCCAGGCCAATCCCGCCCCGCCGGTGGGGCCCGCCTTGGGCCAGCACGGCGTGAACATCATGGCCTTCTGCAAGGAGTACAACGCCCGCACCAAGGACCAAGCCGGCATGATCATCCCCGTGGTGATCACCGTTTATCAAGACAAGTCCTTCACTTTCATCACCAAGTCGCCGCCCGCCTCAGTGTTGCTCAAGAAGGCTGCCGGCATCGCCTCCGGCTCCAAAGTCCCGAACAAGGACAAGGTCGGCAAGGTTACTCGCAAACAGGTGATGGACATCGTAAAGCTCAAGCTCAACGACCTCAATGCGACCGATGAAGAGGCCGCAGCCCGCGTCATTGCGGGGACGGCGCGGAGCATGGGCATCGACGTGGTGGACTAACCCGAAACCGCGGGAGAGCAAACGCTCGTTCGCACCGCATCAATCCATGACTAAAACTGGAAGCAAACGCTACCGCAAGGCGCTCGGACTGCTGGAAGCCAACAAGACTTACCCGCTTAAACAGGCGGTGGATCTCTTGGTGAAATTCCCACGAGCGAAATTCAACGAAACCGTCGAGCTGGCGTTCCGGCTCGGGGTGGATCCCAAGCAGTCCGACCAGATGGTACGCGGCACGGTGCCGTTGCCTCACGGCAGTGGTAAAGTGGTACGCGTGCTGGTCTTTACGAAACCGGGAGACGCGGCCGATGCCGCCCGGGCGGCCGGCGCAGAGCACGTTGGATTCGAAGAATTGGTGAAGAAGTGCCAGGAAGGCTGGTCCGACTTCGACGTTGCCGTTGCCACGCCGGAGGCGATGAGCGAAGTGCGCAAGTTGGGCAAGGTCTTGGGACCGCGCGGCCTGATGCCCAATCCGAAGACCGGCACCGTGACGGACGACACCGCAAAGGCGGTCAAGGAAGTCAAGGCGGGGCGGGTCGAATACAAAACCGACAAGGCCGGCAATGTACATGTGCCTGTTGGCAAGGTCAGTTTTGCCCCCGAGCAGATCGTGGAAAACGCCCGGTCCGTCATCGATGCCGTGCTGCGAGCCCGACCGCAGAGCCTGCGCGGCACTTACCTGTGCAACTGTACCCTCACCTGCACGATGAGCCCGGCCATCCGGCTGGATTTGCGGGAACTCCAGCAGGCCGCTTAACTTTCTCTCCTAACGATCATGCGCGCTGAAAAGAAATCCCTGACGCAGGAGTACATTGCCCGGCTGAATGCGTCGCCGTTCTTCCTCGTGGTGGACTACCGTGGGTTGAACGTCGCCCAATTCAAAGAACTGCGCTCGCGGCTGCGGAAAACCAAGGCCGAAGCCCACGTTGTCAAGAACAGTGTCTTCCGCATCGCGTTCCAAGAGGCGGGTTTGGGGGAATTGGCGGGGGCATTGAGTGGTCAGTTGGCGGTTGTGACCGGCCAACGCGACATCAGTCCGACGGCCAAGGTGATCAAGACCTTCCAAGCCGAGTTCGAAAAACCGAAGGTCCAGTTCGGATACCTCGGGAACCAACGCCTCGAAAAGGACGCCGTCCTGGCCCTCGCGGATTTGCCGCCATTGGATGTGTTGCGCAGCAAACTCATGGGCGTTTTGCAGGCGCCGGCATCCCAGTTGGTGCGCCTGCTCAACACCCCGGCCACACAGCTTGCCCGAGTGCTGCAGGCCCGCGTCGAGAAGGGCGCGTAGATTCCATTTTCGTCGCGGCCGGCCAACGCAGTGACGAAGCTAACCGAAACCCAAAATAGTAAATCGTCGGCTCACGGGCCGTGGGCTGAAACCCTTCGTGGCCGCGAAGGACGACGAGACTGAAAGGCAGAAACATGTCAGAAATCGCATCGTTGGTTGAACAATTGAGCAAACTCAGTGTCTTGGAGACTGCGGAGTTGGTGAAGAAGCTCGAAGAGGCTTGGGGCGTCACCGCCGCCGCGCCGGTGGCCGTTGCCGCTGCCGGGGGTGCCGCTGCTGGCGGAGCCGCTGCACCCGCCGAAGAAGCGAAGATCGCTTTTGACGTCATTCTCGTTTCCGCACCGGCGGACAAAAAGATCGCGGTCATCAAGGCCGTGCGCGAGATCAAGGCCGGCCTGGGCCTGGCCGAGGCCAAGAAACTGGTGGAAGAGGCGCCGAAGCCGGTGCTGGAAGGCGCCAACAAGGCCGACGCCGAAGCCGCCAAGAAGAAGCTCGAAGAGGCCGGGGCCAAGGCCGAGATCAAGTAGTCGTTTTGTGGCCGGTGGGCGGCGGATGAATACCGCCGCCCACCGCTTTGAAAGCAACCCGAGCCAATTGCCTCCAGCATCAAGACACAGTCGCTTGTAGCGCAGTCAACAGTAGCGCCGGGCGGCTCCTGGAAACAACAGGAGCACCGGCTGTTTGTCGTTTGGAAGCGAGGTAGTCCGGTGGTTAATCCGCGGTGATCAGAGTGACACTATGCCAGCACGAGGAACAGAACGCATCAACTTTGGACGGATCCGCGAAGTGGTCCCCCCGCCGAATCTCATCGAGATCCAGGTCAACTCTTACAACGAGTTCCTCCAATCGGCCGTCGCGCCCTCCAAACGCAAGAACATTGGGCTCCAAGCCGTCTTCACCGAGGTCTTCCCGATCGAAAGCTATGACGGCAAGACCCGGCTGGAATTCGCCAGCTACGAAATCGGCGAGCCGAAGCTGGACTGGCTGGAGTGTCTCCGCGAAGGCCTGACCTACGGCGCACCGTTGCACGTCAAGTTCCGGCTCCGCGAGGAGAACGGCTCCAAGGAAGAAGACGTGTTCATGGGTGAAATCCCGCTGATGACGCCCCAAGGCACTTTCGTCATCAATGGCGCGGAGCGGGTGATCGTCAGCCAGTTGCACCGCTCGCCGGGCATTGCGTTCGAGGCCACGCAACACGCCAACGGCAAGATGCTGCACTCCTTTCGGATCATCCCGGACCGTGGTTCCTGGTACGAAGCCCAGTTCGACACCAGCGATTTGTTGTACGTTTACCTGGACCGGAAGAAGCGGCGTCGGAAATTCTTGACGACCACCTTCTTTCGCGCCCTGGCCTTCCTGGATGGGGAAACCAAAGGCAAGGACATCGAAAAGACGCGGGGTCTCGACGAGGACATTATCCGCCTCTTCTACGAGACCGAGGATTTGAGCGTCAAACAAGCCGAGAACTTGGAAGACATCCAGAACAAGGTACTCATCCAAGACGTGGTCGATGCCGACAAAGGCATCGTGGTGGCCCGCGCCTTCGAGCCGCTTTCCAAGGCGGTCATCCGCCTGATCGCGGATTTGGGCGTGAACAAGATCCGGGTGGTGGATACCGCGGCTGATGATGGCCTGGTCATCAAATGTCTGAAGAAGGATCCGGCCAAGAACGAAGACGAGGCGCTGAAGGATATTTACCGGCGGCTCCGGCCCGGTGACCCGCCGACGGCCGCGAATGCCCGCGCACTGATCAAACGCCTCTTTTTCGATCCCAAACGGTACGACCTCGGTCGCGTCGGACGTTATAAGATCAACCAGAAGTTAGGCATTGGCCAAAGCGACTCGCGCATCCTGACCAAGCAAGATTTGGTCGCCGCTACCAAGTACCTGCTCAAGCTGAAGCACGGCGAAGGCTCGGTGGATGACATTGACCACTTGGGCAGCCGTCGCGTCCGGACGGTGGGCGAACTGCTGGCAAATCAATGCCGTGTCGGTCTGGCCCGCACCGAACGCCTGGTCAAGGAGCGCATGACGCTCTTCGACCAGAGTGTGGACACGATGACGCCACAGAAGCTCATCAATCCCAAAGCCTTGTCGGCGGTCGTGCGCGACTTCTTCGGCCGCAGCCAGCTCAGCCAGTTCATGGACCAGATCAATCCGCTGGCGGAGCTGACCCACAAGCGCCGCTTGTCTGCGCTGGGACCTGGCGGCTTGTCGCGCGACCGGGCGGGTTTCGAAGTGCGCGACGTGCATCCGTCACACTACGGACGCATTTGTCCGATCGAGACGCCAGAAGGTCCGAACATCGGTTTGATCGCGTCGCTCGCCACTTTTGCGCGGGTGAACGACTTCGGCTTCATCGAAACGCCTTACCGGAAAGTCACCTCCGGCCGGGTGACCGCCGAGATCGAATATCTCACGGCGGATCGCGAGGAAGCTTACGTGATCGCACAGGCGAATGCCCCGATCGACGAGAAAGGCCACTTCGTGACCGAGCGCGTGACCTGCCGCTCCAAAGGGGAATTCGTGGACGTGGAACCGGCACGGGTGGACTACATGGACGTGTCTCCCAAGCAGTTGGTCTCCGTGGCGGCTGGTCTGATTCCGTTTCTCGAGCACGACGATGCCAACCGCGCGCTCATGGGCTCGAACATGCAACGTCAGGCGGTGCCCCTGCTGGTGACCGAGTCACCGCTCGTCGCGGCGGGTCTGGAAGACCGTGTAGCGCGCGATTCCTGCGCCGTCCTCGCGGCGGAAGAGGCCGGCAAAGTGGCGTCCGTCTCGGCGAGTCAGATCATCGTCACCCACGACGGCAAGCTCCCGGAGGGCAAGAAAAAGATCAAGACCGACCTCTCCGCGGGGGTGTACGTGTACCCCATCCGCAAGTTCATGCGGTCGAACGCCGCGACGTGCATCAACCAGAAAGTTCTGGTTGAAAAGGGCGACGCCATCAAGAAGGGCCAGGTGCTCGCCGACGGACCCTGCACGCGGGGCGGCGAACTCGCCCTCGGCCGCAATGTCCTCGTCGCCTTCATGCCGTGGAACGGCTACAATTTCGAGGACGCCATCATGATCAGCGAGCGGATCGTGAAGGACGATGTCTTCACCTCCATTCACATCGATGAATTCGAGGTCAGCGCCCGCGACACCAAACTCGGTCCCGAGGAAATCACGCGCGACATTCCGAACCTCGGCGAGGAAGCGCTCAAAAATCTCGGCCTCGATGGCGTGATCCGCGTCGGCGCGGAGGTGAAACCGGGTGACATCCTGGTGGGCAAAATCACCCCGAAGAGCGAAACCGAACTCGCCCCCGAGGAACGGTTGCTGCGCGCCATCTTCGGCGAGAAGGCGGCCGACGTAAAAGACACCTCCCTGAAGATTCCTTCCGGCACTTATGGCATCGTGATGGATGTCAAGATCTCGGCGAAGAAAGAGTCCGACAAGGACAAGCCGCAGGCCGCCGTCTCGAGCGACGCGAAGAAGCACGCCAAGCAGGTCGAAGAAGAGCACAAGGGCAAGGTCGAAGAACTCCGCGACCAGCTTACCGAAGCGCTCAGCAACATCCTGCTCGGCGAGAAAATTCCGCTCGACGTGGTCAACAGCGAGACCGGCGAGATCATCATCCCGGCCAACCGCAAGATCACCAAGACCCTGCTGCGCAAGCTCGCGCAGGTCTATGACCGCATCGAGATCGATCCCTCGCCGATCCGCAACAAGATCAACGAGATCATCGGTACGTTTAAGAAGAAGTTCGACGACCTGCAGATGCAGTTCGACGCAGAGATGGAACGCGTCGAAAGCGGCGACGAGGTCGATACCGGCATCATCAAATCGGTGAAGGTCTATATCGCCTCGAAGCGCAAGCTCTCCGTGGGGGACAAGATGGCCGGCCGCCACGGCAACAAAGGCGTGGTCGCGAAGATCGTGCCCGAGGAAGACATGCCGTTCCTCGCGGACGGAACACCGGTGGACATCGTCCTGAATCCGCTCGGCGTGCCTTCCCGCATGAACGTCGGCCAGGTGCTCGAGACGCACCTCGGATGGGCCGCGCGGTTGCTGGGCCTCAGGTTCTGCACGCCCGTCTTCGACGGCATCAAGGAGAAGAACATCCGCAACTACCTCGTTCAGGCCGCCAAGCACCAGAAAGACAGCGGCGACGTGGGTCTGATTGGCGAGAACGGTAAGACCACGCTCTACGACGGCCGGTCCGGGGACGCGTTCGACCAGGAAGTGGTGGTGGGCTTCATTTACATGATGAAACTCGGTCACCTCGTGGCAGACAAGATCCACGCCCGTGCGGTCGGACCTTACTCGCTGGTCACCCAGCAACCGCTGGGTGGCAAGGCGCAGTACGGCGGCCAGCGCTTCGGCGAAATGGAAGTGTGGGCCATGGAAGCCTACGGCGCCGCCTACACACTCCAAGAGTTGCTCACCGTCAAATCCGACGACGTGCAAGGCCGCACCCGCATTTACGAAAGCATCGTCAAGGGGGACAACTCCCTTGAAGCCGGCGTGCCCGAATCCTTCAACGTCCTGGTCAAGGAAATGCAATCACTGGGGCTGGACGTCAAGGTCGGGTACACCAACCCGATCGACCCCACCGCCCCTGGCGCGCCGGTTGCCCCGATGGCGGCGCAACTGGGCCTCCTCGGTTAGTTGGCCGCCCCGAAACTGCCTAGCCCGACACGCTCATGAACACCAAAGAATCGACCCGCGAGGCGCTTGGCCTCGACAAGGTCAACGCGGTGGACCACGTAGCCATCAGCATTTCCTCGCCTGAAACCATTCGCTCATGGTCGAAAGGCGAGGTCAAGAATCCCGAGACCATCAACTACCGGACCTTCAAGCCGGAAAAAGGCGGTCTCTTCTGCGAGCGCATTTTCGGTCCCGTCAAGGACTGGGAATGCTCCTGCGGCAAGTACAAGCGGATCAAACACCGCGGCGTGGTCTGTGATCGCTGTGGTGTGGAAGTCACCTTGTCGCGCGTGCGCCGCGAGCGCATGGGCCACATCGACCTCGCGGTGCCGGTTTCGCACATCTGGTTCTTCAAGTGCATGCCGTCACGCATCGGACTCATGCTCGACATGACGGCCCGGAGCCTCGAGCGCGTGATCTACTACGAGGATTACATGGTGATCGACCCCGGCAACACGCCGCTGCAAAAGCACCAGTTGCTCAGCGAAAGCGAGTTCCGGGAGGCCCGCGAAACCTACGGCGCCGACGCGTTCACCGCGAAGATGGGTGCGGAAGGTGTCCGGGAGGGATTGTCGCTGCTGGACCTGCAAAAGAACATCGAGGAGTTGCAGCGGGCGATGACCGAGACCAAGAGCAAACAGATCCGCAAGAAACTCGCCAAGCGGATCAAGCTCTTCCAGGGCTTCATGCAGTCCCGCTCGCGGCCCGAATGGATGATCCTGATCGTGCTGCCCGTCATCCCGCCGGATCTGCGTCCGCTCGTGCCTTTGGAGGGCGGTCGCTTCGCCACTTCGGACCTGAACGACCTCTACCGTCGGGTGATCAACCGGAACAACCGCCTGAAGAACCTGCTTCAGCTCAAGACCCCGGAGGTCATCATCCGCAACGAAAAGCGCATGTTGCAGGAGGCGGTGGACGCGCTCTTCGACAACGGTCGCCACGGACGGCCGGTCACCGGCGCCGGCAACCGCTCTTTGAAGTCGCTCTCCGACATGCTCAAAGGCAAGAGCGGTCGGTTCCGCCAGAACCTCCTGGGCAAGCGCGTGGATTACTCCGGCCGCTCGGTCATCGTGGTCGGGCCCGAGCTCAAGGTCCACCAGTGCGGGTTGCCCAAGAAGATGGCGCTGGTGCTGTTCGAGCCGTTCATCATCCGGCGGCTGAAGGAGAAGGGTTTCGTCCACACCGTTCGCTCGGCCAAAAAGCTCATCGAGCGCCAGTCGCCGGAAGTGTGGGACGTGCTCGAAGAGGTGACCAAGGGCCACCCGGTCATGTTGAACCGTGCTCCCACGCTGCACCGCCTCTCGGTGCAGGCGTTCGAGCCGGTGCTCATCGAAGGCGAGGCCATCCGGATTCACCCGCTGGTTTGCACGGCGTACAACGCGGACTTTGACGGCGACCAGATGGCCGTGCATGTGCCGCTGTCGGTCGAGGCCCAGTTGGAGGCCAAGCTGCTCATGATGGCTCCGCTCAACATCTTCAGTCCGTCGAGCGGCAAGCCGATCATGACGCCCACTCAGGACATCACGCTCGGCTGCTATTACCTGACGGCCGAGCCGCGCAAGGCCAAGAAGGAGGGCGAGCGCTTGATGATGTTCGGCTGCAAGAGCGAAGTCCTGTTCGCCCACGCGGATGGCGCCCTGAAGACGCATGACCGGATCCTGTTGGCCAATCCAGACCGGGGCCAGAACACGGTTTACGGCGATGCTAAGCGCACGGTCATCGAGACCACCGTCGGCCGGGTGATCTTCAGCGAAATCTGGCCGCTCGAACTCGGTTTTTACAACAAACCCGCCGGCAAGAGCCAGCTCGGGGACATCATCTGGAACTGCTACAAATATTGCGGTCACGAGAAGACCATTCTCGGTCTGGACCGGTTGAAAGAGGTGGGCTTCCGGGAAGCCACCCGTGCCGGCATCTCCATCGGCATCGAGGACATGATCATCCCGAAGGAGAAGGACCATGAAATCAGCGCCGCCCAGAAGCAGATCGCCGACGTGGAAAAGCAGTACCGCAAGGGCATCATCACCCCGGGCGAGCGCTACAATAAAATTGTGGACATCTGGACGCACTGCACCGACCAGATCTCCAACGTCATGATTCGCACGCTCGAAACCAACATGGGCAAGCGCGAATACAATCCGCTTTACCTCATGGTGGATTCCGGTGCCCGCGGCAACAAGGCCCAGGTCCGCCAGCTCGCCGGTGTGCGTGGCCTCATGGCCAAGCCCGACGGCTCCATCATCGAGAAGCCCATTCTCGCGAATTTCCGCGAGGGCCTCTCGGTGCTCGAGTACTTCATTTCCACGCACGGCGCCCGCAAGGGTTTGGCCGACACGGCCCTGAAGACCGCCGACTCGGGTTACATGACCCGCAAGCTGGTGGACGTGGCGCAGGACGTCATCATCCGCGAGGACGACTGCGGCACCACCAACGGCATTTGGGTCAAGGCGATCGAGCAGGGCGAGGACGAGATCGTGAAGTTGAGCGAGCGTATCGTGGGTCGGTTCGCCTGCGATGACATCCCCGATCCGCACGACGTCGCGCGCATATTGGTCCGCGCAAACGAACTGATCGACGAGCCGAAGGCCCGCGAGATCGAGAGTGGGGGGGTCGAGCGCGTGAAGATCCGCTCCGTCCTTACTTGCGAGGCCAAACACGGCGTCTGCATCGCCTGCTACGGGCGCAACCTGGCCACGGGGGGCCTGGCGAAAATGGGCGAAGCCGTGGGGATCGTTGCCGCCCAGTCCATTGGCGAGCCGGGCACCCAACTCACGATGCGGACCTTCCACATCGGCGGCACGGCGTCCCAGGTGTTCAAACAGCCGCAGGTCAAGGCCAAGTTCGACGGCGTGTTGCGCTACAACGAACTTCGCACCGTGGCGCTCGACGACGGCAGCAACATCGTCTTGAACAAGAACGGCTCCGTCTCCATTGTCGATCCCGAAGGCCGCGAACTCGAGAACCACATTGTCGTCATCGGTGCGGTGGTTTCCGCGCGCGACGGTGGTCGGGTCGCCAAGGGCGAGACGTTCGTGCAGTGGGATCCGTACAACGTGCCGATCATTTCCGAGAAGGCCGGCCGGGTGCAGTTCCACGACATCATCGAGAACGTCACGATGAAACAGGAACTGGACGAGACCACGGGCCAGGAGTCCATGGTGGTTATCGACCACAAGGAGGATCTGCACCCGCAGGTCATCATCCACGACGAGAAGGGTGAAGCGGTGGCCAGCTACCCGATTCCTTCCGGCGCCCACATCATCGTCAACGAAGGCGACAAGATCGTGCCCGGCGCCTTGGTGGCCAAGACGCCGCGCCGCAGTGTCAAAACCAAGGACATCACGGGGGGGCTGCCGCGCGTGGCCGAGTTGTTCGAGGCGCGCCGACCGAAGGACGCCGCGGAGATTTCCAAGATCAACGGCCTTGTGGACTTCGGCGCGAGCGTGCGCGGCAAGCGCTGCATTCTCATCAAAGACCCGCAGACCGGCGTCGAGGAAGAGCACCTCATCCCCATCGGCAAGCACGTCATCGTCTTCAAGGGCGACCGCGTGGATAAAGGCCAGCAGCTCACCGAAGGCTCGGTCGTGCCGCACGAAATCCTCGAGGTCAGCGGTCCGCAGGAGTTGCAGTCGCGCCTGGTGAGTGAAATCCAGGAGGTGTATCGCCTCCAGGGTGTCACCATCAACGACAAGCACATCGAGACCATCATCCGCCAGATGCTCCGCAAGGTGCGCATCACCGATCCCGGCGACACCACGTTCCTGTGGGCCGAGCAGGTGGACAAACTGGTCTTTGAAAACGAGAACCAGCGCGTTGAAAAGATGGGCGGCAAGCCGGCCGAGGCACAGCCCGTCCTCCTGGGCATCACCAAGGCGTCGCTCGAAACCGAGAGTTTCCTGAGCGCCGCCTCCTTCCAAGACACCACCCGCGTGCTCACCGATGCGGCGACGATGGGCAAGGTGGACTACCTGCGCGGTTTCAAAGAGAACGTGATCATGGGGCATATCATCCCCGCCGGCACGGGCTTCGACATCCATCGGAACATTCGTATCAAGCCGCTCGTCGAAATTGGTCCGGAGGAAGAAGCCCCGGCCGAGGAACCCGAACAGACCTTCACGATCCGCGAGATCACTTCGGACTAGAGCTGGCCAGCCGGCCGGTCACGAGATTCAACCAGGAAGGCGCGGGTGATTCCGCGCCTTCCTGGTTTTCTGGCGGAAGGTTGCGCCGGATCAACGCAAGAGCCTTCGGAGTTCGCGCGGGTCGGAGGTGGGTGGCCGGCAGGCGTTGCCGGTGCATACGTAGGCGGTCGCCCGGCCCTCGCGGGCGGGCAGGGTACGCGCGAACGGTTCCACCAGACCGGCGGTTCCGAGCACCACTTTATTGGGGAGGAAGACACGATTTGCCGCCGCGAGTAATTCGCGCCACCCCGCCTCGTTGGTGTCGCCAGCGATTACAACCCGACGCGTTTCGCCGAGCGAATAGTCCAACGCCGCGAGCAGGGCAGGCACGGCCTGCGGCTGTCGGCCAAGCCGGTCGGCCAGGAACCGCAATCCCTTTTCGGCGGCGGTGCGGAACTCGCTCCGGTCCGTGATGTCGGCGAGTCGGAGCAAGGCCAGGATCGCCACGGAGTTGCCGGCCGGCAGCGCGCCGTCGTAGTCCTCCTTGACCCGCAAAATCAAATCGTCCGCGCCGGCCGCACTCTGCCAGAAGCCGCCGCGTTCCGAATCCTGAAATTTGGCGAGCATCGTCTCCGCGAGGTTCACCGCGAATTCCACCGCGGCCGGGTCGAGGGTCGCTTCATACAGGTCCAGCGTGCCGGCGAGTTGGAAGGCGTAAGCATCGAGCAGTTGCACCGAGTCGCGTTCGCCGTCGCGCCAGCGATGGTACAGCGTTTGGGTGGCTGGGTCCCAAAGCCGGCTCTGGGTGAAGCGAAAGTTACGTCGCGCGGCCTCGAGGTAGGCCGGTTCGCCGAGCACCACGCCGGCGCGGGCCAGCGCCCCCAGCATCGAGCCGTTCCAGGACGACAGCACCTTGTCGTCGAGATGCGGGCGGATGCGCTTCGCCCGCGCCGCGAGCAGCTTGGTTTTCGCCGCTTCCAGCAACGGCACTTCGCCAGGCGCGAGTCGGGCCTCGGCCACGTGAAGCACGTTCTGGCCGGGCAGGGGATCGGGATCGCTGTGGTCCACGAAATTGCCGCCCGCGGTCACGCCGAAGTACCGGCTCGCGACCGCGAATTCCTCTGGCGTGAGCAGCGCGCAGAATTCCGCCTGCGTCCAGCAATAGAACTTGCCTTCCTTGCCTTCGCTGTCGGCGTCCTCGGCGGAGTAAAAGCCGCCTTCCGGGTGCGTCATGTCACGCAGGACGTAATCCAGGATGTCGCGGACGACCGCGGCGTGGCGCGCTTCGCCGCTGATCAAATAGGCATCGAGATAGAGCTGCGCGAGCTGCGCATTGTCGTAGAGCATCTTCTCGAAGTGCGGCACCAGCCACGCGGCATCCACCGAATACCGCGCGAAGCCACCGCCCAATTGGTTGTGGATGCCGCCGGCGGCCATGCGGTCGCAAGTGTGCCGCACCATGCGCTGCGCCTCGCTGTCGCCGACGCGTTTCGCCCAACGCAGCAAGAACGCCGGCTGGCTGGGTCGGGGAAACTTGGGCGCGCCGCCGAAGCCGCCATTCTCGGCGTCGTACTCGGTCTTGAACGCCGCCGCGGCGTTGGTGAGTGTCGCTGGCGTCAGGGCAGGGTTTTCGCGTGGCGGCTTCTGCGCGAGGCTTTCCAGCCGGCGATGCATCTCGACGGCGGACGCGAGGATGTCGTCGTGCCGCTCCGACCAGAGATGTTGCAGTTGCTCTAGCAAGTCCAGAAATCCGGGACGGCCACCACGCCCGCCGGGAGGAAAATAGGTGCCGCCGTAAAACGGCTTCCGGTCCGGCGTCAGGAAGACATTCAAGGGCCAGCCGCCGCTGCCGGTGGTGGCCTGCACGAACGTCATGTAAATCTGGTCCACATCCGGGCGCTCCTCGCGATCCACCTTGATGCTGACGAAATGGGCGTTGAGAAAACGCGCGACGGCCTCATCCTCGAACGTCTCGCGCTCCATGACGTGGCACCAATGGCAGGTCGAGTAGCCGATGCTCAGAAAGATCGGTCGGTTCTCCGCGTGCGCCCTGGCAAAAGCTTCCGGCCCCCACGGAAACCAATCCACGGGATTGTACTGATGCTGGAGCAGGTACGGCGATTTTTCCGCGGCGAGACGGTTGGTGTGCGCGGGAGCGGTCGGTGTGGACATGACTTGTTCAGGATCGGACGCGGTCGAAGCCCGGCCAGAAGCGGGCCACCGGTATAGACGATGCCAGCAATCCCCAGCATGGCGATGGGCAGTGTCCTGGTTTGGTGGTGGCGGTGCTGCCGCACCGCCCTGCGGACGCCGCTGCGGCGCAGCCACCCATTTGAAATCAGGACACCACCAGGCGATGCGCTCGGTTGCGGCCAACATCGGCAAAAATAGCGTCGCTCGCTATCGGAGCAAACGATCAGGCAGGTTCCGGAGTCATGCCGGGCTGTCGTGTCTCGCTCGCCGCCGTATCGGGTGAGTTATCGACGGCGCGCGCGGGCGGCGATTCGGAGCGCCGGTTTGTAACCGGCTTTGCGCGCAAGGAAACCGCGAAGCAGAATGCAAATTGGCGCTCCACTCGTCAGAATTGAGGTTCTGCTCTTTCGTTCTGCCAGTTAGGGTAAAGCTAGGTAGATCGTGACCCCGGAGGTAGTGAAAGGCAAGTAAACCTGATGGCGACGGCCGAGGTCCAGCGGACGCCCATCTAGGAGCGGCCCGGCTTTTGGCCGGAGCCCTGGAGTTTAGATCCGCCGAGACAACTCCATTGCCCCACACGCGCATCCCGCGACGACGATCCCTGATGCGGCGCGCCGGTTTCCCAACCGGCTTACGACGATGCGGCTAACAAAGACTTCGCCGCGCGACTGACCAGCGGCTTAAGCCGACTTGGAAGTCGGCGCTCCGGTCGGTAAGGCGAGCGTCCCCGCGAGTCGAACCCAAGCCGCGATGACCG
>JAKANS010000198.1 GCA_021823625.1 bacterium | reverse complement strand
CCGCTCTTTCCGACTCATTGTCAAGGTCTCCATGTTGTGGCCGGGTTGCTACCGCAACCCCGCCGCCAAGGGGACAGTTCTATCGAGTCACCAGGGGGACATTCTCATCGAGTCGCGACAGGCGCCAGAAAGCCGTTGACGGTGGTGGGCCGCCAGCCTACGGTGTGGCTCGTTATGTACGGAATCGCGAAGCTCGACCTGCTGAATGGAGCGTTGCTGCTGAGCAGCGCGGCGGTTGGGCTTTGACGCGATCCAGCGACTTTCACGGCCCCACCGCCGCAGTGGCGGTGGGGCTTTGTGTTTTCTCCAGGTCCCACGGCCGCTGCGTCGCCGGCGGCGGGTGCCGCCCCAGGCCGTGGAAAACCAACGACGGGAAACCCAGAACAAAACACAAGCCATGAAAAACGATCGGATCATCATCTTCGACACCACGCTCCGCGACGGGGAGCAATGCCCCGGCGCCTCGATGAACCTCCGCGAGAAGCTGGAGGTCGCGCGCCAGCTCGCCCGGCTGAAGGTGGACGTGATCGAAGCCGGGTTTCCGGTCATCAGCGACGGCGATTTCCAGTCCGTCCAGACCATCGCCCGCGAGATCAAAGGCCCGGTGATCGCCGGCCTGGCCCGGTGCACCGCAAAGGACATTGACGCCGCCGCCGCCGCGGTGAAGCCCGCCGGCAAACGCGCGCGCATCCACGTCTTCCTCGCCACGTCCAAGATTCATCGCGAGTTCAAGCTCGGGAAGGCGCAGGACGAAATCGTTCGTCTCGCCGTCGAGGGCGTCGCGCGGGCGAAGGGTTACGTGGACAACGTGGAATTTTCGCCGGAAGACGGTTCGCGCACCGAGCCGGAGTTCCTGGTCGAAGTCTGCAAGGCCGTGGTCGCCGCGGGCGCCACCACCGTCAACATCCCGGACACGGTGGGCTGGGCCGTGCCGGACCAATTCGGCGCCTTGATCCAGCGTTTGCACGACTCGGTACCGGAGTTTCAGTCTGGCAAGGCGGTCATCAGCGTGCATTGCCACAACGACCTCGGCCTCGCGGTGGCGAACTCGCTGGCGGCGGTCCAAGCTGGCGCCCGCCAAATTGAATGCACCGTCAACGGCATCGGCGAGCGCGCGGGCAACACCTCGCTCGAGGAAGTCGTCATGGCCCTGCGCACGCGGGGTGACTTTTTCACCGGCTTCGCCTGCGGTGTGAACACACGCGAGATCGTCAAGGCCTCGCGGTTGGTGTCACGCATGAGCGGCCTCGTGGTGCAGCGCAACAAGGCCATCGTCGGCGAAAACGCCTTCGCCCACAGCGCCGGCATTCACCAGGACGGCATCCTCAAAAAGCGCGAAACCTACGAAATCATGGACCCGCAGGACGTGGGCTGGGGTCAGACCGAGTTGCCGCTCACCAAGCACAGCGGGCGCGCGGCGGTGGCGGCGCGCTTGCGCCACTTGGGCTTCAAGCTCAGCGATGCCGATTTGAACGCCTTGTTCGTCCGGTTCAAGCAGGTCGGCGACAAGAAGAAATTCGTCTATGACGACGACCTCGCCGCGCTCGTGGAAGGCATGATGACCGAGGTGGCGGAGACGTGGTCGCTCGATTACCTCCATGTCACCAGCGGCAATCAGACCGTGCCGACAGCCACTGTCCGGCTCAAGAAAATGAACGGTCAAAAGGGCGAAACCGAGTACGCGCAAGACGCCGGGATCGGCGATGGACCGGTGGACGCCGCGCTCAAGGCCATCGACCGCCTCACCGGCACCACCGGCAAGCTCATGGACTACGCGCTCCGTGCGGTGTCACAGGGCAAGGACGCCTTGGGCGAGGTGACCGCCAAGGTGGACTTCGGCAACGGCGATCTCGTGACCGGCAAAGGCGCGAGCACCGACGTGATCGAAGCCAGCGCCCGGGCCTACTTGAACGCGGTCAACCGCCACCTGGGCCAACGCCAGGCCGCAAGCAAGAACGGGCGGCAGCCGTAGTCATCCGATCGACACTGAACTTGAAGTCTGAAAGCAAACGGGCGGACCATTGCGGTCCGCCCGTTGCGCTGAAGAAGAGTGCCGGCGGCGAGGCGCCGGGACTTGTCCGGCCTACTTGGGTTCGCCCTCTTCGGTCGCCTTGGTTTCCTCGGCGGCATCGAAGGCGTGCTGCAAGGCCACGAGGTCTTCGCCCGGCTTGAGTTGGTCGAGCAAGGCCTGCTCCACCTTGAGTTGTTCGTGGGTGTAGTTGGCGGCCTTGATCGAAAGGCCGATCCGGCGCTCGCTGCGGTCGATCTTGATGACGCGCGCGGTGACTTCCTGGCCGGCGGTCAGGACGCTCTTGATCTTTTCGACGCGCTCCTCGCTCACCTGCGAGATGTGGACGAGGCCGTCGATTTCGTTCTGCAGGCCGATGAAGGCGCCGAAGCTGGCCAGCTTGGTGACCTTGCCGGTGACCAGGTCGCCCACCTTGTAGAACTTGTCGATGTGCTCCCACGGATCTTCGGAGAGGTGTTTCACGCTCAGCGAAATGCGCTGGTTGACCGTGTCCACTTCCTGCACGACCGCCTCCACCTCGTCGCCCTTCTTGAGCACCTCGGAGGGGTGGTTGATCTTGCGGGTCCAGGACAGGTCGGAGACGTGCACCATGCCGTCGAGGCCGTCCTCGAGTTCGACGAACGCGCCGTAGCTGGTGAGGTTGCGCACCTTGCCTTTGACGTGGGTGCCCACGGGGTATTTCTCTTTCGCTTGTTCCCAGGGATTGGTTTCGAGCTGACGGGTGCCGAGCGAGATTTTCTGCTCGTCGCGGTTGATGCCGAGCACGAGGGCTTCGATCTCTTCGCCCTGCTTGAGCAGGTCGCTGGCTTTGGCGATGCGCTTGGTCCAGGAGAGTTCGGTGACGTGGACGAGGCCTTCGACGCCGGGTTCGAGTTCAACGAACGCGCCGTAGGGCACGAGGTTGACCACCTTGCCTTTGACCTTGGTGCCGATCGGGTACTTGGTTTCGATGCTGTCCCAAGGATTGGTGCCCTTTTGTTTGAGACCGAGGCTGACGCGCTCCTTCTCGCGGTTCACGTCGAGCACGACCACGTCCAAATCCTGGCCCACCTTGAGCATTTCGCTGGGGTGATTGATCCGGCCCCAGCTCATGTCGGTGATGTGCAGCAGGCCGTCGAGGCCGTTCAGGTCGATGAACGCGCCGAAGTCGGTGATGTTCTTGACCGTGCCCTTGATGACGTCACCGGGCACGAGTTCGCTGAGCAGCTTGGAGCGGCGCTCGTAGCGTTCCTGCTCGATGAGTTCGCGGCGGGACAGGACGATGTTCTGCCGTTCCTGGTTCAGCTTCACCACTTTGAAGCGGTAGCTGTTGCCGACGAACCCCTGGAGGTTCCGCGGCGGGACGATGTCCACCTGCGAGGCGGGCAGGAAGGCCTCGACCCCGATGTTGACGATGAGCCCGCCCTTGACCATCGCCTTGACCTTGCCCTCGATCGTGCCGCCCTCGTTGCAAATGGTCAGGATGCGTTCCCAGTTTTTCTTGAACTCGGCCTGCTCGCGCGAGAGGACGACCATGCCTTCCTTGTCTTCGAGGCGTTCGATGAGCACGTCCACCTCGTCGCCGACCTTGAGTTCGGGCAAATCCTCGAACTCGCCACGCGAGATGACGCCCTCGCTCTTGTAACCGATGTCCACGAGGACTTCCCGCGGACGGACTTCAAGGACGACCCCCTTGACAATTTCCCCGGGGACAAAGCGTTTTTCGCTCTGCTTCAGGGCCTCTTCCATGGTGAGCATACTGCGACTGTGTATAACTGCGGGAGGCTCGGTCGGGAGGTTTTCCCGGCGAAGACTCCATTGCCTAACGGACCAGACGTTGCTGGGCAACGGAGGTTGAGGTTAGGTTCTACGTTGACGTTTCGTTTCTCAGCCTTAGCGAGCGTTCACACACGTGGCGCTCAGGCAAGTTCGACACCGTACTCATGTCCGGAAACGAGGCAAGCGCTTTCTGGAAACATTTTGGGGGCGTTTCTGCCGGGCAACCGCGGGCCCGGATCGGCCGCCACTCCATGTTCGACAGCCGGACGGGGCCACCGCATAGTCCGCCGCCGATGAAGTCCATGACCGGCTACGGCCGCGGCGAGGCGGTGCGCGACGGATTGAAGATCACCGCCGAGGTCAGTTCGGTGAACCGCAAACAAAGCGAGATCCTGCTGAGTCTGCCGCGCGAGCTTGAGCCTGTGGAATCCCGGGTTCGCGATGAAGTTCACCGGCGGGTTGCCCGCGGCCGGTTGTCGGTGCGCGTGGCCTTGCACGCCGGCGACACCGACTGGCGCGGACCGGTGCGGGTGAACGTCCCGCTCGCCAAAGCGTACGCCGCGGAACTCAGCCAACTCGCCGCCAGCCTAGGCCTCAATGGCGGGGTGACCTTGGACACGTTGCTGCGCGTGCCCGGCGTCGTGTGCCCGCACGACCCCGAATCCGACGCCGAGGCGCTCTGGCCGCTGCTGGAAACCGCTCTGGATCGTGCCTTGACCGCGTTGCTTAAAACCCGCCAGGCCGAAGGCACCCACCTCGCCAAGGATCTCAAAGGCCGCATCGCCGCGATGAGAAAGCTGGTGGCGGCGGTACGCAAGCGGGTGCCCCAGGTGTCGCGCGACTACCAACAACACTTGCTTCAACGGATCCGTGGCGCAGGGCTTGAAGCCATCAGCGCGGACGACGAGCGCGTGGTCAGGGAAGTCGTCTTTTTCGCCGATCGTTCGGACATCACCGAGGAACTCACCCGCCTGCAAAGCCATTTCGGCCAGTTCGACGACTGCGTGCGGTCCGAGGAGCCGGTGGGGCGGATGCTGGACTTTCTGGCCCAGGAACTGGGGCGGGAGATCAACACGATCGGCTCGAAGGCGAACGACGCGGATATCTCGCGGGCGGTGGTGGCGCTGAAGGCCGAACTCGAGAAGTTCCGCGAGCAGGCGCAAAACGTGGAGTAGGCACGGCGAGCGATGAAGCCACCCAGGGACATTCCCGCCCCCACAACCGCCGCCGCACCGGCCGCGCGCGCGGTTCGTCCGGAGCCGGTTTTACTCCTGATCTCCGCACCGTCCGGCGGCGGCAAGACCACGGTCTGCCAGCAGTTGCTCGCCGCCGTGCCGGACCTGACGCGAATCGTGACCTGCACCACGCGCGCGCCCCGACCGGGGGAAACGGACGGGGAGGACTACCACTTTCTCGGACTCGAGGAATTCGAACGCCGGGTGGCGGCCGGCGAATTTCTCGAACACGCGCAAGTTTATGGCCATCGCTACGGCACGTTGCGCAGCGAGGTGGCGGCGCGGTTGCGCTCGGGTCGCGATGTGCTGTTGACCGTGGATGTCCAGGGGGCCGCCAGCATCCGCGAGTGCGCGGCGGCCGACGCCGAGTTGCGGGCGGCGTTGGTAACCGTTTTTCTGACGCCGTCTTCGGTCGAGGTCCTGGCCGAGCGCCTCGCGCGGCGGGGCCACGACGCCCCCGCCGTGGTCGCGCGGCGCCTGGCCGCGGCGCGGCGCGAGGTCGCCGATTGGCACCGTTTCGATTACCTTGTCCTGAGTTCGACCGTGGCGGAGGACCTGCGGCGCGTGCGCGCCATTTACGAAGCGGAGAAGATGCGGTCCCGCCGTTCGGTGGCACCCGCGGGGGTGTAATCGGACCGGGGCGCCAATTCGAACGACATGGGTGCGAACAAACAGATCGTGTTGGGCGTGACCGGTTCGATCGCCGCGCACCGGGCGGTGGATCTCGCGAGTACCTTAACGAAGGCCGGCTGCACGGTGCATGTGGTCATGACGGCGGACGCGCAACGGTTCGTCACGCCGGTGCCGTTCAAGACGCTGTCTCGAAATCCCGTCGTGACCGATCTCTACGATGCCAGCGAAGGCTGGCAGCCGGTGCACATCCGGCTGGCCGATGAGGCTGACCTGCTGTTGGTCGCGCCCGCCACGGCCAACACCATCGCCAAGCTGGCGTTGGGCCTCGCCGATGACGCCCTGAGCTGCCTGGCACTGGCGCTGCGACCCGAAGCGCGGGTGCTCGTGGCGCCGGCCATGAACGGCAAAATGTGGCTTCACCCGGCCACGCAACAGCACGTCACGACGCTCCAGGCGCGCGGCGTCGAATTCGTCGGGCCGGAGGAAGGTTCGTTGGCGTGCGGCTACGAAGGCATCGGCCGGTTGTGGCCGGTGGACCTGATCGCCACACGCGCGCTGGCACTGATCGGCAACCCACCGGGAGCGGCGCAATCCGGTTAGACCATGACCTTCCCGAGCTGGCAGGTGCTCAAGCAGACCTTCAAGGAGTGGGCCACGCTCCGTGATCCGCTGCGCCACGGCGAGGGGCCGCCCCGTCTTTACGAGCGCGACTTGATCCTGGTGATCAAGGTGCTCGTGCTGGGGCTGCTGGCCTACTACCTCTTCTGGTCGGACCTGCTGGGCGATCGCTACCCGCGATTTGAGCAGTACGGCCAGGTACCGCCGATCCACGCCCAATGGCAGGCTGCCCTGCGAGTCGTCCAAGGTCTCTTCGTGCTCTACATCGCCCTGAACGTCGGCACCGGCCTGTTGCTGGCAGGGTCGGAACACCTGGGGCCGTCCGCGCTGCAGAGCCTGGTTTTCTGCGTGGCGTTGTTGGATGCCTGGTTCCTCGGAGCAATCATCGCGCTCACGGGCGGCGTGGATAGCGCCGTCTATTGGGTTTACATCGTCTTGATCGTGCGCAACTGCATCAGTGTCCCCGCCGTGGGCCCACAAGCGACGTTGAGTTCGTTGACCATCCTCGCTTACGCGGCTGGCGCGGTGGCGGACGCGCTGATCGCCACCGTGGACGCCAAGGGCACGGCCGACGCCAACGGCGCGTGGCCGGACGTTTTCACGGTTGCCGTCGGGTTGGGCCAGCCGTTCTTTCTGCGGCTCCTGCTCCTCGCGGCCGTGGCCGTGTGGTGTTACGGCTTGCAGACGCTGCTGGAACGCCGGCGGCGCACCACCGACGAGCAGGCCGAACTGGCCTTGCGCCGGGAGCAACTTGCCGCCTCGGGCCGTCTCGCGGCGGAGATCGCCCACCAGCTCAAGAACCCCCTGGCCATCATCAACACCGCCTCCTACACGCTTCAAAAGACGGTCAAGGAAGGCAAGACCATCACGCAGCAAATCCAGATCATCCGTGAGGAGGTCGAGAAGTCGGATCGGCTGATCACCGAGTTGATGGGCTACTCCCAACTCGTCGAAGGCCGGGTGGAGAAGCTGGATTTGAAGGAGGAACTGGAGAATGCCATCGCGCGCGTTTTTCCCCTCGCCGTCCGGTTCGACATGCAGGTGCATCGCGATTACGCCGCGGGCTTGCCCTGTCTGCTGGCGCAGCGGAACCACATCGAGGACGCCTTCGTGAACATCCTGCAGAACGCCCGCGACGTGCAGGGCGGCCACGGGAACCTCTGGGTGAGCACGCGCCAGGGCGAGAACTTCTCGGTGCTGGTGGTCTTCGAAGACGACGGCCCCGGCGTGCCCGAAAACCTGCGCGAACGGATCTTCGACGCCTACTTCACCACGCGCGAAAAGGGCACCGGGCTGGGACTGGCGATCGTGAAGCACAACGTGGAACTGTACGGCGGACAGGTCTGGGTGGAATCCGAGCTTGGACACGGCGCGCGCTTCACCCTACAGTTCCCGGCTCGAACGATGATGCGATTGCGCAAATGAGCGTGCCCTTGCCGCCCCTGTTGTTTGTCGATGACGAGAAGAACGCCCGACGCGTCTTCGAGAGCATGATGGCAACGGTGTGTCCCGAGTTCGACATCCGCACCGTCGATTCGGCCGAAGAGGCGCTCAAGCTCATCACGGCCGAGGAATTCTTCATGGTCATCTCGGACGCGCGGCTGGGGGGCATGAGCGGGTACGAGCTGCTCAAGCAAATCCGCGGTCGCTGGCCCCAACTGCCGGTCCTGATCATGACCGCCTACGCCACGCCGCGCCTGGCGGTCGAGGCCATCCAGTCCGGGGCCATCGATTACCTCGGGAAACCGTTCGAGCCGGAGCAACTCCGCCACGCCATCGCCCGGTGCGCGAACGACTACCGTAAGAGCCAGGAAATCGCGGCCTTGCGTGCCCGCGTGGGCGAGGCCATCCGGCTGGACCAGATCATCGGCGATTCCCCGTCCATGCAGGCCTTGCGCCGGCTGATCGAGACCGTGGCCCCCACGAACGCGACGGTGCTCATCCTCGGTGAAAGCGGCACCGGCAAGGAATTGGTCGCCGGCGCCATCCATGCGCTGAGCCAGCGGCGCGACCAGAATTACATTCGCATCAACTGCGCCGCCATCCCGGACACGTTGCTCGAAAGCGAACTCTTCGGTCACGAAAAGGGCGCGTTCACCGGCGCCATGCGCCAGAAGGCGGGCCGCGTGGAAGAAGCCGACGGCGGCACCATCTTCCTCGACGAGATCGGCGACATGAGCCGCCCGTTGCAGGCCAAGCTGCTGCGGTTCCTCGAGGACGGCAGCTTCACCCGCGTGGGGGGCAACCAGGAACTGCGCGTCAACGTCCGGCTCATCGCCGCGACCAACCGTGACATCGTCCAGGCGATCCGCCAGAACAGCTTCCGGGAAGACCTGTTTCACCGCCTGAACGTGGTGCAGTTCCGGCCCGCGCCGTTGCGGGAGCGTGGCGACGACATTCTTCAGCTCGCCGAACACTTTTTGCGCCACTTCAGCCTCGCGATGGGCAAGAACATCACCGCGATTTCGCCGGCAGCGCAGGACAAGCTGTGCCGCCATCACTGGCCCGGAAACGTGCGTGAGTTGCGGAACGTGATCGAGCGCGCGGTCATTCTGGAAAGCACCCCCAACATCCAGGCCCAGAATCTCCCGGACTTCGCGGTCGAGAACCGCTTGCGCCACCTGGTTCCGGAAAAACCGCTGGCCGACGCCTCGCTCGAGGAGCACCTGGCCGCTTACGAGCGCGACCTGATTCTAAGCTATCTGGAGCAAAACAATTACCACCTGACCCGCACGGCCCACCAGCTCCACATCAGCGCCCAGACCTTGCGTTACAAAATGCAAAACCTCAGCCTCGACACCAGCCAGTTGACGGACACTGAAGAATTGACACCCGCTGAGCAGGAACGATGAACGCCTTGCCTTGGTCGCCCCTCTTCGCCGCCGCCCTCCTGCCGAACGAGGTGGGCGAAGTCACCCGCGCCCCCGGGACGGGCCGGGACATGCTCATCCTCCTGCTCGTGTCGGGGGGGCTGGGACTCGTGATCCTGTTGGTGCTGACCGCCTGGTTCAAACGCCGCCGGTCCCGCCGGCATCACCACCATCGCTCCCACCACCGGCGCCGCGAGCCGGCGACCAACGAGGCGGAGTCCGAATCCGAGAGCCTGGATGAAGAATCGGAGGCTGGCGCGCATCGGCGCCGGCGTCGTCGGCGAGATCATCGCTCGCGCAACCCAACTCTGGCCGAAACCGGCGGCCTGCCGCCCCCGCGCCCGGAAGGCCAGGCGCCGCCCGGACTTTGAGCGACCTCGTCAGCCACGCCATCACCCGCAAAAGCGCCTCGAACCTCGCGATGGCGTTCGTGTTGCTCCCGCCCCCGCAGCGCTCGGCCATGTGTGCGCTTTATGCCTTTTGCCGCGAGGTGGACGACGTGGCGGATGAAGACGCGTTGTCCGCGGAGGAGCGCCGTCGCCGGCTCACCGCCTGGCGCGACGACGTGCGCGCGGCCTGCAACGGCGGCCAGCCACGGTTTCCAGTCAACCGCGAACTTCAGCCCGTCATCCGCCAATTCGGCCTGCCTTTCGCGCTGCTCGACGAAATCATCAAGGGCTGC
>JAKANS010000197.1 GCA_021823625.1 bacterium | reverse complement strand
CGTTCACATAGGGCGTATTCGGTTCAATGTAAGTAAGCTTGCCCGGGAGACTCGTGACCGCCGTGTCCCACTTGGTTTTCAGCGCCGAGTCAATGCCGCTGGCGGTGGCTTTGGCTTGGCCCTTCTCGAAATCCTCCAGCAGGTTGAGCAGCAAATAGCCGCTGCCGGTGAGAGTGGAAACCAACTGGCCTTCCAGCACCAGCCGGCCCCCCGCGCCCCGGTTCGGGTCGAAGAAAAGCCGCGGGTAAATGGACGGCGGGAGCTTGGGAAAACGGATCAGCGGGCTGGTCAATTCCTGGCGCGCAAGCTGGCTTTGAACCATCGCGTCAATGACCGCGCGGTCGAGGTCCACCTCGGCGTCGGCCACCGGATCGAACAGGGTGGCACTCGATCCCTGGCCCAATCGGGCCGACTGGTCATAGACGACCTGGGCGCTGAGTTGGTCCCAGACGTCGGGCAGCCCGCGCGTGGCCACGGTGAGCGTCTGCCCGAGCTGCAACTCGGGCAGATTGTCCGGCCAGGAAACATGGTAGGTGACGGCGACCGGCGTGCCGGAGGTGCCGGAGTTATGGAACGGCATCGGCAGCCAGGGCACCTCCGCGCCGATGGCGGGTTGCTGGTTGGGGGCCAGCGCCGGGAAGTAAAACGTTGGCTGCATCTGGTAATAGAAATGCATGATCGCGTCGGCGGCACCGCCGTCGTCGCCCGCCGAGACGGCCCACCAGCCCAGCTTCCGGTCCTGCCAGGCGGGCGGTTCCGTGTCGGTGTAGTTTCCGGTGCAAAGCGGCATCGCGCCCAGCGGCAGGATCGGCAGAATGGGCAGACCGGCGGTGAGGTCGCGCTCGAAGCGATATTCCAGATTCGTGGCCGCGACGCTAAAGACGGCCATCTGGGGCCGCGCCGTGTCCGGGTCGAGGCCGTCCACCAGCACGAACGGCTGGGAGCTGTTGGTCTGATTGAGATCGTTGCGCAGCGCAAAGGCGACCCCGCCCATTATCAAGGCGTGTTCCTCGTTGGGGTTGTAGCCGGGCCGCGACGGATCGTTCTGAGAATAGATCGAAGGAGCACCAGTCACGAAGGGCGCCGAGGTCACCAGCGGCCGGCCCGCGCCAGCCCAAATGGCGCCGGCGATCGCGCCGTTCAGACTGTTTGGCCCGACGTCGGCCAGCACGGCCGGATCGTCGCTTTTGCCAAACGGGTAATACGCCACCAACCCCGGTTCGTCGCCGCGCAGGCGGGTGAGCCCGTTGGCCTGCAACTCCGCCTGGGTACGGGCCACGTTCCAGATGCGCACTTCGCCCACCTCTCCCTGAAAGAAATCTCCGCTTGTGCCCGAGCCGATGACCTTGTCACTGGCGTTGTCCACGAACGGATAGTTGGCGTCGGAAACCAGGGTTTGCGGCACCCCGTTGACGTAGAGGGCATGCGTGCCGGCGCCCGTGCCGGTGCGCGTGTAGGCAACGTGCGTCCACTGATTGGGGGCGAGCGCGTTGTCGTCGGTTTGCGCCACCCAGGTGTTGACACCCGAGACAACCAGGCGATTGGCGCCGTCGCTTCCGGCGCCGACTTCCAGTTGGAATGAACCGGCGGCGTTGTCGAGCCGCGTCGAGAAGACCGCATGGCGACCGGACAAGCTGGCCGGCTTGATCCAGGCTTCGATGGTCAGGGTGTTGCCGACATTGAAGCCGGCGTCGTGGCCCACGTTCACGGTGTCGTTCGAGCCGTCGAAATACAGCGCGTTGTCCGCCGGCGTCAGTTGGTCGCCGCTGCTGCCCAGGCCGCTGGCGATGACGAGCTGCGGCGGGTCGTCGGGCCACACATTTTGATAACGGGTGACGCGCGACGGGTAATACACGGCGGGCATGTCCACCTGCCGGCTTTGATTGGCCCACCAGACTTCGAGTTGGCCCGTGTTCGCCGCGAACACGTAGGACGCCGCGTCGGGGGCCGCTTCGGTCGGGTAGTCGTAGCGATTGACGTTGTAGCGGTCACCCTCCGCGACGTGGATGTAACCGGGAAACTCCGCCCAATCGCCGCTGGGGATGACTTGGCCCCAGGACCATAGCCTGTCGCCATACACGGTGCCATCCTTGTCGCCGGCCAGGTTGTGGGCCACGGCACCCCGCCCCTCGTCGCAGGGGAAGTTGGCGATCAGGTTGCCTGCCGTGTCCGGCCACACGTCGTAGCGGTTGCTGCGAATCTGGTCGGCGGTGAGCGCCATGTTCCAGATCCGCATCTCGTCCAGTTTGCCGTGGAAGAAGTCCGTGACGGGGTTCCACGACGTGGCGGCGAGCACGGCCTGATGCACGCCGTCGAAGTTGAGCCGGTGGAAGTTGGTGGCTTCCCAGGTGTAGTCGTCCAGATAGAGCCGCAAGGTGCCGTTGGTGTCACTGGCGCCGGCGAGGGCCACGGTGAGTTGTTGCCAGCGGTTGGACTGCACGGGCGCGCCACTCGTCGTCGTCCACACCCAGTAGCCGGGGACGGTCTTGTTCCACACGCCGACTTGCAACTGCGCATTGGGTGTCAGCTCAACTTTCAGCGTGGCCAGCGGATCGCCTTCGGAATAAAGCGTGCCGTTGGTGATGACCGAGGGATTGAACCAAAACGAAAGTGTCCAGTCGCTGAGACGGTTCAGGAAGCTCTGCCCGACCATCACGTAGTCGCCGTCGGCATCGAACCACAGGGCATGGGCCTCCGGCTCGCCCGGCACCAGTTCCTGCCCAATCGGCCAATCCTTCGGTTGCAAGTCAAAATAGACCCAGTTCGTGTGGCTGACGGTTTGGACGACCTCGAACCAGATGTTGTCGTGCGTCGTGTACTTGAGCAGGCAGGTGCCGGACTGGGTCGTGCTGAACGAACGGCCACTCGGGGACAAGTTTGCGTGCAGCGGCGGGTCCATGTCTTCCATGAGTGCGGCGGACAACTCGGTCGGAATCAGCGCGGGCGCCTGGTCGGTCGGCGAGTCCCCGAGGACGAACAACTGGGGATGCGCCGGCCAGTCGCAGGAATACCAGTCCACCTCGTAGGGCCAGACCACGCCCATGCGGCCTTTGTGCTGCCAGTAAATCTCCAACGCCCACGGCTCCATCCAGGTCCGCTTGACGGCGAAGGCCCAGTTGTTCTTCGGCCCGGTCTGGGCCTACACGTAGGCGGTGTCGTTGATGCCTTCGGTGACGTTGGGGAGGATGCCGTTGATGCCGTCCACGTTGGCCCAATAGCCATCCACCGGCAGCAACCGCGCGCCCACGTCGGCCGCCACGATCTCCACGTCCGGCTCCAGCACCTGGACGACTTCGACGCCGTTGGTCACCTGCCGGGCGTACCCCGCCGGTCTGGTAATACTCGACCAGGAACATGCCGGAGACGTTTTTCGCGTGGAGTTGTTTCTGGGCATCGAGCCACACGCCGGAGACGTAGTTGGTGATGACATTGGTGACGCCGCCGTTGACGTTGGTGACGATATCAAGGACCGGCGGCGGCACTTCCGAGTTGTAGTGGATGGCCGGAAACAGCTCCTGGAGGCTGACCTTGGGCGCGTCGTAGGGCGATTCGGTCCAGAAGAGGCGGGCCGGGCGACCGGCCGGGACGGCGCTCACGTTCAGCACCTGGCGATTGGTCGTGCCGGCGAGGGTGATCCAGTCAATGGTGATGCTGTTGGGTTGCGCGGCGATGATCTGGCCGGTGGACGGCACCCAGAACGCACCGCCGCGGGGGGCGGTACACTCGTAGTATGCGGCGGGATTGTCGCCCACCTTCACGGCGACGAAATTGGCCGGTGGCCGATTCGTGTCGGTGCCGGCGGGCGCCGCGATCAGGCTGCCCAGCGCGACATCGGCCCGGATGCCCTCGACCGGCTGGCCGAAGGCGGATTGCGCCAGGCCGTAGCGGACACCGTCGTTCGGGAGGAAGGCGTTCGTCGTATTGTCCATCACGCTGCCGCCATAAATGGCGGTGGAGGCGTTGGTCAAATCGGGGCTGAAGTAGTTCGTGAACGCTCCGCCTGCGGGGCCGGGGGGAGAACCAGTAGTTCCGGTGGCTGGTGTCGAGGTTGTAGTCGCCGGCGCGGGCGGCGGGGCCAAGGCCGGGGACGACCGCCAAGGCGAACCAGGCAAAGAGGGAGACAAATCCGAAATCCGAAGGAAGCCCGAAATCCGAATACCGAACGGATCTTGGATTCCCCGTCGTCCAGTCGAAATCGTGTGCAAAATGGAGGCGATTTCCCTTCGTGGCAGGCGCCATCGGGCGGGCTCGTAGCGCAGAGTTGCACGCTGCTGTATCGCGGAGTCGCACTCCGCCGGCCGTCCGAAGTCCGGGGTTCTCTCGGTTGGCGGACGATCCGCCGACTGCAAGTCGGCGATACAGCAGCGTGCAACTCTGCGCTACTGGATTCTGGCGACGCCGGGTTCGAGTTTCGGATTTCGGGTTTCAGATTTCGGATTTCCGACAGACCCGCGCCGGCGTCCCCGAAACAGAATCCAGCGCCGTGCGTCCACGACGCGCCCCGCGCCCTCCGGCCACCCGCTGTTCGCTCCGTTTGCATGGTTGGCCCCTCATTGCACCCGCATGATGAAGGCCAGGACGTAGAAGGGCGGCATGGTGTTGTGGGCCGTGCCACTGCCATTGTTTTGGATGCTGATGCCGGTGGTGTTGTTTAGTAGTTCGGTGGTACCCGTGCCTCTCGGCGTGCGGTCGGTGAGTTGAAACGCGCCGCCATTCCAGCCACCGCTTTCAGAGTAGTGAAAAGTGAAATTATGACCATGTCCGGGATCCGCCACCGCATGGGCGTGGGAGGGCATTTCACTTACGGTCAGCGCGTGCGCTTGTTCGCCCCCGGTCTGGCCGAGCATGCGCGCCGTGAGACCGGCGCCCGTGCCCGATGCCAGAACAAAACGCCCGCGCAGGTCCGGCGTGCCGTTGGCCCCATCACACAGCGCCCAGCCGGCGGGAACGGACGCGCCGGACCACATGATGATGCCGCCGAGAGGAATGGTCCCGTAGCCCGAGATGGATCCGTTCACGACGACGTTGGTGCCAGTGATGGTGACAATCTGCCGCTTGGTGTCGTTGACCAGGCTGGCCGCGTTGGTGGCGAAGCCTGCCAGCGCGGCATTCTGGGCCTGGATGGCGTAGGGCGCGCTGACCAATCGCTGGCGCGGGCTGATCTCGATGGGCGACGTGATCTGGCCCTGCGGGTTGCGCGTGATGGTCAGGCCCAGGTAGCGATCCGTACCCGCGAATGCGTCGCGGAGGGACGCGGCCTGCGGCGTGCCAGGCGTCAGGACCGGGCTGCCATCGTCGGACAGCAAGACATTGAACAGGCCATTGGTGACGACGTGCAGCGGGAAGGAGCGGCCCCAGATGTAGTCGCCGGCCCCGGCCTGGGTCGGGTGGTCCCAGATGCGGAACTGGACGTCGTAGCTGCCGCTGGTGACCGGGTTGCCCAGGTTGTCCGTGAGCCTGCCCTGATAGTTGATGAGCGCCGGGATGCTCTGCCCGTGTGCCAGGCCGGTGGCGGCGAGCAGAATCACCAACGCAAGGAAAGCCGCCGCACATGAGGATTCCAGCGGGCCCCGCACGCTGTCGTGCCGCGCCGGTTCGGGCTTCGGATTTCGGGCTTCTTTCGGATTTCGGATTTCGGATTTGAATTGGTTTTCATGGTGTTGTGCCTCGCAGTTCGTTGATGCGGCTGATGCGCTGCAGCGCGAAACCGCCTTTCAGGCAGATGACTTGGGCGCGCAGCCCGGAAAGTGTTTCCTGGTAACTCCCGCGCACGCTCTCCGCGCCGTAGTACGGATTGGCGGAGGCGTTCGTGACGGCGCTGAAAATCAGGGCGATGTCACGCACGATGGTGCGCGTCTCCACCGCGTTGGTGTAGGCCTGAAAATCCCAGTCCTGGTTGTCGTGCATCGGATGATAGCGATGGAGGAAGGGGTTGGTCGGGTCGTCAAAGCGCACCGTGACCGTGCCGGCCAGCGCGTTGGTGAAGCTGCCGGCCAGCCCCACGGGCGGCATCAGCGGAAACGCCGCCGAACTGATGCGGCTCACGTCCGTGGCATCGGTCGGCAGGGCGTGCTCGTCGGCGTAGAGCGCGTAGGTGCCGTTGGTGTGCGGCGGCGTGGCAAGTGTCGGGTCCCATGCGAGCACAACTTGCTGAAGCAGGTGTGTCTGGCCATACGCGTCCACGTGCAGCAGAAGGCGGAACGAAATCGGGGCCGGCGTGCTCAACAGATTTGTGCCCGTGTAGGCGGGCGCGTTGATCCGGTTCACGGTCGCCTGCCCCACCCACAGGCCCTCGTTGTCGTCGTGCTGGTCCAACGGGCTGCCCAGCAGCGCGGCATGTTTTTGCGCCAGGACCGGCACGCGGTTCATCAGCGATTCACCGGCGTCGGTGACTTCCAGGATGCTCTGGTACGCCGCGCCATTCGTGCCGTGCGGCGTGTACGGGACGAAATCCTGCCGGCGGACGCCCAACCGCAACGGCCACTCCTCGCCCGGCGCGAGCGCGCGCGACAGGCCGGTCGCCGGGAAATCGCTCCACTCCCACCGGTTGCTGGCGTTCTTCGAGAGATAGGACAGCGGGACCGGGCCGGCCAGTTCCGGGTATTCGCCGGTCGCAGGCGGGCTTTCCGAGGCCCGCTGCCGTACCCACGCGATCAGCGTGTTGGTGGGGTGCGCGTTTTTAATGGTGAGGTCCTGCCGCACCAGCAGCGTACCGAAATCCACCGCTCCGCCGCTGGGTGTGACGTGGAGTGCCGAGAAGTAAGCCGGCGCGCGGGCGCAGCCGATCCAGTAAGCGACGCCCGGCTGAACGTGGTCGCGCGCCGGTTGCGCGATGCGCTGGCCCCAGCCCCGCGTATCGAGACGGTAAAGTTCGTTGGCGTAGCCGCGCGCGGTGTCCACCTCGGGCGTGAACCGGAAGAAATCGGTGAACGTCGGCGGGTTGTTCGGATGCACCGGGAATCCCACCAGGTTCAGGCCGTGCGGATACCAGTCCAGCCGGGGAAGGATGACACGCCCCCTTGATCGCCAGGGTGAACGGCGCGGCGTTGGGGGCAACCTTAATGAGGTAGGACTGGCCGCCTTGCAGATCGAACAGGCGGTTCAGGAATGAGCGCGGGTCGGATGGCGCCAGCCACATCAACCAATCCGGGCTTTCGGGCAACAAGGTGGCGGGATCGACCACGAACTCGATGGTCGAGAAACGCCGGTCCCATTTCCAGACGCTCTGCACAGGGTGGCCCGCGAAGACCTGCGCGCACTCGCCTGGCTCCGGTTGCACCTGGAGATGGACGGCGTTCCAGCCGGGCTGCAACGGCACGCGCTGGGTGAGCCACTGGGCTTGCAGGGAAGGGGCCAAGCAAGCCCACCCCAGCAGCAGAATCGCCGCGACCCGAAACACACGCCGCCGCCCCGGGACTTGGCCTCGACGGGTCCCGGCGGCAACGGGGGAGCGCTGACGCAGCGTTTTCATGATCGTTTCAGTTCCGTGAACCCGAGGTTGCCCGGCCCGGGCGCGAACCTTCCTTGTCGGTCGTTGGATGCGCACTTCGTTGGTGCTGAGGGGACGCGGGAACCCCCGCAGCGCCGCCGCCGCGGCTGTAGCCGCTGGACAAAGCAACATTCCACGGCGAGCAGGTGGCTGTCAGTGAGCCGAGCGTTCCTGGGACCGTGATGGTGCCGTAGTTCTGGGCGCCGTTGAGGAAGTTAGTGGCGATGTCATCGCGCAGGGAGGCCAGCCAGGCCGGTGTGCCGGAGACGCTCGGGTTGTAGCCGTGTGTGATGATGGTCACGCCCGCCGCGTGGAGGCCGGCGGGCAACAACAGCGCGCCGGCCAGAAGCCAGGCATGAAGCAAAGAGGTGATCCACCGGCGCGCAGCCGGGTGACGGGTGTTTGCGGGATGCGTGGTTTTCATATCACTGATACTGAACTGATAGGAAATTGTCGGAACTTCTCTTCGGCCTCTTCATGGTTTCAAAGGAGGGTTGGGCGCAGCCGCCCCATGGGGCGCATCGGCAGGGTCAAGGCCCAGGATTCGGCGCAGGTCGCAGAGATGCTCTTTGGACAGGAAGCTGCAGGCGCCGGCGGTTGCCGCCTCGGCGCGCAAGCCGGGATCGTCGTAATTGGTGACGATGACGACGCGCGTGGCGGGGCAGCGGCGGTGGATTTCGCGCGTGGCCTCGATGCCATCCATCTGCGGCATCTTGATGTCCATGAGCACCCAGTCCGGCCGGTGCGCGCAGCACAGGCGCAGGGCCTCGCGGCCGTCCGCGCCATCGAGCCACTCCACCCCCGGCGCGTTCAGGACCGCTTTGATGGTCCGGCGCATGGAGGCATGGTCATCGATGATCAAGACTTTGAGGTCGCTACATCTGCTGCAATGCACGTTCGCGAGCGTGAAGCAGCGACACGGAACGTGGAATGGAGGGACCCTCCCGAAACAGGTGACGGTGTTTACTCGGGCGAGTAGGTGTTTTTACTCAGAGCCTGGATTTATTCTCGAAGGCGAACTTGAGCAGGCTGTGGCTGCCGTGCAGGCTCAGCTTGTCGCAGATGTTGGCGCGGTGGTTTTCAATCGTCCGCGGGCTGAGGCCGAGTTCGTCGGCGATTTCCTTGCTGGTTTTGTCGTCGGCAATTCGTTTGAGGATGCGGCGCTCGGCGGGGGTGAGCTGCTCGAGGCCGGGCTTTTCTTGGCGCAGTTCTTTGGCGCGGACGCTGCGCGCGAACAGGCAATCGGCTAACGACGGGCTGATGTAGCGGTGGCCGGCGGCGACGGTTTTGATGCCGACCAGGATGTCTTGCGCGGCGCTGTCTTTGAGCACGTAGCCGGTGGCGCCCAGGTCCATCGCCTCGTTGAACATGTCCTCGGCCTTGTACATCGTCAGGCAGATGATGCCGGCGCTGATGCGCTGCCGGCTCATGGCGCGAATGGCGTCGAGGCCGTTCATGCTCGGCAGATCAATGTCGAGCAGGATAACGTCGGGCTTCAACTCGGCCGCGAGTTTCACGGCAGCGACACCGTCGCCGGCTTCCTGGACGACCTGGAAGCCCGGCTGCGATTCGATGATCTGGCGCAGCCCTTGGCGGAAGACGGGGTGGTCGTCAACGATCAGGATGCGAAGGCTGCTTTTGTTCATGGCTTGTCGGCAAGGGCACTTCCACGGTCAGCCGGGTGCCCTGACCGGCGGAGGGATCACAGCGGAGGCGGCCGTTGAGAATGCGGACGCGCTCGGCCAGGCCGCTGAGGCCAAAGCCGCGCGGGCGTTTCGGATCAGCCAACAGCGCGGCGTAATCGAAGCCGCGGCCATCGTCCTCGATGACGAGCTGAAGCGTGCCGCCGGCGGGGCGAATCGTGACCCGCGCCGTAGCGGCATCGGAGTGCTTGACGATGTTGTTGAGGCCCTCCTGCACGATGCGGAACAGGTTGATTTCGCCCTCGGACGACAGGAGGCGGTCCACGGGATCGATTTCGGTGTGAAAGGGGATGGCGGCGGAGGCGGCGACGCGGTTGACCAGGTCGCGGAGCGCCAGGGTGAGGCCGAGGCGGTCGAGTTGGTAGGGACGGAGATTGTAGGAAACCTCGCGCACCTCCTCGATGGCCTGGGAGGCCACGCGGGAAATCTCGTCGAGTTGTTCCGGGATGGCGGGCGACCGGCACGGGGACAGGACATGGTTGACACGCGGGAGACAGGTCATGGTTTACACTTCGAGGTTGCGATGGGGGTGTCGGAGCCAACGGCACGGGGACAGGACAGGGTTGACACGCGGGAGACAGGTCATGGTTTACACTTCGAGGTTGCGATGGGGGTGTCGGAGCCAACGGGCCGGGCGCAGGCCA